>JANQGC010000114.1 GCA_028277515.1 Anaerolineae bacterium
TTGGTCATCCTTAATGCGATGGTTCGCGATGGAAATTCGTGGCAAGATAGACCTGTTTTTTCTTGATTGGACCATTTTTATTCACACAGTTGCTCCGAACGGGGAATGGGATAACATTCATAACCGCATCAAGATTCAGTTCGCCATATATATGAGGGAAGGATTGCCCCGTACCGTAGCTGTCCTCGAAAATAATAGGCGCGGACACTTTTTCCTCATTGATGTAAAGAATCAACAACTCCTTTTGACCTTGGAAATATTTATTGGCTGATTCTTGAAGCTGGTGTTGTGTGGAACAATGAATGAATCCTTCGCTTTCCAAGGACTCAACATGATAGCTTCCTGTGGCCAGGGCCGCCGTCCATTGCACTTCAGTCGTAATATGAAATATCATCACCTGAATTATCGCTTAATGGCAGCCAAAAAAGCAAAAAACCGTTGAGCGATCGGCCGTTGGGGAGTTTAAACTGCAACGGGCCGGCCAATTGGCCGGCCCGGTTATTTTTAGTGAGAGTCAGGAACGCCGAAACCTGACTCTCGTTAAAAGGAGGAGAAGAAGAAGAGATTTTTACCCTTCGATATATAGTTTATGCAAAGTCAGTGACGCACGCTGTACGTGGAGACTACGCCAAACCTACGCGAAATATACGTTTGTGATATTATTCACAATTTGGGCAGATGTATGGGTAAATACGTAATACGTCCAAAAATTCACATGTTCAAGATGTCAAACTAGCCGCGACCAGTTTCGTTTTCAATCTATTACTATGTTTCCACTCTAGATGGAAGGAGGTTTAAATTTTTTATCCTTGTCTACAACGGCCGTTTACCTTTCATCTGTGTTCACTTCCGTCATCTCAGCTTCGGTTGCCCGTCGCTTTAGTTCCGTAGCTATCCACTTCTCCGCTGCGTCCCACGCCGCCAGCGCCGATTGGCCAATCACCTCACCCTCCATAAATACATTCTCACGACCAATCTTTTTCAACAGACCAGTTTTCTCCAGTTGCACCACGACCTTTGGCCGCACCCCCGCCAGCATCAACACACAATCCTGCGCCTGCAAATCGCTTGTATACCGGTCCAGAACCTGGAGGAATGTGCTGCCTAGATCATCACTGCTCCGTAGATTGATAATCACCACCGCATTGCGCGTCTTTGCCGTCACCTCCGGCAGTTGTTTTTCAAACAACGGAGCCGTGGCAAAAAAAAGACTGCCATAAGCCACCAGGAGAATGGGGCGATTGGCCGGAACCACAGCGGGGGCATCTATTTCCCGCGGCAAAGTCGTCTCGGTGCGTTGCCACTCCTTAACCGTGATCTTGTTGGATTGTTGCAGGACAAACAACAGCAGAGACATGGCCACCCCGACCAGCACCGCATATTGCAGCGGAATCAACAGACAGGCCACAAAGGTGATTCCCATCACCATTTGCTGCACCAGGCCGGTCTTCCACACCATCATCACCCGATCCGGTTTCAAGGTGCGGAACCCAATGACAATAAGCAGCCCGGCCATCGCCGGCATGGCGATATATCCGATTCCCTTGCCAAAAAGCAAGATCACAACTGCAATGACAACCCCGGCAAAGATATTGGCAAAGCGTGATTTTGCCCCGGCATTGGTGACCAGCGCCGTAGCCGAAAAGGAGCCGCCTACCGGCATGCCTTGAAATAGACCGGAGGCGATATTGGCCATGCCCTGGCCGACAAAATCGCCGGATGCATCCGGGTATTGACCATCCGGGTTCACGTAGCTTTTGGTGATGCTAACACCTTGCATCAAGCCCACAAAGGCCAGTGAAAAGGCAGGCACAATAAGGACCGGGATCAGATTAAGGGGGGGCAGGACCAGGCGGGGCAGCGTCCCCGGCAATTGGGCAATGTCGTTGAGGGTTTGCACCGAATCCCAGCCGAACAGCGGGGGGAGGAGTGAACCGACAATCATGGCCGCCACCAATCCCAGCGCCCCCAGTCGGGTTTTTTCAAGTGTCATAATCAAAAAGATGGTGGCTAACCCGACCATCAAGGTCGGCAGTTGGATCTCGCCCAGATTAAAAAATAGGTTGATGCTCTGGATTATCTTATTGGCTCCCGGGGCGGCATACCCTGTGAAATCTCGCAGTTGTCCGAGAATGATGAGTAGCGCAACGGCATTGATAAATCCGGTCATCACTGCATTGGGTACAAAACGCACGAGAGACCCCAATTTCAATAGGCCGGTGGCCAACATAATAATCCCGGTCAGAATAGCCAGGAGAAAGAGGGCCTGGTCGCCATAGACGGGGTGCTTGGTCTGGGGCACACTGGCGACTACGAGGGCCATCGCACCGGTGGCTTGAATGGTCATGTAGGCGGAACTAGTAAAGAAAGCCCCGGTGAAGGTGCCGATCATGTAACCATATAATCCGAATACAGGGTTCACAAAGGCCAGAAAACCTTGGGCTAAACCGTCCGGTACACTTTCGATACCTAGGACCAGTCCCGCTTTCAGATCATCCAGGACAGTCTGCGGGTTAAAAAAGCCTTTTTTGATAATGGTGGTGCGTATATTGTTCATATTAGTGCTCACAACGGGAACTCCCTATTTATTGATTCTTATGGCTGTTTTATTTGTTGAGTCAAGTGGCCTGCTCAGAATCCTCGTCTGCTTTTTCACGACGAGAGAACAGGGTGGCCACGCGCTGGACAACGTCAAACATGCTCTCCGATTTCTCCGACTGATCGGCTTCTGATTCCCGTAATCCTAATTTTTCCATATTCAAGGACCCATCTTCGTCCAGGAAAGGTTCTAGATCAGAACGCATGATATATTTGGCATACACTTCGATGCTGGTCACCAGCAGGATCATGATCACGGGACCATAGATCAAACCGATGAAACCCATCAGGTTTAGGCCGCCAAAGACGCTGAGCATAACCAGGGCTGGATTAAGGTAGGCATCTTTGGGCACCAGCACGGGACGCAGGACGGCATCAATATTGGCAACGATGAGCAAAAAAACCCCAATCCTACCAAAGCTTCCGTCAGTGAATTGGTGAAGGCGAGAAAGGCATCCTGTATCCTGGTGAGAATAGCGGTCAGATTGGGCCAGATTAACAGCAGGGTGAGCAGCAGCAGGATAGCCAGAATCAGGAAAAAGAAAAAACGTTCTTGAACGAAATTTCTTCCTATCTGCAATACCCGCGAAGATCCGGCGTCTGAATGATGGTGTGAATCTGCCGAGTGGGGAAGTCCATCACAAACTTCGGTTGTCATATCGGCAAACTCTAAAGAGTTGGGATCAATATGCCAGGAATACCCGTCATTGACACTTGATTCGCCGCGAACAACGAGACCATTGGGAATGGTAGGGGCTTCCTCACCGCTAAAAGTTTTCTTGCCGTTTCTATCTTGGCCGGGTCCGTGATCTGAATTTTGTATTCCTCACGGTCGGCGACGAGAAAGGTTACAACCACGCCTTCGTCAGCAGGGCCGCCACACGCAGCTAACAAGATGACGAGTAAAAATAGTGTCAAACTAAACTTTTTCATTTGAATCTTCACCATTTTTATGATTAGAATTTGCCTGTGTTTGCCCACTCGTCTCTGGGTGGAATCGGTTCCATATTGTCCCAATGTTCCACAATCAGCACGTTTTCCAACCGGAAAATATCAAAAACGGCTAACTCTTGACCATCGAGCGTTGCTTTGGAGTAAGCCACCACATGATCTCCCTGCCCGATCACCTTAAAGACGAAGTCATAGCTAAAATCCTGTGTAGCTAGAAATTGTCTCACCGCCTCGATGCCGTTGGGCACATGGGGGTTGTGCTGAATGTATTTTTCCGCAGAAATGTAGTTGGCGACGCGGTCATGATTGCCGTTTTGAAACACATCCACGATGAATGAGCGGATGATCGCTTTGTTTTGTTCTGTTTTCTCGACATCTTTAATTTCAAAATCACCCAACACCATGTCATTGCCAGAAACAGTCTCCTCCGGTTCAATGTAGGGGGCGATCACGTCCCAATGCTCTACCAACCGGTCGTTCTCGTCGGTATCGAACATATCGGTGGTGACCCATTTGGCACTGCCGTTGTCGATGTCTTGATAAACATGCAGGAATACAAAACGGCCGTCTTCAATTGCTCTGATCACTCGAATATCACGATCTGTTGTGCGTTGTAAAAATCCGGCGAAAAATTCCGCAAACCCCTCCGCACCATCGCGCACGCCGGTGCTGTGCTGCGTATATCTGTCGCCGGTGTACTGTTCCACAACCTCGATCCGGCCTTGTTTGATGCCTTGCAGGTATAAGTTTTTGGCGTTTTCCAACTTTTTACTCACGATATACCTCCATATGTTTGTTGGATAGGTGGTGATTTGTAACGGCCGTTTCTCCCACCCTCTTATCATTTCCCATTAGATATACTTGATATTCACCTTCTCAATCTTGCCATTGAACTTGAAAGGCGCACGGGCATAATAATCAAGCGCCACCGGCGACCCCAGGTCCATCCCGATATCGAAGGTTTCCGAGGCGGTAAAACCCACGGGTACGGAACGCTCGAAACGCCCGGACCCAACCTCATCACCATTGACCCGGAACGTGATCGTGCCACCGGATTCTCGCCGCCGGGCGTCGAACTTGGTTTCGACCTCGATCGTCACTTGTCCGGTGGGCAATGGCTTCTCGGAGCGCACCTTGTACCGATTGAGCGTCATAGCATTGTATTCAGCGTGCAGGCAGCCTTGATCCATGAAAACCGTGAAACCCGCCGAGATGCCCCCGAGACAGAAAAGCACCCCTTCGGCCTTGTCGGGCATCTCTGCTGTGATCGTCGCCAGCGAGGAAAACCCGCTGGTAAATCTGGGGGCCAGCGTCTCGCCAATGCGGGTCTGCCCCTGGTAGAAGGTCCACTCGGTGAGCGGGGTCACACGCATCTCTTCCGGGTACATGAACGGGATGTAAAGGCCGCCGCCGATTGGAAAGACATGATTCCTGGTGGCTTCCATGGTGAATACATCCTTCATGGCCTGAAGTTTCTTGGGCATTACATCTGCCAGGTCACGCGCCTGAGAAAAGTCCTTGCTCAAATCGTAAAGCTCCCAGACATCTTCATCAGGATCCCAGTTGAGCAGACCTGAGATATCCGTTGACCAGGGTTTTCGGGGGCCAAAGGTCGCGGCAAACCAACCATTCTGGTAAATCCCCCGGCTGCCCATAATATCGAAATATTGGGGGCGCTTTTGCTCTGGCGTTTCAGGATCATTGAAACTATACACCATCGAATCACCATCCAGCGCCATTTGCTCGAAGCCATCTACACGGCGCGGCGGCGTAATGCCGACGACCTCATACAAGGTGGGGACAATATCGATCACATGGTGGAACTGAGGACGTGGCCTGCGGTCAGCTTTAATGCCTTGCGGCCAATGAATGACGCACGGGGTGCGCGTACCACCAAAATGAGCGGCAATCAGCTTCGTGCTTTTGAACGGTGTATCGCCGGCCCATGCCCAGCCATGATGGTACATATTTTCCAACAGAGGGCCACCAATGGCTTCCAAGCCACCATAATCCCGTTCCAGCACCTCCAATTGTTGTGCCACCGTACTAGCCATCGAATTCTGGGCTAACAGTTCTGAAATGGTGCCGTTCATCCCTTCGGCGGAAGCGCCATTATCCGAATGGATATAAATGATGAGGGTGTTCTCCATAAGGCCCTGCGCTTCCAATTCGTCTACGATTTTGCCGTACTGTGCATCCGTATGCTCCAGGAAACCGGCGTAAACTTCCATGAGCCGGGTTTGGAAGGCGCGTTGTTCTTCAGGGACATCGTCCCATCTTTGCATACTTGAATCGATGGGAGTCAATTCTGCATCTTCTGGAATCCAGCCGAGTCCTTTTTGCCGTTTGAAGGTTTCTTCACGTAACACTTCCCATCCCGCATCGAATTTGCCTTTGTATTTATCAGCCCATTTTTGGGGAACGTGATGTGGCCCATGTACCGCGCCGGGCGCAAAGTAGAGGAAGAACGGGCCATCGGGCGTATAGGCCAGATGGTTGCGAATGAAGGTTGTGGCTTTTTCGGCCATATCTTCGGTTAGATGGTAATTGGGATCGTGCGGCGGTTCGATAGGGTTGACGTTTTCAAAAAGACGCGGTTCGTACTGGGATGTTTCACCGGCGAGGAAGCCATAAAAGTAGCGAAAACCAAGACCGGTAGGGTACTGATCGTAGGGACCGCCCGGTTTAATGTCGCTGGGGGGCGTGTTGTGCCATTTGCCAAATGCGGCACTGTTGTAGCCGTATTCGGACAATACTCTGGCCACTGTGGCCGCCGAGCGGGGAATTTCACCGACATAGCCATCAAAATCGTTGGCGAATTCGGCAATTTGTCCCGCGCCGACATGGTGATGGTTGCGTCCGGTCAGTAAGGCCGCTCGGGTGGGTGAGCACATGGCGGTGGTGTGAAAACGATTGTAGGCAATGCCGTTTTCGGCTAACCGGGTCATGGTGGGTAGATGCACCGGGCCGCCGAAGGTGTCGGGATTGCTGAATCCGGCATCGTCGGACATGAAAATTACGATATTGGGGGCATTGTCAGGCAGGCGTTTTGGTTCTTGCCGCCACTGATGCTTTGATTCCGCCAGCGTGCGCCCGGCGACACTGGCGGAAGGGGGCTGTGGGAAAGGTAGAGAGGATCCGTCTACATGTGGTTTTGGGTTCATTTTTAACTCCTTTTGTCAATCAATCGGCTGGGGCGCCGGGAATACCCACGATCCGCCGAGAATCTCGGGGCGTGGCTGATACATACGGATGGCGTAGTTCCAACCGGGTGTGATGGGAATGCAGTTAACGCGATCATCACCACACCCGCCAAAATGAATCGTGTAGGAACCATCCTCATTGGTCTGGGCAGAGAAGTTGTTATAGCTGTTCACACCCCGATCATTGGCCTCTAGATAGCCGCCGGCGTTGTAGACTGTAATCGACCAGAAGGCATCGACGGGCACATCTTTTACCGTGACCACGTGAGGCGTTTCGCCATCGTTTTGGGCAACGCTGTCGAGGATATAAAAAGCTGCACTTTGGGGTAATCCACCCCAACCGGCGGCCGCGCCGACAAGGTAATCCACTGGCCGTACATCTTCCTGGCGGCCAAAGGCATGTGTGGTCTCAAAGCCAAGGACGGCTAAATCGTTGAGTGCCTTCCGTGCCACGGCCAATTGATCGGTATTCCAATCTGGAGCCTCGAAGGGACCTTGCCCGTCACCGGTCAGTTCGATGGCATCCTGAGCGGCGTGGGCTTGTGCTAAATCTTCCGGATCAAGTACATCAACGAAGGTGCGGATGGTCACATAGGCGAAGCGTGTCCCGACGTTCTCTTTGGTCAGGTCGTAAGTTCCCGGTTTTGCTTCCACGAACATATAATGATCCTGGTTGACGACGTGCATGGATTGGTAACGGCCGTTCACCTCCGGCAACTTGACTTTAGCAGGCTTGGACAAATCTAAAACCGTCCCCGAGTACAGCGTATCCTGATTCATGCGGATAACGGGCTGGTTATCCGGCGTCGTGGGGGCGCGAAAATGCGTCAATTCCCCGATCTTTATGCCAGCCATCTTGATGTTGGTGCGGAACATATGATCCGTTTCCGCGCGTACAAAGTTGATCACATTTACATCTTTCATTATTAAGTCTCCTTTTTACTCATTTCCCTCAGACACCAGTTCCAAGTCTGCCAGGAAAAACAGCATGAGCAGTGCTGCTCTCAACAAGCCGATAGATTTGGTTTTTGTAACCATTGATTTTTGTGGCATATTATCCACTTCTGTACGAGATCTTGTCTTGTTTCGTGTTTAGTCTGCTGGTTGAGTGGTGGTGCAAGTCACTTCTAAGAGGGGGAACCCTAATCCATACAACCCGTTCAATGCGCCAAACAGCGCCGCTTGATCTTGAAAAGCGCCGCTGAGCGTAGATATGGTTACGTTGTCTGATAACATTGAATAATCAACCTGTAAGCCCAATTGCGCAGACCAACGCTCGTCTAAACGGCCGTACACGATGATACTGTAAATAGCCTCCGTACCTAAAGAAAAATGAAAACAATTTTCTTTGTAGACAACCATCTCTAACCTCCAGCGCATCTGCGCGTGCCTATACAGTTATTTTGCCATATTAATGGCCTGCCTACGGGCAAAATAATGGTAGGAAACTGGTAGTATTAAGGTAATGTTCTCTAATTTTCAGGGTTGGCAACAAACCCTAATTCCAGGGCACGCAGCGCCGCCTGCCGCCGATTGGAGACAGACAGTTTGGCATAGATGTTTTTGAGATGGTAGCGGACGGTGTTAATGGAGACGACCAACTGGCGGGCTATTTCTTTGTCTGGGAGCTGCTGGGTTAACAGCGTCAGAACTTCCAATTCACGATAGGTGAGCGATTCTCGCAGTTGCATTTTAGTATCACCCAAGGGGGTTCCACATGCGGTCAGGATAATAGCAATGTATTCTTGGGTGTGGGAATCGTCCACTTGAAGCTGGGCCAGCAGTTGGGCCATTGGAGCGCCTAAATCGACAAAACTCCGGATGATCCCGCCTTGTGCTGCCAGGGAAACGGCCGTTGCCAACAACTGATGGGCTTCTTCTTGCTTGCCTTGACCATCACACAGCATTGCTTGCAGGCTAAGTACTTCGATCAAACGCAATCTGTTATGTTTATCCTTAGCAAATTGCTGTAAACGCTGCAATAACTCCGAGGCATTTTGCCAATCTTCTTCAGCGATTAACGCCCAGGCCCGTGTCAGGTGCGGAACTTCAAGCATCAACATTTGTGACAACTGCTGATCGAGGAAATTGGCCCAATGAGCTGTCTGTGGCAGCTCCCCTTGCATCAAAGCCATCCGCGCCAAATGGGACTGCCCCGCCAGTTGCAGTGCCTGATAATGATTGTCTCTTGCCCAATCGAGAACAGAAGCCATGACTTGCTGTGCCTCATCTTCTGCCCCCATCGCTTGCAGCGTCCTTGCCAGCCCAAATGAGGAATGGGCAACTGTACTGGAAAACACCAGATAACGCAGCTCTAGCACTTGTTCATAATAGGTTCGCGCTTTTTCTAGATCATTCCATTGGTAGTAGATGTAGCCCAACGTTTGCAAGGTCCACCCATGGGTGGTGTGGAAATGATCTGCTTTTGCCAGCGTTAAAGCCTGAAGGGCAGCCTGCTCTGCGCCATACAAGTTAGCTGACAATAATTCCACCAGCATGAGTACAAAATAGATCCGATGGGCATACTGATTATTGAGTTGCCCCTGTTCGTCTAAGGCTTTTTGTATCTCGCTGTACGCCTCATCCAACTGCCCACTAAGCTGAAATGCTCCAGGAATTATTGACATGGCAAAGTTACGCACCCAGAAATGCTCAACAGGAGTCACATCCAGGGCGAAGCGGGCGCTTTCGATACAGCTCTGCCCATGTCCCGCATAGTATTGGAGAAGAGAGGCCAGAGCAGCTGTTTCCCCCTGTAAAATGAGCCGTTCTGATGCGTCGGGTCTGCTGTTTGCGGCCAAAAGTGCCTCAATCTGCTGCAGAATGGGGGAAATCTTTTGGTGATTTGAGGCGCGATTGAGAAGCCATGCTTTTGTCAGCAGCAAAGGAATATACTGGTCGATGATCTGACGAGGCAAAGTGTTGAGCCAGCGTTGTAGCATGGCCCATTGATCCAGGTTCATCAGTTTGTGCCGATGCGTGGCGATCAATTCGACGATTTGGTTCATATCATCGGCGGCTAACGCGTGGTCAAACGCTTCTTGCAGTAAGCCGTTTTCTGCGAACCAGCGGCTGGCTCGTAAATGAAGATGTGCCACTTGTCGGGCATCTGTGCGGATGGCGAGCTGGTATTGCAGTAAATCCTGAAAGAGATGATGATAACGAAACCATTTCCCTTGTGAGTCGAGCGAGATGATGAAGATGTTGCTTTGCACGAGCAAGTCAATGATGTCCTGGCAGGACATGAAAGGCATCGAATCTGGTACTTTATCCTGTAAGGTGTCGCAGAGGGAGGCACAAAAACGGTCACATACGGCCGTATACAACAAAAAGTTTTGCACGGCTTGTGGCTGCCGTTCCAGCACTTCTTGCAGCAGATAATCCATGATGTATTGATTGGCATCATTAAAGTTTTTCAGGAACAGGTCTGTGTCTGCCTGCTGGCGCAAAATCAGGGTGGCTAAATGCAAGCCGGTCACCCATCCTTCTGTCTTTGCAGTTAAATGATCGGTCAACTCTGGGGTGGCACGTTCTCCCAAAGCATCTGTTAAAAGCTGATGTGCTTCATCTCGATTGAGTTGCAGGTCACGGGTGCGAAGTTCTGTGATCTGCGCCTTTGCTCGTAGATTAACTAGGTCCAACATCGGGTCTTGCCGGGTAATCAAAACCAAGTGGATATGTTCAGGCTTGTGTTGGATGAAGGTGGACACTAGTTGTTGGGTGTCTGGTGTGGTGACCAAGTGATAGTCGTCTAGCACAATGATGAAGGGGTTGGGAATAACGGCCGTTTCGTTGATCAACGTTGTGGCTAAATAATCAAGGGGTGGTTGGTTCGCACCCGCCAGCAAAGCCTGGGTTTTGGGACAGGCAGCGGGGAAATGTACCTGAATGGCGCTAAGAAAATGGCTGAGAAATAGAACCAGCTCCCCATCTTTCTTGCCTAAGGAGAACCAGGCCACCGGACAATCACACGTTTCCAGCCAGGAACTGGCCAGCACGGTTTTACCATAGCCGGCAGGGGCGGAAATGAGGGTGAGTTTATGCGAACGGCCGCTTTGCAGCCGTTCAACGAGATGAGGACGGGGAAGGAGATGAGGACGCAGGGACGGTCGATGAAACTTGGTTCCAATTAAGCTGTCATTCTGCATAAAATTCTTCTGAAAAAGCTTTCAAGAGTTACAGGTCGTTTTATTGCTTCTTTCGTTTTAGCCCATGCTTCTTCATCCACCGGCTCAAGTTCGACATGGAGCCATCTAACTGCCAATTTCCCTTAATGGCATAAATATTGATTTACTTTTGAGAACCAATGGAGAGAATCTCCATACATTCCAGCATAGAACGACCTAGTCAGGACAACTCGCTAACAATCAAATTGATCGGATGTAGAAACTCTCAAGTAAGCAATTGTATGGTCCCGTTTCATAAAACTTGATTGAAAACCCAATTCTTACCAAAATTCCTTGTCGTATTTTCAGTGATTTATACGCAAACATTATTGTAGCAAAAACGATCGTTTTTAGAGAAGGAATTATGGCAGCAATCGAACGGACGGACCGCTTATCCCTGTTTCAAACATTCATTCTCCGAGGATGAGTTAGCACAATTTTATACCCCCACTGAGGCTGACCTGGCTTTTGTCGAGAACCTGGCCGACGATGAAGCACAAGGGTTGACGATGATGCTCTTGTTAAAGGCCTTTCAAAAGTTAGGCCGTTTACCCAAACTCGCCGATGTACCCACGCCTATTGGTAAGCATATTGCTGAACAAATGGTGTGAATTTTCGGACGTATCACGTAGTTTACCCCATGTATGTGAATTCTATCCATGTTGGGCTGCAACTCACCGTTTAATTCCCCCATTAATCGCCTTCGACTAGCCATTAAAGCGACGTTAAAATCTCCCCTATGAATCGTTTAACGCGCAATCATGCGCTGGCTTTCATGGTATTGTGCATGCTTGTCGCCGCTGCTTTACGCTTGCCAAATCTGCCTAAAGCACCTCCAGGATTACACTACGACGAAGCTGCCAATGGAATCCTCTCCGCTGATATTGGTCTACGGGGCGATCGTCCGGTCTTCATTTCAAGCTACACGGGTAAAGAGGTGCTCTTCTTTTATCTTGCCGGCGGTGTCATGCGCTTAATGGGAGATTCCATATTTTCACTGCGTTTAACCGCTGCGTTTGTGGGCATTCTGACCATTGCGGCCACTTACTGGTTAGGGCGAGAAATGTTGGCCGACCGGCGACTGGCGATTCTAGCTGCTGCTTTGTTGGCAGTCAGCTTTTGGCATGTGCTCTTCAGCCGGCTGGGATTTCGCGCGATCACGCAACCTCTACTGCAGGCTATAACGGTGGCCGCCTTGTTTCGCGGGCTGCGTCGCCATGATTATCGTTGGCTGGCGGCCGGCGGGCTAATTTTTGGCTTAACCGCCTATACTTATTTAGCCGCCAGGCTGTTTCCAATCCTACTCTTACTCGGCTTAGCCCCACTGCTGCTCAACCGCCGCTCTCTCAAGGTTCGTTGGTCTCAAATCGGGCTTTTCATCCTGATCGCTTTCATCACCTTGCTGCCTCTACTAATGTATTTCATTGCCAATCCTGACGCCTTTTGGATACGTATCGGCCAGGTAGCTCCCGGTTCGGGCGGCTCCAATTTAACATTCGGACAAAGCTTTCTGAAATCGTTGGCGATGTTCTTTTTAGAAGGGGATCCTTTTTGGCGTTTTAATCTGCCCGGCCGGCCGTTGTTCAATTGGATGACGGGAGGCCTGCTCGTTTTAGGTTGGATCATCATCCTTTGGCGTTGGCGCCGCTTTCCTTATGATTGGCAGCGGGCGGCGATTAGCCTGCTGATCTTTACCCCCCTGGTCATGATCTTACCGACCGCGCTGGCGACTAATGAAATTGTGCCTAGTAATTTGCGCGCGATTGGCCTGATTCCGTTTATCTTCTTTTTGCCACCGGTCGGGTTTGTGTTTCTATTTCGCGATCTTGAGCGCCGCCTTGGTTATCCGCCATTGACCTTTGCCGTTTTATTCGGCGCACTGCTAATCTTGCTTTCCGGTGGGCTGGCAACAGAAAAGGCTTATTTTCAAGATTGGGCAGAGGAGCCGACCTTATTTTATGAGTCAGATGGAGATTTGACGGCCGTTGCCGCCTACCTGGATAGAGTTGATCTTTCCGGCAAAACGATATTTGTAGCCGCCCCACACTACCGCCACCCCACCGTCGCCTTTTTAAGCGAGCAATATGAAAATGTGAAATGGCTTCCTGGTGGGGATGCGCTTGTTTTTCCATCTGACGGCCGATCGCTGATCATTTTTCCCCACAATACCCTTGCGGGGGATTGGGCATCCCCTTTTTTAGATACCGGTCAGAAAATGGATACGGGGGGCAGCATTGAAAATGAATCGGCATTTACCGCCTATGAACTCTCGGCCTCAGATTTGCCGCCCATTCCAGCCAACGCCGGCATAAATTTTGGGGATACCATTATCTTGCACGGTTATGAAGTAGAACACGTTCAAGCGGGGAACGCGCTTCAAGTCCTGCTATTTTGGGACATTTTGGCAAGCCCCGCCCCTAACTTCATGCCCTTCATCCAGCTCGAAGACAATTGGGGACGGCGCTGGAACCAGAAAGAAACGTTCTCTTATCCGGCTGAGCAGTGGCGTCCAGGTGAAACCATCATTCAGCAAGTGTCCCTTCCCGTCCCGTTAGGAACACCTCCAGGCAGCTACCGGCTGCGGGTAGGTCTTTTTGACCCCGACTCCGGGTCCAGATTGGCTCAATTGGACAATGAAGGAAGCTATGCCGGGGATTCCTATTTTATTGAGGGCATCCGGATCGCGCCTGGTGAGGAAACAGAGGGTCTTCCTGAACCACCCATTCACCTTAACGAACAAATACTGCCGGGTTTAACCTTGCTTGGTTATGGCCGGGGAGAAGAAACAATTGCCGCCGGCGCACCCTGGGGTTTTGAATTGTGGTGGTTAGCGGAGGATTCACTGCCTTCACTCACCCTATCTCTGGCGTTGGAAAGAGATGGAGGACAGTCGCAGGTATTGCTGGAAGGGCAGCCTGTCTATGACACTTATCCGTTCACTGAGTGGGCATCGCCCCAGTTTGTGATCGATTCACAACGCCTCAATATACCCACAGATTTTGAACCCGATGATTACCAGGTGTCCCTACAAATTCTCACCGGCGACGGCCAGACGGTAGAGCAGCTTCCGCTGGGATCGCTGTCAGTAGAGGCTACGGACCGCCTTTTCGATCCGCCCTCAATTGCGAGCGAAGTTGATGCCCGTTTCGGCAATGAAATCATCTTGTTAGGCTACGATCTTGCACCATCCGGCAATGGTGAATATCAGTTAACCCTGGTTTGGCAGGCCGGGGATAGACCACAACATGATTATACCGTCTTTGTCCATGTCCTCGATCAAAATGGAGCATGCTGCGTATGGCAGGTTGATCAAATGCCCCAGCAAAACCAGTATCCAACCGGCCGCTGGCTGGAAGGGGAAATCGTGGTAGATACCTATCCCATAACGCTGCCGGACGATTTAGCGGCCGGCGAATATGCGGTTGAAATTGGACTTTACATCGGTGAAACCGGCCGGCGCTTGCCGATCGATATTCCTGGTGAAGAGACGAGAGATGAACTGTTTCTGCGGCCGCTTACCGTGCCATAAGTTAGGTCTCAACCGGCGCCGCGGCCGGATAGGAGCCAAGTATTTTTACAAACGAGGTGCGCTTCAAGATACCCAGCATCGCTTCTTGAACCAGGGCATCGTCTTCATGCCCGGCGAAGTCCAGGTAAAATAGATAATGCCAGGGCCGGTTGCGGCGTGGCCGTGACTCAATCTTGGTCAAATTAATCTCTCGTTGAGCCAATTCTGCCAGCACCTCATACAATGCGCCCGGCACATGGCGCGTGGTAAATATGATGGACGTTTTGCTGGGATCTTGCCGCTCAGGTGGTTGGTGACCCAAAACGAAGAAACGGGTGTAGTTGTAGTCCAGGTCTTCCAGGTTGTATACCAGGATATCTAAGTTATAGGTTTCTGCGGCCAGTGCACTGGCAATGACGGCCGTGCCCGGCTCCGGATTTTCAGCTAAGTCACGCGCAGCACCGGCCGTGTCATAATGAGTCAAGGGTTCTAACCCCATTCTGCGCAGCGTCTGTTCGCATTGGCCCAACGCCTGGTAATGAGATTTGACCCGCTTGATATCTTTTAGTTTGTTGCCAGGAAGCGTCATGAGGCAATGCTCAACGCGTACAATGACCTCAGCTTGAACATGTAAATCGTAATCGACAAGCAGATCATAAGCCTGGATAACCGTACCGGCCAGGGAATTTTCAACCGGGAGCATGCCGTGCGTTGCCTTCCCTTTTTGTAAGGCGCGAAAGATTTCTAGAAAAGTGCGGCAAGGCAATGTTTGCGGTTCAGAACTAAAATGCTGGCGGACTGCCTGCTCTGAATATGCGCCATGTTCTCCCTGAAAAGCGATTATTCTTTGTTTGTCATTCATACGCTATTTCCAAATCAATAAAAAATTATCAAAGGATGTGCTTCATTGAGTAACTATGTAACGCGATCAGCGTGCTCTTTGGGTATTGGTAAATCGCGGCTGCCGATTTACCAAATCGGCCTACATTGAAGCCCTCTACAGTATATCTGCGAATTACCGCTCAATCGAGCGAATCTTATTGGTCTCCCCTTTTAACGCGGGTATTTGGTCCAAGATTTTTCAATAGCCCACTTTGTAATCGCGATTTCCAAATCGCGTGTGCTTACACGCCTAAGAACGCGAAAAGGATTTCGCGGTTACAGCGTGGGAATTACCGGCTACTGAAAAACTGTGCTTTTAGTTCCAGAAATTTTACTGTAATGCATTATTTGCGTTATCATTTAGGATAATATCGACAAGTGCATAAGCAGGAGAGGTCCCCTAATGAATCTTACCTACGCTGATAAACCGTGGACAAAGCATTACGATCAAGGTGTTAGCCCTGAGGTAGAGCTTCCCGACCATTCGCTGACTTCCATATTAAGAAAATCATCCGGCGAAAGACCGAACAACACGGCCATTATATTCCAGGGCAGTAAAATAACCTATCGTGAATTAAATGAAGCTGCTGATGCAGTCGCCGCCGGGCTGGCCGCCAGCGGCTTTAAGAAGGGTGATCGGGCGGTTATTTATATGCCCAACACCCCTCAATTTATCACCATTTACTTCGGCATCTTACGTGCCGGCGGTATTGTCACCGCCACCAATCCCCTCTACTCCGAAAGAGAACTACAACACCAGCTACAAGATTGTGGCGCAGAAACAGTGTTCGTCATGAGCCGTTATTACCCAGCGTTAAAAAATGTTCAGCCGCATACAAATGTAAAACGGATCATTGTCACCCATATTAAAACCTACTTACCGTTTACCTTGAGGGTCCTTTATGGATTATTCAGAGAAAAGAAGGCAGGGGACAAGGTTTCGCTGCAGGCAAGTGACACCTGGTTTAAAGATTTCCTCGATATGGGTAAAAATGCCTCCAGGCCTAATGTGCATGTGACCGGTGAGGATACAGCGCTTTTGCAATATACAGGAGGCACGACAGGTGTTGCCAAGGGCGCTATCGCCGTTCATGCTAATTTAGCGGCCAACGCACGCCAACTTCAGGAATGGATTCCTGATTTACAATATGGCAAAGAGGTGTTTATCTCGGCTATTCCCTTTTTCCATTCTTATGGCATGGTCACCTCAATGATTCTACCCATATCCATTGCGGCTAAAATGGTTGTTATTCCTGATCCGCGCAATTTAGCAGATGTCATGAAAAGCATCCAGGAGTATAAAGCCACCTTCTTCCCAGGCGTGCCAACATTATATGTGGCTATCAACAACCATCCGGATATCCAGGCCGGCAAATACGATTTGACGTCGATTCGCGCTTGCGTGTCCGGGTCGGCGCCTTTGATGGCTGAGACAAAAAAGCGTTTCGAGGAAATTACAGGAGGCAAGCTCGTTGAAGGCTATGGCTTAACCGAATCCCATGTTGTCTCCCATGCCAATCCCCTCTTAGGAGATAATCGCACAGGATCAATTGGGCTACCCATCCCCAATATGGAATGCCGGATTGTTGATGCCGTTGATGGGGATAAGGATTTACCTGTTGGTGGTATTGGCGAGCTGCTGCTCAAAGGACCTAATATCATGCGCGGATATTGGAACATGCCGGAAGAATCGGCCAATGCTCTGCGCGACGGTTGGCTCTATACGGGGGATATCGCCCGTATGGATGAAGATGGCTACTTTTATATTGAGGATCGCAAAAAAGATTTGATCATTGCCGGGGGATACAACATATATCCTAGAGAGGTGGAAGAGGTTCTAATGAGCCACCCGGCCGTGGTTGAGGTTGCCGTCGCCGGGGTAGAGCATCCGAAACGGGGCGAAACTGTAAAAGCATGGGTGGTTAAAAAAGAGAACGATTCGACGACGGAACAGGAGATGATTGATTGGAGTAAAACCCAATTGGCGAAATATAAATACCCTAGAATCATCGAGTTTCGGGCAGAATTGCCAAAAACCTCGGTGGGTAAGGTTCTAAAAAGGGAATTGGTTAAGGAGACCGAAGAAGAGCAGGTCGCTTAGTTATGTAGCTTGAGCAATTTTTATTAGCGGTTGCAAGGCTCGCCAAAGAGGACCATCTTGAAGTACTCCCCGGCGGTCAAGGTCGCTGTTGGCCAGGAGAATACCCTCCTGGCAACGTCCGGCCAGCCCGCGCACAATGCGGCTTAATAATTCATTGCGTATTTGAAAATCTTCGGTCATTGTCCACAATTTTTGAGGGTCGTAGCTTTTAGCCAGGACAAAGGCGTTGCTGAGCGGCTGTCTGGGGATATCCCACCATCCGGTAGCCGCTGTTTCTAACCAGATCTGCACCTTGACTGGCTCCCCGGCTAAGAGATAACCGTAGATCGTTGAGATGGTAATGCCGTTGGGGTCAGGCGGTTCACCAAGGTCAGGAGGGTTGGCCGTGACAAGACCCTGGTTGATGCCGTCGACAAACGTTAAACCGATTTCGGCCGTTGATCTCAAGCCCATGGCCGCCGAAGCCTGCCGCAATCGTGTCGCCGAATGAACCAACCACTTGCAAACGGCCGCGCCGGCGACATCCGGAACCGGCTGAAAACGTCGTTGCGAGAGTAATTCTGAGAACAGACGATGCAAGAAAACATCAATAGGCTCATCCTCCGCGGTGTCTACCAACCAGAGCCGTAGTTCTTCTACGCGAGCCAGGAACTCCCCACCAACACGCTCAACTTTATCCTCGGGCATTTGCTCAACGGGTAGCAACTCGGCCGTTCCCTGATCAAAACAATACCTGGTAATCAAAGCTGCCCGCGCAGGATCCAAACCATAAATACTCAACGCTAGCGCCTCAGCCACGTCATGCTCAGTGGGCATAATCCCCCACTGTGAGTGGGCCAAAGACAGCCAGGTCAGCCAGGCCCGGATACGCGGCTCATCGCGCGGACTGCTGCGCCGGCGCAAAAAACGGAAGGGCAACCCGGTTTGCGTGAACGCCTGGGTTAGGGAATAACGTAAAGCCCCATCCAGATAAGGAGCAATAATGGCGATATCCTGGGCCTGGATACCATTTTTGATCAATTGGCTGAGTTGCGGGAGCAGATTATGCACCATCTCCCGCCGGTAGCGGCCTGTCACGACACCTCGAATCACATTTTCGGCTCCATCAGTAGGCTTAGTCGTGTGCAGCAAAAAATTTTCTACCAGATTTGCCAGGCCGGCCATTTCAGGGGGAGCTAGAAAACTTTCCTCAAATTGAAAAAATGTTTGCGACCGTATTTGCAAATGGCGCGCCCCCAGGGGATCGGCGGCCATGAACCGTTTATAGCCACCTCCCGAATCAAAGGCCATCACCGTAGATTCGGTTAAATCGAGCAAACTGCTGACAAAGTTTTGGCCAGCCGGCGTTTGCTCTTCCAGGTTATCAACTAGAATATGCCGGAAGCGTTCGCTGAAATAACGGTGGAATTGGGAGTCATTTACCAGTTGAGAATCAAAAACCTCAACACTCAAAGAGAGATCCAGCAAGCTGTTCTGCAAACAAATTCGGCGAAACGCTTTGGCTGCCTTTTCCGCATCTTGCAGATCAAGCAGTCGCACTTTTTCACCCGCCCAGGTCTTCATTTGGCGCTCGATAGCCTCGCTTAAGGAAAGGCTGTTTAAAGCAGCGCGGTTTAGCGTATCCAGCACCTGGCTCACAATTTGCTGCGGGCGCAAACGTAGATCGGCAAATGCCCCCTCATCAAGGAGCGGGTTGACTACCCGCCACATAAGCAACTGGGCCAGGTCATAGGTGAGAATAGTTGGTGGCTTATGGGCCGTAGCAAAACCAGACTGGCGAGCAATCAAAGGCCAAAAGAGCGTGACCATCTCCACAGCCATCTGACTGTATGTAGTTATCTTTAAATCGGCAAAAGGACCTAAGCCTTTCTCAATGACTGCTGATTCATAGCGCTGGCGATGCTCCGGCTCGGCAATTACTATCAAAATTGTATAGGCCGGCTCCCCATCCTCAAGCAATCGCAGCAGCCGACCTTGCAATGCGGTGCTTTTCCCTGTGCCTACCGGCCCAAGAAGGAAACCACTTGCCTCAGTTTCTATCGCCGCGTTTTGTTTTGGGATCAATTCAAACACTGTAGGAGAGTTCACCTGGTCTTTTAGCAGACTATATAATCATGAAGTCAGCCGAAGACGTTGGGGACTGCTTTTGGGAATTCGCTCTATAAGTCCGCGCGCCTCTAAATCCAACTTGACTGTCGTTACGTACCAGGGAATAGAGCCCTGGAAGTTATTCAACTTCTGGTCAACATTTTCTGTCAGTTCTGTAAAGGTCAACCCAGGATGTTCAGCTAAAATTTTTAATATTGCTTCCCGAATATCATCGTATTTCGCGCGCTCGATGTTGACGCCTTCCTTACCCTCTGGATGGCGTGTTAATATTTTTTCTTGCAAGATTCAATCTCCCTTTTAATTGTCTGAGTTGAATAGATGCACTTTCTCGCTGTTGGCGACTATTATTTTTATAACAGATACATTCTAGGAAAAATGAATATCATTGTTGCCGGAAGAGTAAATGGACTGCGCCTAGATGGATCTCATCACCATTGACCAGTTCCACGCCATATTCTGGAACTTGACGGCCGTTAACCCAGGTGCCGCTGGTGCTGCCGTCGTCGAATATGCGGTAATGGTTGCCCTCCAGCATTAAATTCGCATGTTGGCGCGAGACGGTTAAATCCTCACGGAAGGCGATATCGGCCTGGGCCGGGGAGCGGCCGATACGAACGACCGGACCGCTGAGATCGATGCGTTGCGGCATATCTGTGATCGATTCCAACACTTCCAGGTAAGCCTGGACAACCGGACGGCCGTAATCTTCCATGGCCGCTATTGCCTCGGGAGGTGTTCCCCCTTGGGCATAAGTCACGCCACTTTCCGGGCGCTTGGAACGTCCTTTGGGCAGAAGTGTAGGCATGCCCTTCCCACGCCGGAACCATAAGAAAATTCCGACCAGGACGGCTACAACCACCAGGACCAGGAAAATGTCCAGGATGATGCTGCCCCAATCACGGCTGGGTCGAAGTTCCTCCGGAATACTTTCATCACCTTGACTGACCAAAATCGTTGTAGGAGGATTTGTGGCTTGTAATCCCTGTTCGTCTTCTACGATAAATTCAATACTGTTTTCGCCGAATTGCAGGTTATCAATTTCAACAGCGAAATCCGCGATTTCCTCGACTGGTATTTCAATAACATCGGTGCCATTGACCACCAAGCGCGCGGCCGTAAGCTCGCGCTCTTCTCCATCCAACCATGACACCGTCGCACCCAGACGCAGCTGCACCGGCTCGTCAAGATCGGGGAGCATCAATTCGTCACTTCCTTCAGATAAATTCAAAGCAACCTGCGGCTGGTTGTCCGGCATTTCCACAACAGTTGAATCGCTCACAGAAGGATCGTTTGCCAGGCTCACCTGTACATCAAACGATCCCCCGGCCAGGTTATCAATCACATAACTAACCCTGGCCTGATCACGAAAACCGGAAATATGATTCCATATATCAGCCAGACCTTCGCCATTATCCAGAGTCGTGAATACGCCATTTGTATCCTCAGAAACCCCTTGCAAGAACGCCTGCCCTTGCTCTTGACCGGCCAATGTTAAATCCGTGCTCTCAACCCAAACCGTATGAATTGGCAGTTCCAGGTCGGCTGTCCGGGTCAATATGTCCGAGGCTTGAAACTGGGTGCTCACCACATCCGTACCGTCGGACATAACCACGATTGAGGAAGGAATACCTGGGCGCGGCTGGATCTCTTCTATCTGATCGATCATGTTCACCAGGCTGTCAATCAAAGCGGTTGACCCGGTTTCCGGGGCCAACTCATCAACGAAGAAATTCTGCACGCTGTTGTAAAAACTTTCCGGGGCTAACAGTTGGATGGCACCTGTTTCTCCTACCTGGTAAATAGCAACGGTATCAATTTGCTCTTGCATGCCACCACCTGGTGAGGCGAACTGCATGATGGCATCTTGAATGGCCGGCAACTGTTCTTCTACGCCGGTCGGAATATCGATCAAAAATACCGTAAAGGTGCCGGTGGGAGTAGACCCGCTAATCGTCGGGACGACATTTGTGCCGTTATGATTGATTGTCAACGGCTCGCTGTTGAAATCAATCGCCCGGCCGTCACGACCCCGGCCGTAAACATGCAAGATGATATTGGGCGGGTTGGTGACATCATTACCGGTGATATAGAGCTTCGGCAATGGATCTTGAACCTCTTCAACGACTTCTTCTTGCGGTTCTTCTTCAGGATCTTGATCCTGGGCAAAAAGGGCGGCCGTATGCCAGGCCAGGGACAAAATCACGATCACCAGGGCACTAATTTTTAACCAGCGGTTGAATTTCCCCCACATAAGATTATCCTTTTGCCTCATATTTCTCTTGCTATAATAACAAACTACAGGTAGATTGTAAACATAATGTTTTAAATTTACAGGTTTACATAACTTTTTAGTTGCAAAAACAACCTGTCGATGATGATTGCATCGTTATGATACAACATTTTGCAAAGCTCGGCGTGGGCATTTTTTTCATTCCATTGCTCTTGTTTGCGCCTGGGATCACGGCACAGGAGGAAATCCGCCTCCAGGTCGCTGGAATAGATACTTCTCAATTCCCAATGGTGCGTATCAATTTGATAACTGCCGATTCGCGCAGCGCTCCCGCCGATCTGAGCGGCCTTACATTAAGTGAAAACGGCATTCCAGTAGCCGATTTTTCCCTTGATAACATACCTGCTGGTATTGATGCCACCTTTGTCATTGATGCCAACACCGGTATCGAAGAGGTTGACGATGAATCAGGACTGAGCCGGCGCGAAAAAGTGTTAGACGCCATCGCGCGCTATGCTGCGCAATATATGAATCCCGATGGGTTAGACCGCCTATCGATCATTGTGCCGGGAGAAGATCAACAGAGCGGCCGGTTTCTGGTGCAGCATGAAAGGTACCCACAAGAAGTCCAGGCGGCAATCGAATCTTACCAGCCGTCCCGCCCGGGACCGACCCAGCTTAATGACATGCTAAACCTCGCCCTGGAAGACTTGCAGCAGCGCATTGATACACCCCGTTACCAAACGATCTTGCTCTTTTCTGATGCCCGACGTCTGGACGAACAGCTTTCCTATCCTCTACTCGTAGCCACTGCCAATGACGGTAAAATCCCTATCTATGGTGCCATCCTGGGCCAGGAAGCGGATGAAATTGAGCAGGACAACATGGCCCGCCTGACGGAAGCAACCCAGGCTTTCCAGGTTCACATGCCGCAGCCAGAGGCTGTCGACCCCATTTTTCAAATTTGGGAACAACAGGGCAACCCGGTCCAATTAAGCTATCGTTCCCGCCAGCGGCAAAGCGGCCGCAATCAGATCACACTTAATCTAAATTCGGTTCAGGCGGCCACTGAATTTGATATTGCGCTTTCTGCCCCTGAGGTTAGTTTTTCATTGCCCACTGATGAGATTCGGCGAAAGGGTACCGCCTCTGACACCGCATTAGAAGCCCTGCAACCCCAGGTTCAACCGCTCGAGATCACTTTGACGTGGCCAGATGATCGACCACGATCCTTGATCGAGGTCCTTATTTTGGCCAACAATCAAGCGCAGCGGATTTCCGAAGAATTTTTAGTTGAGGCAGCGGCAGGAGGCACGCTTGAGATTCCCTGGGACATAAGCGCTCTGGGTGATGGTGAGGTGGAGCTTGTCGTGCAGGTTTTGGATGAACTGGGTTATCGCGGCCAAAGCGAGCCGCAGAGGATCACCATTCAAGTAGAACGCCCCCTGCCCCCCACGGCCGTTCCGGTACCGGAAGAGCCAGTCACCGCACAAGAAGAAGATCCGGATTCCGAACCGGGGAGGCAAACTTTTACTTTTCTGGCAGTAACCGGGCTGCTGCTGTTGCTTTTTGCGGGCATAAGCAGGTTTTGGCGCAAAAGAGGCGGCGCGCAGGATAAACCTGTTATCGACCCATCCGCTGCCGGCGAAGAAATTGATGAAACTGCACAACCCGAAATTGTCCTTATCCCTGTTCTTAAGTCCGTTTCTCCAGATCCAGGCAAAGAATTTATCATTGAAGGTTCTAATATCACCTTTGGCAGCGACCGGGAAAATGTGGATATTGTTTTGAATGATGATAGTATCGGCCGTTTGCATGCCCGCATACGAAAGCGTGAAGAGACCTATTGGCTGTTTGATGAAGGCAGCCCTGCCGGCGTTTCACTCAATTATGAACGGCTTGGCTTAGCGCCCAGAGAGCTGCACGATGGTGATGTGCTGCAAATGGGATCGCTCACCTTCAGCTTCACGCTGCGCAGAGATTTACCAACCTGATGCCGAAAGGCATCCCCATCTATAAAGGAAAACGATGAAAAATATCGCCATAGTATTAGACATTGACGGTTTAATGGTCGACACTGAGCCAATCTCCCGCCTGGCCTGGGATAGAGTGTTAGCTCACTACAACCGCGTTTTGGACGATGCATTACATACGCGCATCGTCGGTTATCGTATTGATGAAAGCGCGCTCATGATAATAGACGAATACGACCTGCCATTAAGCGCCGATCAAGTCATTGAATTAAAAAGAATTGAATACGACCAAGTTTTATCAGATGGTGTTCCGGTTATGCCTGGCCTGTTTGACTTGATCGAGGGGATCAATGAAAAAGAAATCCCTTGGGCGGTAGCCACTTCCAGCCCGCTGGCACACGCCCAAAGAATTTTGAGCCAACTACAGCTAACGGATTCATGTACAGTGATGACTGGTGGTGATGAGGTTTCCAGAGGCAAACCCGCTCCGGATATTTATCTATTAGCGGCTGAGCGTCTGGGGTTACCGCCGACTCATTGCCTGGCTGTAGAGGATTCAGCGCCAGGTTGTCGGGCTGCTCTGGCGGCAGGAATGATGACCCTGGCCGTACCGAATGGCGACACAAAAACGTCAGATTTCCCGCCTGTTCACCAGGTATTCAGTTCCTTAAATACCGTTGCCCAGGCGTTGGATCAACTTCTGGTTGAGTTAAAAAAACAACTATCATAAATATATAAAAAGCAGCTAATCTGCATTGCTAATAACGGCTTGCTATGTTATAATTTGAGCATAAATTGTTAGATGGTAGCTTAGTGGAAGTGGGCAACCCCCACTTTTTTTGTTGTTTAGTGTCTCTAAACAGGATTGAAGAAAATAAATGAAAAGCGAATTTCTTTTAGCCTTCAATGAAATATGTGAATCACGTGGACTGCCTAAAGAAGATGTCCTGGAAGCGCTGAAAACTGCGTTGGTTTCCGCTTACCGGCGTGATGCCAATGTGAGCAACACCCAAGAAGTAAGGGCAGAAATCGACCAGCGCACCGGCGAACCAACGATCTTTGCTGAAAAAGAAGTTGTGGACAGCATTGTGGACAGCCGCACGGAAGTGATGCTGGAAGTTGCCCGGCGCAATGGTTTTCCGGACGCCGAATATGGCGACCTGGTGATGATTGACAGCACGACGGCCGGTTTCGGCCGAATTGCCGCACAAACCGCAAAACAGGTCTTGTTGCAACGTGTGCGCGAAGCCGAGCGGGAACATCTCTTTGAAGATTTCTCCGGCCGTGAAGGTGAATTGGTTAACGGCACGGTGCAAAGCATCAGTGGCCAGCATATCACCATTGGCTTAGGCCGTACGGAGGCGATCCTGCCCAAGAGCCAGCAGGTTCCCCGCGAGCGGTACCGGGCGCATGATAAGATCCGCGTCTATGTTTTAGAAGTAAGGCGTACCAACCGCGGCCCACAGATTATCGTCAGCCGTAATCATCGTAACTTGCTGCGTCGCCTCCTGGAACTGGAAGTACCGGAAATTTATAATGGCCAGGTCGATGTGAAGAGCATCGCCCGTGAAGCTGGACAGCGCTCGAAAGTCGCCGTCCATGCTTTGCAACCGGGTGTCGATCCGGTTGGCGCCTGTGTCGGTATGCGCGGCGTGCGCATCCAGAGCATTGTCCGCGAGTTGAATGACGAGAAAATCGACGTTATTGAATGGGATCCCAGCCAGCAATCATTTATTTCAAAGGCGCTCAGCCCGGCGCGCGTGTCGCATGTGTTCCTGGAAGAACATCCGATTGCCGGCAGAACGGCCGTTGTCATCGTTCCGGATGATCAATTGTCTTTGGCGATCGGCCGGGAAGGACAAAATGCGCGATTAGCCGCCAAATTAACCGGGTGGCGTATCGATATTAAGAGCCTGACCGAAGCCGCCAAGGATTCATTAGAAGACCTTGGTGATCCGGCGGCCGACCCGGCAATTGTTAATGATGAAAACCTGCTTGAACAGGTGGGCCATGTTTTAGAGAAAAAAGAAGCCGGCCGCCCCATCACGGCCGAGGATTACGCGGTTCTATCCCGTCTCGTCGCCGGGGTCGAAGGAAACATCGTGGCCAAACGAGCCGAATCCCATGCGGAAGTCCGGCGTGAACGGGCTGAGATTCGCAAACGAATTCCCGCTGTGGCCTGGAAGTTACCTCTGGAAGAACTTGATCTCCCTGGCCGAATCCACAATTTACTGCTTGATAATGAGATCGAAACGGTTGGCGACGTTATGCTTAACCTGGAGATTGATGACCAGGTCTTCTTAGAATTCCGGGGCTTCGGTGATGTCATGTTACAAACATTGAAAGAATACGTGGCTGTCTACCAGCTTCCTGAAGATATTCCTGGTGAAGAACTTGTGGAAGATTTGCTAGATGAGGATCTCCTGGTAGAGGAAGTGACCGAAGAAGTCACTTTGCAAGCGGAGGAAGAAACGGCTGAACTATTGGTTGAGGAACTTGCTGCTGAAGAAACAGTCCCGGTTGCAGAAGCGCCTGAGCCGGAAGCGATTGAGGCTGAAGAAGAAATTGAAGAAATAATTGAGGAAGAGGTAGTTGAGGAAGAAGTCGAGCAGATTTCCGATATTGATGACCTGTCTAAATCAATTGTTGATGTTGAACCGGAGCCGGTTAAGAAAAAGAAACCGTCCGTTGTCGTTGTTCGATCATCAGACAGTGAGGATGAGTTTGATGATGACGATGAGCGAAGTTCTCGTCGCGGCCGCCGGCTGGTCTACGATGAAAATTTGGGTGAAGTTGTCATCAAGCGTAAACGCAAGGGCAGCCGCGGCCGTCCGGAGTGGGAAGATTTCGATCCTGAAGATGCATAAACGTGAGCAAGAAGAAAAGGCAACGTCAGAAGCATGTTCCACGAAGGACTTGTGTGGTCTGCCGGCAAAAGATGGACAAGCGCCGGCTGACGCGCCTTGTTCGCTCAGTAGAAGACGGCGTTGTTGTTGATCCAACAGGAAAAAGAAACGGCCGTGGTGCCTATCTTTGCGACCAGGTGCAATGTTGGGATAAAGCCTTGAATAATCTGCAAATATTGAACCAGGCGCTGATGACCGAGATCACAGAGCAAGAAAGAGAGAGGATTGCCACGTTCAAACCGGCTGAAATTAAGGTGACGGAGAAAGAGAATGACACAAACTGAAACGGTTATTGAAGTACCCGAATTTGTAACGGTCAGAGAATTGGCCGGCATCATGGGAGTCAGTCCCATTGATGTCATTAAAGAGTTGATGAGCAACGGCATTATGGCCAACATCAACCAGCAAATTGACTTTGATACAGCCTCCATTGTCGCGGAAGAAATGGGCTTTGAAGTCGTAGCACCGCAAGCTGAGGAAGTTGAAGAGGCGGTCGAAGATCAACTCATCTGGCGCCAGGTTTTGGCGGAAGAAGATGAAGCCGATCTCAAGCCGCGTCCGGCAGTGGTCACCATGCTAGGGCACGTCGATCATGGCAAAACATCCTTGCTTGATGTTATTCGCCAAACCAATGTTGTATCAGGTGAAGCTGGAGGTATCACCCAGCACATTGGCGCCTACCAGGTCAATAAAGAGGGTGAGCTGATTTCTTTCCTTGATACACCTGGCCACGAAGCATTTACAGCCATGCGCGCTCGTGGGGCACAGGCCACAGACATCGCTATCCTGGTCATCGCCGCAGATGATGGGCTGATGCCTCAGACCAGAGAAGCTGTCGATCATGCCCGAGCTGCCCGTGTGCCAATCATCGTTGCGCTCAACAAGATTGATCTGGCGACCAGCCGGCCTGAAAGGGTCAAACAGCAGTTGGCTGAAATTGATCTGGTTCCCGATGAATGGGATGGCGATACGATGGTCATACCTGTTTCGGCAACCGAGAAATTGGGGATTGACGATCTGCTGGAAGCAATACTCCTGGTTGCTGAAGATATCGAACCAAGGGCAAATCCAAAGGCATCAGCTACCGGTACTGTTCTTGAAGCAAAAATTGAAAAAGGCCGCGGGATCATGACCACGGTCTTGGTCCAGAATGGAACGCTCAAGATGGGTGATACGCTGCTCATTGGCGAAAACTACGGCAAGATCAAGGCCATGTTTAATTACATGGGCAAACGGGTTCAAATGGCTGCGCCCTCAACACCTGTTTCTGTTGCCGGCCTGCGCGGTATTCCTGAAGCGGGAGATCAGTTCCGGGTCGTGGAAAGCGAAAAGGCGGCACGCAAAATTATTTCAGGCATGGATGAACAAGGTCAAACGATTGAGAGAGGGACTGCCCCGGTCAGCCTTGAAGAGTTTTTCACGCGCTTGCAAGATGGGGAATCTAAGACTTTGAATCTGGTTGTAAAGGCAGATGTGCAAGGCTCCCTGGAACCCATTGTCAATTCTCTGGAACAGCTCACCAATGAAGAAGTGACGGTGGAAATATTACGCTCGTCAACAGGTAACGTCAGTGAAAGTGATGTGATGTTAGCCTCTGCTTCTGACGCGATAATCCTAGGATTTAATGTGGACGTTGATTCGATTGCCAAAACGGCCGCCAGCAGTGAAGGGGTAGATATCCGCAGCTATCGCATCATTTACAAGCTCATCGAAGATGTAGAGAAAGCGATGAAAGGGATGCTGGCACCGACATACCGTGATGTCATCATCGGCCGTGCCGAAGTGCGACAGGTATTCCGTATACGCGGTGTAGGCAATGTCGCCGGTTCCTATATGCGCACTGGAGAGGCCCGGCGCAATGCCAGGGCCCGTCTCGTCCGCAATGGCAGACTCCTCACCACCGGTCCGGTAGGCAGCTTAAAGCATCTGCAGGAAAATGTTCGCGAGGTAAAAACCGGATTTGAGTTTGGTGTGAGTATTGATGACTGGAATGATTACGAACCAGGTGACATCATTGAATTTTTTGTTACCGAAAGGGTTGTAGAGTAAGGTAGATGAGTAAAATCAGACAGGAGCGAACGGCCGAAGACATTCGGATAATTATCAGCGACCTCTTATTTCGAGAGGTAAGTGATCCACGCTTACAAGATTTGACCATTACGCGCGTGCTGATTGACCGCGAATTACAACACGCTAACATTTATGTGAATGCTTTAGGTGACGAGAGCAGAAAGAATGAAGTCATGCAAGCCCTCAAGAAAGCTGGGGGCTTTTTTCGTTATGAATTGGCTCAACGCACCAGCTTACGCACCGTCCCCGAACTTCAATTTCATTGGGACCCAACGCTGGCCTATGCTGAAGAAGTCGATGAGATTCTGAGCAGCATAGAAATTCCACCGGAAGATGACCCTTCTCCCGGCAACGATCAATAAACGAATCATAGACCAGGCCGGCAAATTCATATGATCCGACATGCCTTAGAAAAAGCGCAAAATATTCTGGTAGTGAGCCACATCGATCCCGATGGAGACGCCATCGGATCACTGACCGCGATGGGATTGGCCTTGCAGCAGCTAGGGCAGAATTTTACGCTCGTCTGTGATGATAACGTCCCTGAGCGTTTTCAATTTTTACCTCTGGCAGATGATGTTATTAAAAAACCTTCGCTTTCCAGCGGCTACGATTTACTTATTGCCCTGGATTGCGGCGATGAAATGCGCATGGGCAGGGCTTTTAGTTCCCTTCCTGAACCAAAACCCTTTATCATCAATATTGACCATCACATTACCAACACCCAATTTGGCGATATCAATGTAGTTGAACCACAAGCGACCTCAACGGTGGAAATCCTTTATAAAATCTTCTTAGAAATGGACCTCGAAATAAGTGAAGCGCTAGCCACCAGCCTGCTCACCGGCCTGGTTACAGATACCCTGGCTTTCCGCATTGTAGGGGTAACACCGGAGACATTGCGAACGGGTGCCGATTTGGTAGAGGCTGGAGCCGACCTGGGATTTATCACCATGCGTGCCTTAAACGTTCGCCCCTATTCCACCTTGAAGCTTTGGAGTAAAGGCTTAAACAAGATGGTGCTCGAAGGCGGGTTGCTTTGGGCCAGCATCACCGATCAAGACCGTGAAGCGTGTGATTTCCGCAGCAACAGCAGTGTAGGATTGGTCAATCTCCTGGCCGATGTTGAAGAGGCAGCAATGGGGGCCGTCCTGATGGAAATGAAGGATGGAACCGTCAAGGTTGGCTTGCGTTGTCGCCCCCCATTCGATGTAGCCCAAGTGGCCGTAGCTCTCGGTGGTGGCGGCCACCCACTCGCTGCCGGCTGCACCATGGCCGGACCACTTGCCGAAGCCGAGGCGGTTTTGGTTCGTTCATGCCAGGACGCCATTATTCGCCAGGCAAACGCTGTTCCACAAGCATAAGCGGCCGTCCAACGCAGTATCACTCCTTATGTCCCTCGAAGGTGTTCTCAATATTGATAAGCCTCAGGGAATAACCTCCCATGATGTTGTCAATCAAATACGTCGTTTGAGCGCTGTGCGGCGCGTGGGTCATGCAGGCACCCTCGACCCACTCGCGACCGGTGTGCTTTTGCTGTGCCTGGGTAGAGCAACGCGTTTAGTGGAATATCTGGTTAGCTTGCCGAAGTACTATGAAGCGGTGATTCGTCTGGGACAGGTGACGGATACCTATGATGCTGAAGGCCAAATTCTTGAAGAACGAGAGGTTTTAGCAACCGAACTGGAAATCAGAGAAGTTTTGCGAAGTTTTCAAGGCAGGATTCAACAAAAAGCGCCCGCATTTTCGGCGATTAAACAGGATGGCCGGCCGCTTTATAAACTTGCCAGGGAAGGTAAGCCGGTTGATCCGCCGCTGCGCGAGGTTCAGATTTATGAACTTGAGCTGCTCTCCTGGGAAAAGCCGTTGGTCCAGATTCGGGTGAGCTGCTCGTCGGGGACCTACATTCGCTCATTAGCCCATGATTTCGGGCAGCTTCTTGGCCCTGGCGGGCATATTTGCCAACTGCGGCGCACGGCCGTTGGCGATTTCGCGTCCGATCATTCCGCTGCTTTAAAAGAGCTTGACGAGGAAAACTGGCTTGAATATTTGCTGTCCAGCGACACGGCCGTGCGCCATTTGCCCCGGCTTGACCTTACTGAAGAAGAGGCACAGCGGCTGCAACTTGGGCAGCGCCTGCCGCGAACAAGCCGGCATCCTCAGGCCCCAATTGTGCGGGCTTACGATGGCGGCGGCCGTTTTATCGGCATTGTAAAAGCGCGAGAGTCAGCCTGGCAGCCGCACAAAATCTTCCCTTCCTGACATTTCAACGTCATTCATACTCTGGTACAATTATTGTTCTATGTCACCACAAATAAAACGCGTCGATTCCCTGGCTTCAGGCATTGATCCTGAACCGACCTATCTCGCACTAGGCTCATTTGACGGCGTTCATAAAGGACATCAAGCTGTCATTGGACAAATGGTCGCGGCCGCGCAAGCGCACGGTGTGCGCTCGGCCGTCTTGACCTTCTTTCCCCATCCTAAACGCGTGTTGCAAAACCTGCGGGACCGGTACTACATTACGACCCTGGAGGATAGAGAGCGCCTGCTAGCTGAATTAGGTGTAGACCTGGTCCTCACCCACCCCTTCACCGATCAGGTGCGGCAAATTCGCGCCGCTGAATTTGTCAAATTGCTGCGGCAAAATTTAGATATGCGACAGATCTGGGGCGGCGATTTTGCCTTTGGGTACAGGCGTGAGGGAAATGTGGAATTTTTGCGTAGGATTAGTCCGGATCGAGGGTTTACCGTTCAACCGATAAAACATTCGGTCACCTGGAACGGGTCGCCTGTCAGCAGCAGCCGTGTAAGGCAAAGCCTCACCTCAGGAGACATCAATGATGTCAATGGTTGTTTGGGACGAAATTACGCACTGCGCGGCATTGTAGTCAAAGGAGATCAACGCGGCCGAATCATCGGTTTTCCAACAGCCAATCTTGCCCTCTGGGATGAGCTTTTGCTTCCGGCGAACGGTGTCTATGCCACATTCGCCTGGGTTGGTAAGGAGCGATTCCCCGCAGCGGCCAATGTCGGTATACGGCCGACCGTAAATGGCAGCCGGCGCGTGGTCGAAGCTCATTTGCTTGATTTTGATGATGATCTATATGATCAGGAAATCTGCCTGGAATTTGTTCATTACCTGCGCGCTGAAAAGAAATTTTCCGGCCTGGATGCCTTGCAAGAGCAGATCAACCAGGATGTGCAGGAAGTAAAACAAAAATTACAAGTCTGAAGAGGATGGCACAGCCATGGGTTATCGAGGAGTGGATGATAACCCATGGCAGATTGTGCCGTTGGGAAGGAAGAAGGAAAAGGAACTACTTACAGGCTACGCTACAATTCTTACAGAATCGGTTAAGCAAAAATAATCGCCAACTCCAAGGTTAAACGTACAACTTTCTACTAATTTCTCACATTGGTCAATATGGCTTTCCAGTGTATATTACTGCCACGATTTGACTCGCATTCCGACTTAAAAACGAAAAACAACATAATCAGATCTTTACCTAAAAGATACAATCTGGAAAGGAGAATACTCTACATGAAGACGGAGATAGTACATAGACTTTCGGCTCCCAGGTTGCTGGCAATGTTGGTATTATGCGCCATTATACTAATGGTCGTCACACTAGCACCCATGTTGGCGCAAGAAGATCCAGCTATGGCGGATGGGGAGCAAGCCCCCGCCAGCAACGAGGCTGCCGCGACTAATCCCGATTTCAGCACGATAGACGATCCGTTGAACGGCGAATATGAGCTCTTCACGGTCGATGATCTCGTCATTGCGCGCACGAAGCCGGCGAACAACAATACAACTTCAAGCGTACGTAACTATATTCTGGAGACAGAGAACGAGACGATCAGTAGCCAGGATGTCAAGGTGGTTGGCAACGCCAATTGCTGGCTGACCAACGGCCGTCAACCACAGCAGACCCGGGTCGGCCGTTTCTTCGATCTCCCATACGATATCATTGTTACTTTGTCCCCGTCCTCCTCCGCTTCTGGCACAGATTGCTCGGGTAATAACAATGTGGCCCTGCATATTCAGGATATCCAAACTAGCGACAATATCGCCTCGACCTTCACCATGTCGGCCGCCCAGACGGCCATAACCATGGACGACTTCAACCAGGATAGCTTTGAAGATCTCTTCATCATGAGCGATGCTGAGGTGCTGGTGGCCACCGCTAAAGATGTGGCCAATCCGAATGATGGAATTATATTCGGGCCTGCGACAGCACTGCCAACGAGTGCCTATGCGGCAACATTCGATCCAACTTCGGGCGATTTTAACGCGGATGGCTTGAAAGATATCGCCTGGATCGGGAATGATTCTACGGTTCATTTTGCTACCGTTTGTCCGGGAGCGGTCCAAGGCACGATATGCAGTGAGGCGACAGCATTGCAGGTGTTGCTTGACCCACTCCAGTCACAAGCGGATCCGATTCAGGTAACGACCAACTTTAATGTTAATCGTGCAGGATGCAATCGAAACTCGCAAGCAATAACAAGCGGGGACTATAGCTCTCTAACGGAGGGCGACGGCCTAGTTGTGTTCGATTGCACCGATTTGGGTGCCAATATACCTCCGATCTTAGCCAGATGGTTTGAGTTCCAAGGCGATTGGACAATCCTTGGTGGGGAACCTATAGATGAAGAGATCATAGGAGCCTTCGATTACATGCCTAATAGCTTTGCTAAATCTGGACGCCTGAATTGGTTTGGAAACGCCGACCAAGTTGCATACGCTGTAGGCTCCACAGAGTATTTTCGGGACTGCGGTAGTAATGTTAAGGCCAGGGAGACGGTTGGGACGCTCATCTTTCAAAATAATGAGCTAGTGAATTCCCAGATCGCCTCGAAACCCGGGGGTTGTACGAACACTACAGGGCATGGTATTCCCTGGGTCAATGGTTTGGCAATAGGGCATTTTGCTTCGATTGCCGATAATTCCGGAAGTGAAACGGACTTCAATCAACAATTCGCTACGTTGCTCAACGATCGCAGCGTGCGCATCTATTCGGTGAATGCACCAACTGACTATACGCCGGAGCTTGTTAACAATGCACATTTACCTGGCTCGCTTGGCCTCAACATGAAGATCAAAGGTCCTCCAAACGATCCGCAAATAACAAATTGGCTGGTAGCAGGTGACCTCCAAGGGCGTTCGGCCAGGCTCGGTCCGCCGTCGGTGATCCGCGTGGCCAGCCACAGCCAGCCGTCGGTCATCCTCGGCGCGCCGCCCATGCATGTGGATTACATTCTGCCTGACTCCAGCACGGGTTCGGAGTGGGAAGTAGTTAACTTCTCGGCGGTGCCTGATACCTTCAACAGCACTTACACCATGAACCAGACGACGAGTAACCAATCGGCCGATACCAACCGCACCAGCTACACCTACGCAACGACCGAACAAAGCGGTGCATCCTTCAGTCTCAAGCTGCCTTATCTTCCCGCCATCGGCGGCTCGATCAAGGAAACCACGGAAGATAAGAACGAAGAGGTCAGCGAGACCTACCAATTCACGGAGAACGAATTCAAATATGATGCCTCCGCGACCACCGGCTTTGGCGATTTAATCTGGTATGATGTGAGCTCCTTCAACCTCTATTATTATCCCGTATTGGGCGAAACAGTCTGCCCGTCCGACAACAGTGATTGTGACCCCAGCGAGGAACAGCCGCTCTATGTGACCTTTTCTGGGCCCAGCAGTTCCGGGATCGGACCCGGTCCTGGCGCCACCACCGAGTGGTACCAGCCAGTACATGAACCGGGCAATATCTTCTCCTATCCCTGGAATGAGGCGCAGTTGAAGCTGCAGCTATCGGCGGGCATCGATTTACTCACCGGCCCGCAGAACTTCTACACCGACGACTCAGACCAGGCACAGCGCTTGCAGTGGAGCAGCGGTGTGGGACAGGAGCAGACGGTGGGCACTACCAACAGCCAATCCTATGAAAAGGGCTATAGCCTGACGGGTGGAAAGGTTATTGGCGGTATTCTCGACGTGAACTTCAGTGGCGATATCAACTACAGCGAAAGCTCGTCCATCGCTACGTTGAACAGATCCTCATCGTTCGTCGGCGCCTCGCAGGGCATCGCCATCGCCAAGCCTGGCACCTTCCTGACCTCGGGTCTTTACCAATACCGGGTGTCGCCTCAAATATTTGGCCGCACGTCGCCAGCCGGTCGTGTCGACAATGTGTCCTTGCCACAGGACATCCAGACGATTGGGCCGCTGCAAGCAGCCTTTACTGCGGACCCTCTAGATCCGCAGGCTGGTTCATGGTGGGGCTCTGACGTAAGCCCTTACACTCAGTACATAGACGTTGCCCTCAACCATCCGGTACGCTGGTCCAAGAGCGATCCCGTAGGCACACAGGAGACGCTTAACTGTCTGGTGGCGGTGGGTTCCCGCTACAACTGTATAACCTTCAACGATCCCAATCCGGCCAACCTCTGGAATAGCCAGTTCTACTGGATGCGCGGTCTGTTTGTCACCGTTGGCGGCATCAACGGTCCCCAGCGGACTCAGGCCACAGCAGGGGAGGATGTGCTGCTCGAGGCTCGCGTTTATAACTACAGTTTCAAAGACATGCCGGCTGACTCAAAAATTCAAATCCGCTTCTATCGTCAGGAAATCCAGGGTACGACGCCGGTGGGCGACAGTGTGCTCATCGACCAGGTGGCGATCGATCCCCTGCCCGGCTTCAACTCCGACACCAGCCCGGATACGCCGAACTGGACAACGACGACGGCGGCATTCGATACGACCGGTCTTGATAACAGCTATCACATCTTCTGGGTTTTGGTCTGGGTCGAGGATGGTTCGGGCAACATGATTGCAGAGCTGCCCGGCCACGGTCTGAGTGCCAAGCCCGGTAGCCTGACCTCGATTGGCGATGTGCCGTTGGAACAAGTGATGCTGGATGGAGCGCAGAAGACCTTTAGCAACAACGTCGGCTACTTGCACAGCAAGTTCTACATTGCGCCGCAGACGCCGGACCCGCTCCCGCCTGGAGATCCTGAGCTGCAGATCTTGAACGCGCAGGTGACGCCAGCCAACACGTTGCCAGGTGAGCGTGTAATTGTCGCGGCAGACATCCTATCCGAAGGTGCACCAGCCGAAGCAGTGCATATACAGTTCTATCCTAGTGCTCAGGCATGGAATGCGCACCAGGATGATCCTACGCTACCAGGACCACGCCCCTTTGACGAGGAGGTCCTACCCTACATCGGGGCCGGCGAAACGGACCACGCAGAGGTCCCCTACACCGCCCAGGGCTGCGGCACCCAGGCGATCCTGATAGTGGCTGAGGCGATCGCCGCAGAAGGACAGGCAACGGCCGAAGTTACGCTCGACAAGGGTTCATGCATTGTCTACTATCCAATAATACAAATGCAGTCGCCCCAATAACTTCGGGTAACCGGTGGCACAGCAGTTATAATAGATGTTGTGCCACCGGTATCGGTAAGTAATCCTCGTAAGAATCAGATTAAGGTAATCTCGCGATGTGCTGGGTTCTCTTTACACCTTCGCGATAATTATGTGGAGGATCCTAACCATAACTTTCTTTTCGATTGCCTCCGCTGGTCCATGCTGGCGGAGTCGGCCGTGGAAACGGTGCAGAGCGGAATAGTTATTGGACATTTCCCTCGAGTACGCTATTCTTTCTCGACAGAAGGACATTATAAACGAGGGAGTTTCTCATGCTGGCAAAGGTCTTTAGCAGCGCCATTGTAGGATTAGACGCAGAACTTGTAGAGGTCGAGGTTGACATAATTAATGGTTACCCTAATGTTCTTATGGTCGGCTTACCCGACGCGGCCGTGCGCGAGAGTCGCGATCGCGTGCATGCGGCGATTAAGAACAGTGGCCTTACGTTTCCCGGCAATAGACGGATCACTGTCAATCTGGCCCCGGCCGATTTGCGCAAAGAAGGACCTGCTTACGACCTGCCCATCGCCGTGGGTGTCCTGGCCGCGACGCGCCAGATCTGGCCTGACAATTTAACTGGGGCTCTATTTGTCGGCGAATTATCGCTGGAAGGAACGACGCGTCACACCAAAGGGATTCTGCCCCTGGCTGCCCTGGCTCGCGAGCAGGGGCTGGAACGGGTTTTTGTGCCCGCGGCCGATGCGGAAGAAGCGGCGCTTATGCCTGATATTGAAGTGATTCCTGTGACCAGCCTGGCCGAGTTGGTGGACCACCTGACGGGATTGAGACCGATTTCGCCGCACACTGTGGATGCACAAGGGACGTTTGACCAGGATGTGGAATACGCGGCCGACTTCGCCGACATCATGGGCCAGGAGCATGTCAAACGGGCCATGGAATTGGCCGCCGCCGGCAATCATAATGCCCTGCTGACCGGACCACCCGGTTCCGGGAAAACGCTCATTTCTCGTTCTCTACCCAGCATCTTACCGCGCATGAGTGTGGACGAGGCCCTGGAAGTGACAAAAATCTATTCCGTGGCCGGTTTACTCCCTCCGGACACGCCGCTCATTCGCAATCGTCCCTTTCGCGCGCCCCACCACACGGTCAGCTATGCCGGTCTGGTCGGCGGTGGAGCCTGGCCACGGCCGGGCGAAATATCCCTGGCGCACCGGGGCGTGCTTTTTCTCGATGAACTGCCGGAGTTCGGCGAGCGATTGCTGGAAGTGCTGCGCCAGCCGTTGGAAGGGGATCCAAGAGAAGTATCTATTTCCAGGGCTTCGGGGACGATCACCTTTCCGGCCAACTTTATGCTCGTCGCCGCTCAAAATCCCTGCCCCTGCGGCTATTATGGGGATCCAACCCACGCTTGCTCTTGCAGCAATGCTATGGTGACACGATATCAAAAGCGTATCTCCGGCCCATTAATGGACCGCATTGATCTACACGTCGATGTACCTCGCGTGGAATACGAAAAATTAACCGCCAGGCGTAGGGGAGAAGCATCAGCGGTCATTCGCGAGCGGGTGGAAAGTGCCCGTGCGCGACAGGCAGCTAGATTTGCGGAGCACAGCATTTACTGTAACGCGGAAATGGGACCCAGCGAGGTTCGTGAATTTTGTACCTTAGATGAAACGGGCAGCCGCTTGATGAAGAGCGCCATGGCTCAAATGAATCTCAGCGCCCGCGCCTTCCATCGCGTGCTCAAGGTGGCGCGTTCGGTGGCCGATCTGTCTGATGAAGAAGAGATCCAACCGGCGCACCTGGCAGAAGCATTACAGTATCGGCCGCGGCAGGATTGATTTCATCAGCTTTTTTACCAATATTTTTTCCTCCTTATATGTACTATGTTTCCCCCTAGTTCGTTGCAGAAACAGGTGTGATCTTATTCGAGATTAACTCACTTGCTTGCAACTGAGTGGAAGCACATAATTCAAGCATCAATGAGCAGACAACGATTGCCGTCGTCACCAAGTGGTTTGCCGGATCTGATCTATAAACGATTGATTTCTTCTCATTAAGGTCTTTCCTAATTAGATGGGCAATTGAATAACATTACATTTTAATCGTCTTGGTACTTGGCGGCTTGCTGGTCATTACCCACTCTTCCTCTGCATCTTCCAACCGTACTGATGCGCGTCATACCGCATTTGATAGGGCGATAGCTACCCATGCCCAGCATACCTTTGATAAGGATACGATCGCTGCCTCGCTTGCCAAAACGATAGAACAAATACGAGCCGGCCTCCCTGAAAATGCCAGGAAGTAAGGTGAACTAGATGCCGGGCAGTTTGCAGCGAAGAGGTTCATGGGCTCTCCTCAAATTGGTAGAATGGGAATCAGCTTGATCCTCCTGGCGGAAAGGGTAAGCGAAGTTCTACTCGCTCGACGAAAATCACAAAATACGCAAGAGGATAACTTACGCCAAAAGTGGAAACAAGCTTTGATAAGGTCGCAGAAAAACCGCCTCTATTGCAATTAAAGATGCAAGCAGGCAGCAACATCAGAAAAGAAAGTTTCTAGGGTAAAGGATGTTAAAGTAAATAATAGGATTATGACTATAAAGCGATAAAGCAACATCCTTTCTGTAAAAAGGAATATCCAGAAATTACGTGAACATTAAAAACTAAAGATTGTCCAATCGGATGTAAGTCCGGCTGGTCTGCCATTCATCACTAATCTCCATCACGATGGCTGATACGAGCCTTAAGCATGAAGCCTCATTGGGGAACAACATAGCCACCCTTGTACGGCGACGAATTTCTCTGTTGAGGCGTTCCAAGCTATTGGTGGTCCGAAGTTGCCGTCGATGATTGGAGGGAAAGGCGAACACCGTTAAGCCCTCTGGTATATTATTCTCCATCCACTTTGCTAATGCGGCAGCCTTCGGCGCATATTTCTGCACGGCCTTGGCCAACAGCGTTTCGGCATCGTGACGAGTAGCGGCATTGAAAATGGCGCGAATATCGGCAGCAACCTCATGCTTCAAGTCCCTTTTGGGGATATATGCCTGAGCATTGCGCTGCAGATGGCATTGGCATCGCTGCCAAGGAACGCCGCCAAAGACGGCGATCCGCGCTTTCTCCAAGCCGCTATGGTCATCGGAAGTGATCAACTGCACGCCGGTCAGGCCACGAGCTACCAGGCTTTTCAGAAAGGTGCGCCAGTGCACTTCATGCTCGCCCAGGGAGACGGAAACGCCTAAAATCTCCCGTTTGCCCTCTAGATTGACGCCCATAGCCAGCAAAACAGCAGTATTGCGCACCTGGCCATCTAGACGCACTTTTTCATAACGCGCATCCAGAAACAGGTATCTCATCTGGCCCAGCGGCCGTTCGCGCCAGGCGGCAAACTGTTCGTCCAATTCGGCCGCAACGCGGCTCACCTGGGTCGATGAAATCTCTGTGCCGCACAGTTGCTCGGTGATAGCGGCAACTTTGCGGGTGGAGACACCTTGCACATACATCTCTGCTAAGGTCAATTTCAAGGCCCGCTCGCTGCGCAGCCCTTTCTGCAAAGATTGTGGATAAAAGCTGCCATCACGCACTTGCGGTACGTCAAAGGTGATTTTGCCGACCCGTGTGGTCACCGTTTTGGGCTTGTAGCCGTTGGCATGTCCCTGGCGTTCAGTTGTCCGTTCATACGGAGCTGCCTGCAGGTGGTTTTGCCGTTCGATTTGCATCGCTGGATTGATGACGGTGCGGATAATATCCGGCAGCGCATCCATGCCCTGTTGGGCAATTTGTTCAAGTAATTCTTCTGGTAAGGTACAATCGGTTTGGTAGGTCATGGTTTTCTCCTATTGGTTTGAGGTAACTTCTAGGATACTCCATGGCCTACCAAGCCGGAAATTACAGAAATAACGTTACACTATCGTCTCAAAAACAGGAACTTCCACTTATTATTAAAGACTGCTCAGTATTTTATAGTTAAACCATTAATTCACGTTCCGTTCATGGAATATTGTTATTTATTTTCAAATAATGAGAATTTAGAACGTAATTTCTATTGACAATGGATTATAATAAGGGTAGAAAACCACATTGGTTTCAAAAGTAAGTCACGGTTTGGGTAAAATGCCTACTGCAACAAGGTCAGCATCGAACTTATATTCGAAAGCAAATAAATTAAGTATAATTGGAAATTTAAAATTTCCAAGACCTAAGCCTATCCAGAATGGTATAATTTTGGATAGGCTTATTTCATTGTGTCAATTAATTTTGAAATTGAAAAGGAGTGTGATATGAAAAAGAATGGTTCAATTGGAGGATAGAAATGCGTCGTATCAGGAGGCTTTATTTAGTCGCGTTGCCAATAGTAATGGTCGTGATACCTTTATTGGCTGGGTTTTTTAGAAACGGCGCGGTCGGTGGCGGGGGTTAGCAACTAAGACCAAACCAAAAATTGATTTTGTTACGAAAAAGGCAGGATACAGATTTGTTCCTGCCTTATTCTTGTTAGTATATTTATTAATACCTCTATGACTATTTATCTCAAAGCGTATTAATTAATTTGTGCCAAATATTTTATTAATCCTCACGTATAGCACACTATAAAAAAAATGTTATGAGAGATTGCATAAAACAAAAAAGTGTTATGTTTGTGACCATAATTGGTGCGTTGGCAGCAATACTACAAATAATTTCTTTGTCAATCGATTCTGATTCAATAATCACTACTAGTTTAGCTCGAATCAGTTTTGCTATTATATTTATTTTATCTTTATTATATTTTTTACGTTGTAGTCTCCCGCGGCTACTACCTTCGGCTATAAATAAAGCTATCAAAAAAAGTATATTTTTAATAAATCAAGATGAGGAGTTAGTCGAGGAATTTATCAAACTTAGAAAATTAGTAAAAGATAAAGCGATAACAAAAGAAAGAAATACAGATTTTTCAAAAACAATATTTGAAACCAACGGCAAAAAATACGGCATTGGCTATCCTGGTATGGACATAACTTGGACAATTAAAGATGATGGTTCCGCAATCTTACATCGTCGTATACATCTTATAGCTTATTCTCGAGTATCAGAACTTGATACATTTCTAAGTGCCCCTGATCAACCAACAGAAAATATTAAATATCTTAGAGTAATATCAGAAACTCCAGGAATAAAAGTTACAAAAAACCAAGAATCAAAAATAGCCGGAAGGAATTCGATAATGTTGACAATAACTCCAGCACTTAAAGAAGGCCAAGAGTTAATATATTCCATGTTTGAGACATTGCCACAAAATTTTTATACAATACTTTCCGGCAATTCAAATGGACAAGTGACAACTATTGATTCTTTTCTACCAGGAGATTATATAGGTTGGTCTATAAATCGACCGACTAAGTTACTGAAATTAAAGGTTGTTTTTCCACCGGATTGCAGCGAACCTCATAATTATGCCTCTCATGTTCATTTCGCTGTCGACACAGGAGATTTTGGGATAAGGAAGAATGACAATGAGTTGAATCGCATAGGCGAGCCGAAAATGAATGGACCGATTATAGATATAGATGGAGAACATTTCGAATTGTCTATTGATGTAAAATATCCAGCCACTGGATTGGTTTATCTTATGAACTGGGAGCACCCTGTAAAAAAAACATTAAATTGAACTGTGTTCATGTCCGAACACTTCTATTATTCCCCCGACCTATTTGTTCCAATTTTTTTTGATTTAATTGTGATTTAACGAGCGGCCGCTTGTGCTTCCACCCCGCCCAATAGGATAAAAACTCTGTTCCTGCTCGAATAAGTGATGGCTTAGACTATATTGAGCAGAAAGTGTTCTTGCTCACCGGTGATTGCTTTGTGGATCCGATAACTGGTTTAGACGAAACGCCGGATTTTCCAGACGCTATCCCCGCCCATGTAGACGACATAACATCGGCCGAAATGGACCCAAACGCCCTTAAACAGGCGCTGCAGTATCGGCCGCGGCAGGATTGGTTTAACACACTGTAATCATCATGGATTTTTCGATTTTGTTTATTTTGATAATGTGCCCATCTGCGTGAATTTTGACGTTTGGATAATTGGTCATCTTCGAAAAATAATGCTTCAGTCTTAAGTTCCTACAAATAGATTCGAAAACGGTCATTTTCCTTATACCATATTGACATTGAGAGTGTAAAATTAAGGTTTTATTGTAAATATTAAGATTACATCACCTCTCCATTAGAAGCCCCCTGTTTACACAAATATAATAATCATATAATCCTTGACTTATTCTCTCTTTTGAGGTAGGCTGGAGAGTAAAATAATATAAAAAAACCCATTGCGGGGTCAAAAAGGATGGAATATTATGGTTGTTCACTATAATTTACGGGAACAAGTACTTAATGCCATTGGGGAGCGCATCATTAGTGGAGAGCTGTCCCCAGGGGATGTACTACCAAAAGAAGATACGTTAAGCGAGCAGTATGAGGTCAGCCGGACGGTCATCCGTGAAGCGGTAAAAGGCCTGGCCGCGCGCGGCCTGGTGGAATCGCGGCCGAAAGTAGGCACGATCATCCGCCCACGAGACGATTGGCAAATGCTGGATCCTTCGGTGTTGGAATGGGTCGCTTCATCAACACCGGAAGATGATTTTATGCTCAATCTGGCCGAGGTTCGCCTGGCTATTGAGCCTGGTATGGCCGCTATCGCTGCCCGAAACGCAACTGATGAGGATATTGAGAAAATAGTAGCAGCATATGACAAACTCGAAGCCGTTCAGGGAGATGAAGATGCCTGGGCGAAGGCGGATCTGGCCTTTCATGCCAGCATTGTGGATGCCTGCAACAACGAATTCTTAACCTATATTGTGCGGGCGATTCGCAAACCACTTTACAGTAAACGCTTGATTAACGCTTCCCTGGCCTCCATGTTAGGGCCGGACGATGTGGTTCAGCCATATGAATCGGTAAAAGATGAGGTGCTCTCCCGCCACCGGGCCATTGTCGAAGCGATTAAACAGAGGGATGAAGAAGCGGCCGAATTGGCGACCGATAGAATATTAAAGCGAGTCACCGAATTAATGAGGAAAGCAGCCGCGAGTTAAATAACTTTAACCCTTTTACAACTTAACCTTTTTTCAAGATCTGCCAATTTTTTTCCTTTTTGGCAGATCTTTTTCATTCACATCAAACGAGCGGTAAACACAATGTCCAAAGAAATTGGACAACTTTTCACTTGATATATGAGCAAGAACCAATTAATAAAAGTTGTCCAATTTTAGGTCACACAATGATAAATTTATGTCATCGTCAATAAACCGTTTGAGGATATTATGGTCTCAGGTATAACGACCTTAGCTGATATTAAAGAAATTGAATCCGTCCCTTTGGATAGAAGAGATCTCCCAACCAGTACCTATGACGCTATTCGCCAGGGGGCAGCCAAAAACCCCAACAAAGTCGCCTTACACTTTTTCATGCGCGGCGCCGAATATAAAGAAGTCATTTTTTATACGTTTGAAGATTTGATAAGCTTGATCAACCAGGCAGCCAACATGTTCAATGGCTTAGGGATCGGCAATAAGGATGTCATATCCATGATCTTGCCTAACCTGCCCCAATCGGCCTTTACCATTTGGGGCGGCCAGGCGGCCGGTATTATCAATCCCATCAACCCCCTGCTGGAAGCGGAGCAGATGGCAGAGATCATGAACGCTGCGGGCAGCAAGCTGCTGGTCACCCTTGCTCCATTTATCGGAACCGATATCTGGCAAAAAGTCGCCGCAATCGCCGGAGAGGTGCCAACTCTTGAGGTCATTCTACGGGTCGACCTGGCCAATTATTTATCTACCCTGCAAAAGTGGGCCGTCAAATGGATGCTCCTTCGGGAAGACAAGGGTCCCAAATTGAAGATTCCAGTCTACGATTTTGGGCAAACGGCCAGAAAATATACAGGTGAAAAACTGTTCAGCGAGCGTCAGGTTCAAGCTGGCGATATCGCCGCCTATATTCCTAGTAGTGACACCACGAAGCCGCAAAAACTCGCAAAAATTACTCACTTTAACCAGACATTTAGCGCCTGGTCCCTGGCCGAGACGTTGTCCATAGCGGCCGAGCAAAATGTGTTTTGCGGGCTGCCCTTGTATCAGATCCCCAATCTTATTGTGTCCAACCTCTTACCCTGGATGCAAGGAAGCTCCGTCATATTAGGCTCCCCATCCGGATTTCGTGAAGATGGCGTTCTGGCTAATTTTTGGGAGATCATTGATTTTTATAAAATCAACTACTTTAATGCCGGCCAAAATTTATACCAATCATTATCCAACCTGCCCATCGGTGAAAATGATAGTAGCTCCCTGCAATTTGCCCTCTGCCTGGCAGATAAAAATCCGGATGTCAATTTTCAGCAGATCGAGGCCCAGCTTAAGGCGCCGGTTGCGCAAGTATTCGGGTTCACAGAGACTATGGGCATCAGTTCCGTGAACCCAGGTGCTGGTCGACAGCGGGATGGTTCTATCGGCCTTCGGTTGCCTTACCAGGAAATGAGGATTGCTCACCTGGATGATGAAGGGCGATTTGTCAAATTTTGCGCATCACAAGAAAACGGAACCATCATTCTGCGCGGTCCTAATATCTTCGCAGGATACAAGGATGAAGACCAGCAAGCAATAACCTGGGTGGACACAGAAGATGGGCAGGGTTTGTGGTTGAACAGCGGCGTTACCGGCCGGCAAGATGAGCAGGCTTATTTTTGGTTGAAACCTTAAAGAATAATAACTTCCGGTAGGCTGGTGTGCTTTTCATTTTACGCGTTTCGCCCTTGGGTTTTCCAAACGAACGGCGCTGATCTTATATTCCGGGATCTTGGCCACCGGATCGAGAGCAAAGTCGTGGGTCAGGCGGTTTGCCGGCGCTTCTCGCCAATGGAAAGCAAGAAATATCGTACCCGGCGGCACGCCATCACTGACTTTCAACCGGGTACGCACCGTCCCCCGGCGACTTTTGATTACCACAGCATGATTATCAAGAACGCCAATTGCTTCAGCATCGGCGCTGTTGACCTCCACATAGCCGCGCGGCTCGCGCCAGTCCAGCGGTTCGCTGCGCCGCGTCATGGTGCCTGAATGATAATGATAGAGTACGCGTCCGGTCGTGAGAATCAGTGGATATTCCTCACTCGTCTCTTCTGCTGGGTCATTCGCTTGTACCGGGCTGAATTTCCCTAATCCCCGGGCAAACGTATCAACATGTAAAATTGGTGTGCCGGGATGGTTCGCGTCAGGGCAAGGCCACTGCAATCCATTACCATGCAAACGCTCATGACTCATGCCGGCATAGATAGGCGTTACGGTTGCTAGTTCAGTAAAAATGTCTTGCGGTGAATCATAGTGCCAGTAGTCAAAATTGCGCTCGACGCCTAATTTTTGATCGATCCGTGCTGCTATCTCGGCCGTAATCTGCCAATCCGGCCGCGCTTCTCCCGGACTGGGCAGAACCGGCTGCAGAAGCTGCACGCGTCGCTCCGTATTGGTAAATGTACCCTGTTTCTCTAGTGAAGAAGCTGCCGGCAGAATCACATGAGCCAGCAGCGCCGTTTCGCTGGGAAAAATATCCTGCACAACCAGGAAATCGATACTGCGCAAAGCGGCCTCCACGTGATTCGTGTCCGGATCGCTCATCAACGGATTTTCGCCCATGACATACTGGGCTTTGATCTTGCCTGCACTGACCGCATGCATAGCCTCCACAATCGTTAATCCCACCTCGGCCGGCAGGCTGTCTACATTCCAATTTTGGGCGATCCGCTGGCGCTTCTCATCATCACTGACATGCTGGTATCCTGGATAGACGTTGACCAAACCGCCCATATCGCAGGCGCCCTGTACATTGGCCTGCCCACGTAGGGGATTGACACCGGTAGAGGGTTTTCCCACCTGGCCGCATAGCATGGCCATATTGGCCAAGGTCTTAACCATATCGGTGCCATTACTGCGCTGGGTGATGCCCATAGCGTAAAAAATGGCGCTATGCCCCCGTTGGCCATCATAAATAGATTGGCCATGTGCGCGCTTACCCCAGGCAAAGATGCGCGCTGCTTCTTCAATTTTTTCCACAGGCACGCCAGATTTTAGTGAGGCATGTTCGGGTGTATATTGGGCGACAACTGTTTGAAACTCTTCAAACCCCTCCGTTCGTTCGTTGATAAACGCCTGATCCATCCAGCCTTCGCGAATGATGATATGCATAATGGCCAGAAAAACATATATATCTGTTCCCGGTTTAATTTGTAAGAACAAGGTGGCATGATCCACCAGGGGAATGCGACGGGGATCAACAATGATCACGTGCGCCCCTTTTTTGGCGGCGCGAACAACCTCATAACTGATCACCGGATGTGATTCTGCCGTGTTAGAGCCGGTTATAAATATGCAATCACCATCCCGAATTTCATGGATGGAATTGGTCATTGCGCCACTACCGAAGGCCTGCACGAGGCCTGCAACCGTTGAGCTATGTCAAAGCCGGGCACAATGGTCAAGATTGTTGGTCCCAATGGCCACACGCATCATCTTTTGGAATATGTAGTTATCTTCATTGGTACAGCGGGCGGACGTTAAGCCCATGATGGCATCTGGGCCGTCCTCTTTGACGATATGAGCCAATCGTTCAGCGACTAAATTTAAGGCAGTATCCCAATCTGCTTCAACATGGCTGTCCGCCACATTGGGTCTGCGATTGTCTAGTGGGGATTTCGGGGGCAGTTCCCAGGCTTCATCCGTCAGACCTAATTCATAAGCCAGATCACGACGGATCAGGGGTCGGGTCAGGCGATCACGACTTCCGGCGAAATCCCACCCATAACGCCCTTTGGTGCAAAGAAATTCTCCATTGACGCCATTTTTTCCCGCCCCGTTGGCGTAGAGAATCTGTCCCTCATTGAGCGCATATTCAATTTGACAGCCTACGCCGCAGTAGCCGCACACTGTTTCGACCCTATCCAGCTCCCATTCTCGCCCGCGCCCCAGCCGGGAAACAGGCAGCAAAGCGGCCGTGGGGCAAACCTGAACACAGCTACCGCAATAGATACAAGAGGAGTCAATCATTGGGCCGTCGAAAGGGGTTGCCATGTGGCTCTCAAATCCACGGCCGACAATCTCAATAGCATCAGCGCCAACGACTTCATTGCAAACCCGCACACAGCGGCTGCAAAGGATGCAATATTGGTGATCGCGAATAAAAAATGGATTGTCATCCTGGTAAAGCGTTCTTGAAAGCTCAAATTCGTGACTGGTTTCCTTCACACCGAATTCGTAAGCATATTTCTGCAGCAGGCAATCTCCCGCTTTATCACAGATCACGCAATCCAAAGGATGGTCGGAAACAAACAAATCAATAATATCGCGCCGCATCTCGCTGAGTTGGTCACTCTGCGTATGCACAACCATGCCTTCCTGGCAGGCCAATCCACAACTGGCGATCGGCAAGGGTTGCCCCTCAACCTCCACCACGCAAAGTCGACAGCCGCCGGCGACAGAGAGTTCAGGATGATAGCAGAGACGTGGGATATCTATGCCATTGGCCAAGGCAGCCTCGATAACTGATGTTCCTGGCTGCGTTTGAATTGTTTGACCGTCGATTGTTAATTCCATCATTTAATAATCACCTTTGCAAGATGCCAGCTCCAAGAATGCGACCATCTATCTTACTGAACGAGTTCCTCATATTCATGCCTGAAGTAGGTCAGCGTACTCAGTACAGGATTTGGAGCCGACTGTCCCAATCCGCACAGGCTTGTGTTTTTTACCAGGCGACATAGATTCTCTAATTTGTCCAAATCTTCAGACTTGCTTTTCCCAGCAATGATATTGTCAAGCATGCCCCGAATTTTTACTGTGCCCACGCGGCAGGGGACACATTTGCCACAACTTTCATCGACACAGAAATCCATGAAGAAGCGCGAAAAATCAGGCATTCGGGTCGTATCATCAAGGATGACCAATCCGCCTGAGCCCATTATAGAACCGAGCTTGTCTAAGTTTTCGTAATCAACCGGTGTATCGAGGAATTCTTCCGGGATACAACCACCGCTTGGACCACCCGTTTGAGCGGCTTTGAAAGGTTGTCCACCAGGGATACCCCCACCAATTTCATAGACAATTTCGCGCAAAGTTATGCCCATCGGCACTTCAATCAAACCCGTGTTTCGTAACTGACCAGTCAACGCAAACACCTTTGTACCTTTGCTTTTTTCTGTGCCTATAGCTGCATACCAGTCAGCACCCTTTTTGATAATTGAGGGCACATTCGCCATTGTTTCCACATTATTAATAGCGGTAGGTTTGCCCCACAAGCCAACTTTTGATGGGTAAGGCGGTCGGATACGTGGAATGCCGCGCTGACCTTCAATCGAATGGATCAAAGCTGTCTCTTCACCGCAAACAAACGCTCCCGCTCCGATACGAACTTCTGGCACAAAATCAAAATCGCTGCCCATGATGGAACGGCCGATAATTCTTCGCCGCCGAGCAGAGCGAATCGCTTTGTTGATGCGCTCAATAGCGACAGGATATTCACCGCGAATATAAAGATAGCCTTTACTGGCTCCAACCGCATAGGCACAAATTATCATGCCTTCCAACACGCGGTGGGGATCCGCCTCCATGATCGTGCGGTCCATGTAAGCACCGGGATCACCTTCATCCCCATTGACGATGACATACTTTTGATCGTCGTTTTCTTCACGCACAAAGTTCCATTTGATGCCTGTCGGGTAGCCGGCCCCACCGCGCCCGCGTAAGCCACTTTTCAAAATTTCGTCACACACTTCTTGGGGTGTCATCTGATTCAACACTTGATCCAGCGCCTGATAACCACCATGTGCGAGATAATCATCCAGGCTTTCCGGATCGATGCGGCCGGTTTCGTTTAACACGACCCTGACTTGCTTAGTGAAAAATGGAGAATCCAGCGGCAGCACATGGCGCACCAACCCTTTGAGAACGGCCGTTTGCTGACTGCTTGAGCGTAAATGGAGAAAATCATGCGGTTTCACAACTTCGTCACCAGCATCGTCATCATACGAAGGGATATGCTGGTCCACGATTTGGCTGGCGAGATCAACATTCACATCTTCATACAACACCGGATCATCGGTTTGCGATTCGACACGCACCAACGGCCCACGACTGCACAAGCCCATACAGCCGGTACGCACGACTTCAGTATACTGCTTCGCCCTCTCTTTATTGGCCACCCCCTGTTCCAAAGACCTGTGGATCAAATCTGCACCCGCCGAGAGACAGGCGGTACTTTTACAGCAAAAAATGCGATGATCGAACTCTGCCTGGCGCTCAAGTTCCTTTTGGGCCAGCGCTTCTAATTTACTATTGTTCATCAAACACCTCCCTCCGGCAGTTTTTCTTTGGAAAGGGCAATAACTTCTTTGACCCTCTGCAGCAGCCCTTCGGATGTTTCTTTGCCGCGCACTTTACCATCCAAAACGACTACTGGCGCCAGGCCGCAGCTGCCAATGCAGCGCGCTGAGGTCAGGCTCAACAGGCCGTCCGGTGTCGTTTCACCCGGTTCAATATCATATGCTTTGGCCAGGGTGTTTACGATTTGATCCGAGCCTTTTACGTGGCAGGCCGTACCGGTACACACAATCGCATTATGAGCACCCAGCGGTGTGAAGGTAAACATATGGTAGAAAGTAGCGACCCCATAAACCTTGACAAGTGGCACATTGAGTTTTTGTGCGACGTAAATCAGCAAATCTTCGGACAAATAGCCGAAGGTTTCCTGGGCGGTGTTCAACACTTCAAGCAGCGCATCCTGCTCATATCTAAACTGCTTCAATTTGAGATCGATAGCTTTATAGCGATCATCACCGCTTGGATGTGGTTTTTCCTGGCGTTTAGGAAAACGAGTCGAAGTCATAGGCTCCACCATTGGTTAGTAAGAAATACTCTTACATCATATCCGTAATCTTGATCAATTCCCATCTCATGAGACATCAAGTTGTAAATTATAACCTGAATTTTAGAGAAACAACTAGGAAGTCAGCTTTCTTGGTTTTTCTGTTGCCCTTGCCGTACAATAGCATCAATCTTTATCTCCCATAAAATATAACCACTTGAAAGGATCCTCAATGACCCAATCACCTCAAGAGGTCGATTTGACACCATTAAACGCGGTAATTAAAAAATACAAAAGCCGAAAAAGAGAAGCCTTACTGCCAATGCTGCATGATAGCCAGGAACTCTATGGATGGCTGCCCCCGCAAGTACAAGAGGTCATTAGCCAGACATTGCACGTTCCTCTGGCTGATATTCATGGCGTTATCGAGTTTTATACAATGTTTTACAATGAGCCGACCGCAAAGACAGTCATCCGTGTTTGCGAGGATTCAGCCTGTTATATGGCCGGGGCGGATGATGTCAGCGTGGCGATTAAACGGCATATTGGTCTTGAAAATGGACACACAAGCGCCGATGGTAACATTACCTTTGAACGGGTTCCCTGCCTGGGCATGTGCGAACATCCCCCTAATGCCTTGTGTGGTGAACGGCCGGGAGGCAATCTAACGGTTGATGATATCCCAAACTTTCTCAACGGTGCACATCCTGAACCTGAACCACGTGTGTTTGGCGATCCATTGATCAAGGTCGGACGCATCGGCCATGTCGATCCTTACAGCCTGCAAGATTACGAGCGCTTGGATGGTTACAGCACTTTACGCAAAGCGTTGACCATGAACCCTGATGAAATATTGGCCATGCTAAAAACCAGCACCGTTTTAGGGCGAGGTGGGGCGATGTTTCCGGTCAATCTAAAGTGGGAGTTTACGCGTAAGGCTGCCGGACCTGCTGCCGGCAAACACATCATCGCTAATGTAGATGAAAGTGAACCTGGAACGTTTAAAGATCGGGCATTGATTGACGGTGATCCCTTCAGCCTCATCGAATCCATGACCATCGCCGCTCACGTTGTCGGGGCAGAAAACGGTTGGATTTTTGTGCGCGGCGAGTATCCCCGCAGTTTTGATCGGCTGAGCAACGCGGTTCAGAAAGCACGGGCGGCCGGCTACCTGGGCAGAAATATTTTGGGGCAGCAAGGCTTTCATTTTGATATCCACATGCGTAAAGGCGCAGGGGCTTACATTTGCGGTGAAGAAACCGCCCTTATTGAAGCGATTGAAGGCAAGCGTGGTTTTCCACGAATCAAGCCGCCCTTCCCCGTCACCAACGGATTGTTCAACCAGCCAACCGCATTGAACAACGTCGAGACCCTGGTTGCCGTTATGGCTGTGATAAATTTAGGGGTTGACGAGTGGTTGAAGCTGGGCACCAAGGGATCTCCAGGAACAAAATGGTTTTGCTTGAGTGGGCATATCACCCAACCGGGATTGTATGAAGTGCCCTTTGGCTTGACCATTCGTGAACTCATTGAGCTGGCCGGCGGTATCCCGGATGGCAAGGATATTCAGGCCGTGCTTTTAGGCGGCGCTGCGGGCGTTTTTATCAGCCCTGAAGGCCTGGATATGCCACTCACTTATGAGGATGCCGACGCTTATGGTGTGCCATTAGGCTCCGGTGTCATTCAAGTTTATGATGAAACGGTTGATTTGCGGGGGGTTCTCTATCGCCTGAGCCGCTTTTTTGCGCATGAGAGCTGTGGCAAATGTTTCCCCTGCCAGATTGGCACGCAAAGACAACTGGAGATTTGGGATCGCATCGCTCATAATGGCGGAGCGCGTCCTGAAGATGATAAACTTTTAAGAGATGTCGGATTCACGATGACGGAAACATCGCTCTGCGGTCTGGGCCAAACGGCCGCATCGGCGGTGATCAGCGCCATGGATTTATGGCCGGAACTGACAACTTAATTCGTACTAACTTTTGTTCTGAAAAATAATTACACTGTTACAAAATTCATTTGCACATTAGGTAACACAAATAATAATGGACCCACATCCAGCTACTTTACCAATCGATTACATCAGTGTCGATGGCCATAAACCTAGAGATATTGATGGGGAGATCGTAATAGAAGGATTGGCCTGTATCTCCGTCAATGGAGAAGAATTGGCCACTTTTATGTGCACCCCTGCCGGCCTGGATACGCTGGCTTTGGGATTTCTCTTCAATGAAGGCATTATTGAAAGTTTGGATGATATTCGCCAGATTCACGTTTCCAAGGCGAGAACCTGTGTCGACATCTGGCTGCAAGATATGAATTTTTCACGGCCGGAAAAAGCGATTGTCACTTCCGGCTGTGGCGGCGGCGTGACTTTTGACGATCTTTCCGCCGAACATGATCCGCTCGTATCATCTATCCAGGTCCAGCCTGAGCAAATCGCGCATTTAATGCAGCAAATGCACCTTGGAGCGGATTCTTATAAACGGGCGCGCGGTATCCACACGGCCGCCCTGGCAACAAGTGAGGAACTGCTTCTGCAAGTAGAAGATGTTGGCCGGCACAACTGTATTGATAAGCTGTGTGGCTTAGCCTTACAGCAAGGAATTGGAACAATAGACAAGATATTATTATCCAGCGGCCGGATCAGCAGCGAAATGATCAATAAAGCGCGCCGGCTGCAAACGCCAATCGTCTGTTCACGCACATCGCCCACCAGCCTCTCTGTCGCTCTTGCCCACTCCTGGAACATGAGCATCGTGGCCTATGTGCGCCAAAAACGAATGCGCATTTATACCCACCCTGATCGAATTTTAACGCTGAGTAAGGTTTAAAAATATAGCGTGATCAACCATGATTAACTGAACAGATTAACGCTGGTTTTTTGCCAGCTATCCGACATTTAGAAATAGGACGCGGACAAGAACGGATTTAAGCCGATAAAAAATAATAAATTCAGCGTCATCAGCGTGAATCAGCGTCCAATTAATCTTCTCTTTGTTAAAGTGTCGGGTCACTAGGTTTTTTGGAGCAATGAATGAGTGAAAATGTTACCCTAACTATAGATGGCCGGCAGGTCACGGTTCCGGCAGGAACGACCATTCTGGATGCAGCGGCCGAATTAGGCTTTGAAATCCCTGTGATCTGCTACCATCCGCACCTAACTGCTAATGGTCTCTGCCGGGTTTGCTCCGTGGACACAGGTGGTCGCTTGCAGGCCGCTGCCTGTGTAACCGCTTGCAATGATGGGATGGAAATTCACACGCAAAATGAGGATGTGCGGCGCGGCCGAAAAACCATATTGGAAATGTTAGCCACCACGGTCGACCTGGATGAAGCGCCCGAAATCCTTGAACTCATCCATGAATACGGCGCTGATCGAGATCGCTTTCCCGATGCTGAGCGGCGGACATCGCCCATCTATGACGATAACCCCTTTTACCTGCGCGATTACAACCAATGTATTAACTGCTGGCGTTGTGTCCAGGTTTGTGCCGATGATGCCCAGTATGCTTTTGCCCTCAGCTTTGACGGCCGTGCTTACCATACAACCATCGGCACCTTTATGGGCAACGGGATGCCGGACACCACCTGTGTCTTCTGCGGCCAGTGCGTAGGCGTTTGCCCGACAGGGGCGCTAAAGCCCACGCGCCAGGCTTTGCTGGAGCAGGGTGAAGACCCGGATGAGATTTTTTTCCAAACACGCGGCCGGCGCAAACGGCGCAAGGAGAAAGACAATGAAAGATCAAAGTAAAGCAATCGACAATTATTTAGCAACACTGCCTGATCAACGGCGCGAGTCTTTGATCGAACTGCGCTCCTGGATTCATGAAGCGCTGCCGGACTCCACCGATGTCATCGAATATGGCATGCCTGGCGTTTTCCAAGACAGCCTTGTCTGCTCATATAAATCACAAAAAAATTATATGAGCCTGTACATGGATGTCGATGTCGTGGAGAAGCATAAAAAAGATCTGGATGAAGCAGGTCTGAATTGTGGCAAGAGCTGTATTCGCTTCCGGCGCATCGATCAGCTTTCCGAAGACTTGATAAAAACCATGCTGCGCGAAACGACCGAAAAACAAGCAGCAGAAAAAGAATTGAGCTAAATCAAATGCTCCGGTGGATTAATGTGAAGAAAAACCCTTTAATCCACGGGACCGGTTTATAAATGCAAGAGGTGACCTATGATAAGTCCTGATCGAGTCGTGCGCACGACTTGTCCTTATTGTGGGGTGGGCTGCCAGCTAAACTTAAACATTAAAGATGAATTCGTCTACCGGGTGGATGCGCCATTCGATGCCGCGCCCAATTACGGCATGCTGTGCGTGAAGGGTCGCTTTGGCACCGACTATGTCAAGCATCCGGGCCGCGTAAAGACACCGTTGATCCGCACCAACCGGGAAGAAGGGCGTAGCGCCAAACCCGTTTGGCGGGAGGCTTCCTGGGATGAAGCCCTGGATTATGTGGCCGATGAACTGGTACGCATCAAGCAAACCTATGGCGGCGAGGCCATCGGCAGCTATGCCAGCGCGAAAGCGACCAATGAAGACACTTATGTCTTTCAGAAAATGATCCGCGCTTTAATCGGCACGAACAATGTCGATCACTGCGCCCGGCTGTGTCACGCCGGTTCAGTGGCCGGATTGCAGTTGGCCATTGGCTCCTCTGCCATGTCTAATTCCATCGCCGAAATGGAGAATCTTGATGTCTTCATCATAACCGGCTCGAACACGGCCGAAACCCACCCGGTCATCGCCAACTTTCTCAAACGGGCCGTGCGGAAAAACGGAGCCAAGTTGATCGCCATCGATCCGCGACGGGTGGATATGGTCAATTTCGCCTCCATCTGGATGCAGCAAAATCCAGGAACAGACGTGGCCTTATTCCAGGCGATGGCCCATGTCGTCGTGAAAGAAAAACTTTATGACGAAGATTTCATCGCCAGCCGCACGGAGGGATTCAGCGAATATATTGAATCGCTGGAAACCTGCACGCCACAATGGGCACAGGAAATCACCGGCGTACCCGCTGAGCAGATCGTTGAAGCAGCGCGTCTCTATGCCGGCGCCGAGCGAGGCGCCATTTTCTGGGGGATGGGCATCAGCCAGAGCACCCATGGCACCGACAACACATTGTCCTTAACCAACCTGGCCTTGATGTGTGGGCATATCGGCAAATCCGGCACAGGTCTTAATCCTTTGCGCGGCCAAAATAATGTGCAGGGCTGCTCTGACAGCGGCGGACTGCCCAATGTGTACACTGCCTATCAAAATGTCGCTGATCCGGACGTTCATACCAAGTTCCAGGAAACCTGGGGCGTGGATTTGAATAACCAACCGGGACTGACAGCGACTGAAATCATAGATGGCGGTTTGACCGGCGGTATCCGCGGTGTCTTTGTGGTTGGGGAAAACCCGATACTCAGTGAGCCAAACCAGGATCACACGCGTCATGCGTTGGAACAGCTAGAATTCCTGGTTTGTCAGGATATCTTCATCAATGAAACCGGCGAAATGGCTGACGTGATTTTGCCGGCAACCAGTTTTGCCGAAAAAGACGGCACGTTCACCAATACCGACCGGCGTATACAGCGTTGTCGCCAGGCGGTTGAACCGGTAGGGAACTCACGCCCGGATTGGCAGATAACCTGCGACCTGGCTCAACGGATCGAAAAACGCCTGCGAGTTCAGCTTTCCGCCGGATTCAATTACGCACATCCATCTGAAATCTGGGAAGAGATGCGCCAGTTAACTCCCGATTTTTGGGGTATTGATTATGAGCGTATTGAACGGGAAGGTGGCGTGCATTGGCCTTGCCCCAGCTTCGACCATCCGGGGACGCCTTATCTATTTGAGGATGAATTTCCCCGCGGGAAAGGCAAATTCTGGGAGTTGGAATATGGCACGGAATCCGAGCAGCCGGATGAGGAATTTCCGTTCAATATGAGCACCGGCCGTGTGTTATATCATTGGCACGGCAGCACAATGAGCGGCCGTTCCCGCCTGGAAGATATATTTCCGGAGGCGGTCTGCGAAATCCATCCCGATGATGCCCGGGATTTGGGTCTCGTCACCGGGGATTGGATAGAGGTCAGCTCTCGGCGGGGATCTATTAAGATGCGAGCGTTAGTCACCGGCCGTTCTCCGCGAAAAACGGTTTTCATCCCATTTCACTTCGCCGAGGCAGCAGCCAATAAATTAACCAAGGTCCAAATTGACAGCCGGGCCAAAATTCCTGATTATAAGAGCACGGCCGTGCGCATCGAAAAAACATCCCCTCCGGAAAATTGGGATGAAGGGTATAATGAACCGCTGCTTGAGCGTGGGGCAATTAAGGACCCGGTTCAAATCAATTAAAAAACAATTTCATTTTTAGGTTTCAAATTGGTCCAATCTGCCAGATTGGACCAATTTCTTCTATTAAGGGAGTAAGCAATGCAGGTTAATCGCGTAATTGTTATTGTCTTGGACAGCGTCGGCATCGGCGAGCTGCCGGATGCGGCGGCCTTTGGCGATGTGGGCAGCCACACGCTAGGCAACATGGCGCGCGTCGTCGGTGGACTGCGCATGCCCAACATGGAAAAGATGGGTCTGAGCAATATCGCGATTTTGGATGGAGTGATTCCCCAAGAAGAACCGACGGCCGTGTATGGCAAAATGGCCGAGGTTTCTGCGGGAAAAGATACCACGACCGGCCATTGGGAGTTGATGGGCTTACAGTTAAAACGGCCGTTTCCACTTTATCCGCATGGCTTCCCACCGCAGGTCATGGAGCCGTTTGAAGCAAGAATCGGTCGTGAAACCCTGGGCAACTACCCCGCCTCGGGCACTGTCATCATTGAAGAACTGGGCGAAGAACATATGCGCAGCGGCAAGCCCATCATCTATACATCCGGGGACAGCGTATTTCAAATCGCCGCCCATGAAGAAATCATCCCGGTTGATGAATTATATGAAATCTGCCTCATTGCCCGCGAGATTCTGCGTGGTGAACATGAGGTCAGCCGGGTTATCGCCCGCCCCTTCATCGGCTCGCCCGGCAGCTTTGAGCGCACAGCCAATCGTCATGATTATTCCGTTGTTCCGCCCCAGTCAACCGTGCTGGACAGCCTCAAAGAAAGAGGCTTGATGGTTTTTGCGGTGGGAAAGATCAACGACATTTTCGTTGGCCAGGGGATTACCGGTTATGTTTCTACTACAAGCAATGATGACGGTATCAATAAAACCCTCGCCGCGATCGAGGACAGGCCAGAGCGTGGCTTAATCTTCACCAACCTGGTTGATTTCGACGCCAAATTCGGCCATCGCAATAATCCGGAAGGGTATGCTGAATCTCTTGCAGAATTTGACCGGCGGTTGCCGGAAATTATCGCGGCATTGGGGGAGGATGATGTCTTAATACTCACGGCCGATCACGGCAATGATCCCACTACACCAAGCACCGATCATTCTCGTGAATACGTGCCCATCTTGATCAGCGGAGCGCAGGTTAAAGCAGGAGTCAACATCGGCACTCGCCAAACGTTTGCCGATCTGGCGGCAACAATCGCCGACATCTTTTCCGTGAGCCTGCCACCGAAGGGGCGCAGTTTTAAATTAGATTTCTTGACCACCCTGGAAAATGCTTCCGTCTCTGAACGGCTGGCAATGATTGAAAACGATCCAACACTTATTGCCCGCCTCATTGATCACACCCTTCTGCGTCCGGACGCTACCGAAGAAGATGTCCATAAATTGTGTGACGAGGCATTACAGTACCAATTCGCATCCGTTTGTGTCAACCCCACCCATGTGCGCCTGGTGGCGTGGCGCTTAAAGGGGTCGCCCGTGAAAACTTGTGCCGTGGTGGGATTCCCCTTAGGGGCGACAACAACACACGACAAGATCATTGAGGCAGAACAGGCCATCCAAATGGGGGCGCAAGAGATCGATATGGTCATCAATATCGGCGCGCTCAAAGGAGGGGATTATGATTTTGTGGAAAATCAAATCGCCGCTGTAGTAAAAACCGCGCACCATCACCGGGCGCAATGTAAGATTATTATCGAAACCTCTTACCTGAACCAGGCCGAGAAAGTGACTGTATGTGAATTTGCCGCCCTGGGTAGAGCTGATTTTGTAAAGACCTCCACCGGGTTCAGTGGAAGTGGGGCAACGGTTGAGGATGTCGCGCTTATGCGCCGCGTTGTAGGTCCAAGAATCGGGGTAAAAGCATCCGGCGGTGTGCGGACATTTGAAGACGCTCTAAACATGATTGCCGCTGGGGCTAACCGCATCGGTGCCAGCAGTGGCGTGGCGATTTATCAAGAGGCGGTGCGGAAAAAAGCGTAAATGAGTGAGTAGGAGAACATTGCTGCTCAGCAAGTGCTTTGTTTGGTCGTGGGGAGATGAAGATTAATTCTTCCTATCGAGTTAATGCAGAACAATAAAAAAAGCCCCGAACATTAGCAGTGGCGGTTTACGGTTAGACTTTCAGCGGTTGTATGTAAGTAAGTCTCTTGGTGGCCGATTTACATTTATGTTGGCCTCGACCCCGTAGCAACGACTTGTCGAAGCTGGTGGGCTCACTAGAGGAAACTCGGTTGCCGCTTATTATCTAACCCCGCCCCTGCTTGTTCGGGGCCATATGGCTTGTTAATTGCCAACATTATAGCCTTAGATCTGAAAATCCGTCAAGGATTATTTTCCTTAAAAAATTGACTTTTTTGGCTCTCCAAAACTTCATCAACGCCTAATAGCGACGTCTGCAAAATATGTTCAGCCCGGCTCAGGTCAAGCGTACAGTCTTCAGGCCACTGTTCACTGTCCCCCTCGGCAAAGTAAAGGGTTTCCCGCGGATTGATTTGCCACCAATCCAACATGCGTACACCGAACGCGGCGCGGGTCAATTGCTGGTTTCCGGCGACGTTTAGGATGCCCTTGTAATTATTCCAGGCCAATTCCAGGAGGGCGGAGCAAAGGGTTTGCACCCAGATAGGGTTGCGGCTCTGGTTGGTGAACAGGGTTACCGTGCGCCCCTTTTCTAAAGCTTGAGCCATCCATGCCGTTCCATGATCCATGTGTCGCAAGCCGTAAATGAGCGAGGTGCGGATAATCACATGATCCCTCGTCACGCTCACAATTTTTTCTGCATCTGCTTTGGCCCGGCCGTATGCATGCATGGGTGTTACCGGGGCCGACTCATCATATGGACCATCTTTGCCATTGAATACGACATCGGTTGACATGTGAATCAGCCGGGCATTGATATTGTCGGCCGCTTCCGCTATGTTGCCCGTTCCTTTGACAATGACGTCACGCAGCTCATCTCCGCGGTTGGAACCGACAGTATGGATAATAACCTGGGGCTTGAGCGTGGTGATTAATTTAGTGACGGCCGTGTGGTCACGCACATCCATCCTGGTGCCACTCGGTAGATTTAGGGGATCGTTGTGCAAGAACGTGTATTTTATATTGTGCTGTTTGCCGGCCAGGGGCACTAAATGTCGCCCAAGATACCCACCGCCCCCTGTAATGAGGATATCAGCCATGAATTTGCTCCCTGCTAACGATATTGTAGCGTGAGCTTGCCGGCGTACGGCCGAAACAACCTTTCCAGGTTGTTCTACAGGTGCGCAATTTGGCAACGTTATTATGAGATGTCATTATCCTCATAGAATAACGCTCGCGACGTGGTTGTTCACGAAAAAACTCAAGGATTCCCAATGATTTAAACTAAGTTAGCTGGGACTGCGCGTCTCAAATCGCTGCTCGACCATTGCCAGGGCTGATCCTGCCGCTTCCTGTGCCGCCGCCTGTTTACTGGACCCGCAACCTTCACCCCACAGCTCATCACCAATGAACACTTGTACCGTAAAAGTCTTAGCGTGATCGGGTCCAGTTGCTCCGATCACGTTGTAGTGGGGCGTAATATTATATTGAGCCTGCGCCCAAACCTGAAATTCGCTTTTGGCATCGATGTGTAACGCGTTTTCTCGGATCTTAACCAATGCCGGGCCGACCAATCGCTCCACCAGGCTCTGCACATTTTCCACGCCTTGATCGAGGTAGATAGCGCCAACGACAGCTTCAAAGGCAGCACAGAGGATGGGGGGGCGCCTCCGCCCACCATTTTCTTCTTCACCATAACCGAGGCGTAAAAAACGGCCGATTTGCAGTTCCTGGGCAAAACCGGCCAACGTTCTGGTTTTTACTAAAGCTGCGCGCAGCGTGGTCAATTCCCCCTCATTCATCTCCGGAAAACGATTATACAGATAAGCCCCAACTACAAAATCTAAAACGGCGTCTCCTAAAAATTCCAGCCGTTCATTATCCTCCAAAACAATTTCCGGATTCTCATTGACAAAGGAGCGATGAGTTAAGGCCCGCTGCAAGAGAGAATAATCATTGAAGGAAACTTGAAGATTTTTTTCTAATTGTCTCAAATCATCCATGGCAAATAGTGTACATCAATAAACGCGTGAATCAACCCACCGATACCCACCCATGATGAAGTGTCTATCGCTTAACAGATGTAAAGTTACCCCCATCTTGGCCAGCAGCGCAATATTACGATTGAAGGATTATGACATCAAAACATTTTGCTGTTAGATGGAACGAGAATTCACTTACCCAGCAAAAAGGTTGAAGCATTGACAAATCAAACCGGTTTGATTTATAATGATCAAACCGGTTTGATTAACGGTTGATTACCAAAGAGGATACGTATGAAGCGTGCCACTATTTCAGATGTGGCTGCCCAGGCAGGCGTAAGCAAGAGCACCGTTTCCCATGCTCTCAGCGGGAAGCGGCCGATTTCTGCGGCAACGCGGCAACGTATTATGGAAACTATCGAGTTGTTGGGTTACCAGCCCAATCCAGTTGCCCAACGACTGGCTGGTGGCCAAACCAAAACAATCGGTTATATCTACCCCCTTTATGCTCCCCACATTGCCGGTTTAGAAATTAAATTTATTTCTAGCGCGGCGAACGCGATTAATCAAACAAATTATGCTTTCATGCTACTAACCCATCCGGCCGATGATATCGACAGTCTGCGCAGGGTCATTGCCGGCGGGCTGGTGGATGGTTTTATTTTGATGCAAGTTCGCCTGGAAGATCCGCGCGTAGGCATGTTAAAGGAAGCCGAAATCCCCTTTGTACTGGTGGGACGCTGCGCTGAAAATGAGGGATTAACCTATGTGGATCTAGATGCCGCTCAGGCCATGAAATCCTGCATCGCACATCTAGCCGACCTGGGACATCAAAATATTGCTTACATCCATCAAGACGATCAAGACTTTGGCTTTATGCACCGCGCTAAAAAAGGATTTCTGTCCGCTTGCGAGACTTATGATTTAAAACCCTTTAGCTATGCCAGCGCCCTATCTTATGAAAGTGGCGCGTCAGCCATGAGTGCCTTACTTAAAAAATATCCGCAAATTACGGCAGTCATTGCCTGGAATAATTCTGTGGCCTGGGGAGCTATTGATATAGCCAAAGATATGGGAAGGTCCATTCCCCAAGATCTATCAATCATCTCCTTTGGGCATTCCGGTTTATCCCATCCCAGGAGCCTGGCTTTGACTGTGATGGACATACACCCTGAACACCTGGCATCAGAAGCGGCGCGGCTGCTATTAGCCAAACTAAAAGATCCCACATTTGAAGCAAAAAAATTGTTACAGCCGACGCTTATTAAGAGAGCTAGCACTGCAACGAATCCCGAAATCGCTTTCCATTCTAATTCTAGTAATACATGGCAAGGAAAATCTGATGCCGAAGAGTTATGAAATAGAAACATTCTTGGACACGTCTCTGCCCGTCACATTGGTGTCCGGTTTGGAAGAATTTGAGGTCAATGGTTCTACTCTCACCTTAAGCTGTGCCACAAAGCAGTATCGTCCGGAGCTTTACAGTTATTATGGAACGACATGTGAGACTATGTGGGATCCGCCAACTGCGGGGCCACTGGCGACGATTCAACTCGATTTTTGTACGCCGGCGATCATGCGAATGCGCTATTTTCCCGGAACGGTTGTTCCCGAAAATGATACGCCCATGGTTATTGGCGAGTTTGAGGAACTCGCTCAATTGACCATTTTGGAAAATGAGGAGGCGGTTTTTGTAGAAACAGACGCCCTAAGGCTGAAAATCATGCGCTCTCCCTGGCAGTTGCAACTAACTGATTTGGATGGCCGGCCCATATGGCATACCCAGCCTATCGACATCGAAGGATTGATGCGCCCGCCGCTGGAAGAGCAATGGAATCCACCACAACAACGCTGGATCTTCTTACACCGCTACGCCTATCCGCTGGGCCACACCGATTATGGAGATACCAGGCATGTATTTGCCTCCTTCGGTCTCGCTTATGATGAACATATTTACGGTTTCGGGGAGAGCTTCGGCCGCCTGGATAAAAGAGAAACCCAACAAACTTTATGGATTCAAGAAAGTTTCAGCAATGCCTCTCCCGCTTCCTATAAGCACACGCCATTTTACGTCAGTACCCGGGGCTATGGTTTATTTGTGAATACCTCCAACGCCATCCGCTTCCGAGTCGGCGATCTTGAACATACGACGCTATCCACCATCGTAGATGACACCAATTTATTTGACTGCTATTTGATCTTTGGCCCTTCGCTCAAAGAAATTTTACCTCGATATACGGCTATCACCGGTCAACCGGCCGTTCCCCCAAAATGGAGCTTCGGCTTGTGGATGGCGCGGATCAGCTACAGCAGCCAGGAACAGGTCGCTCAAGTCGCTAAAGAACTGCGCGAACATCAAATTCCTTGTGATGTGATTCATATTGACACCGATTGGTATGAAAATGATTGGGAATGCGATCTGCAATTTGGAGCATCCAAATTCCCAAAACCGGCCGATCTATTCCAATGCCTAAAGGAACAGGGATTCCGCGTCAGTTTGTGGCAGTGGCCCAACATGGTCGTTTCCTCTTCCATGTATCATGAGGGGGATGAAGGAGGCTACCTGGTCAAAAGGAAAAATGGTGAATCCTTTCTCTACACCGGATTTGGTCCGGATGCGGGTTTGATCGATTATTCAAATCCGGAAGCGGTAAACTGGGTTAAAGAAAAATTCCGCAGTCTATTTCGCCAAGGCGTTTCCGCGATCAAAACTGATTTTGGCGAAGGGGCGCCGGTGGACGGCGTTTATCACGACGTTGCCAGCGAATCCATGCACAATCTTTACCCTTTGCTCTACAACGACGCCGTGTATGATGTGACCAGGGAAATGACGGGGGATGGAATCGTCTGGTCTCGTTCTGCCTGGGCCGGATCGCAACGCTTCCCGGTTCACTGGTCGGGAGATGGCGTGGCTCGATTTGAAGATTTAGCCTGCGTGCTGCGCTCGGCGCTCAGTTTTGGTTTAAGCGGCTTCCCCTTCTACAGCCATGATGTCGGCGGCTTTTCCGGTCTGCCCAGCCCCGAATTGTATGTGCGCTGGGCGCAGTTGGGTATGTTTGGCTCTCACGTGCGCTGTCATGGCGCTCCACCGCGAGAGCCGTGGGCTTATGGGGAAGAAGCGGAGCGAATTTTCCGCAAATTCGATGATCTACGTTACCGGCTGCTGCCCTATATTTATAGTGAGGCGGTTCTCTGCAGCCAAACCAGTTTACCCATGATGCGCCCATTGGTCCTGGAATATGAAGACGATCCCAATACGTTTACGCTTGAGGATCAATATTTATTTGGCAGCCACTTACTGGTTGCTCCTATTTTAGACGAAACAAACCGCAGGCGCGTTTACTTGCCGGCCGGACAATGGGTAGATTACTGGTCAAAGGAAATTATCAACGGCCCACAATGGCTAACGGTTGAGGCTTCCCTAGAAACGATGCCCTTGTATGTGAAAGCGGGAACTATTCTGCCCTATGGACCCACGATGCAATATGTCGATGAACGGCCGTTAGACCCGCTCACCCTGGAAATATATTCCCCTAATAAGACGGGGAAAACCGTTATCTACGACGAGGACCAAGACAATATTGAAGTATCGTACGAGCGGGACGGAGACATGTTGCTGGTCAATGTGAGCAAAACCCCCGGCCAGGTAAAGGCCCTGGTTTTTAGCGAAGCTTTGCATATCAGTCTTAACCAATAATGGATATTAAACCAACGATGGGTAAGCCCATCACTATTCGGTTAAATGTAAGCCGATTTGGTAAATCGGTCGGCGTGATTTGGTAATACCAAAAGGGCACGCTGATCGCGCTACATACCCATTGGTTGTTTGAAGCGAAATTCACCTTGTTTCGCCTTTTTATTGTTCAGTAAATGTATACGACTGTCTTTTTTGTAAAGTATTAATTGACACACTAACTTATAAATGTTATAAATGTCTGTTAATAAGCGAGCATTTTAGCAACATTATATATGGCTGCAGATAGGCTGCTTGTTTGCCCTCAAACTAGATGTCTTCTGATGCCGAGGAGAGTAATAAATGTCAGCTCTGAAACGTCTCGGTATGAAATTGGACGAAAAGTACCCCCAGTTCTTCAACAAATTAGACCGCATGATTTCACCCGTTGAAGCGACGGTCAAAAAGCCTGTTTTCGGCTGCCATATGTGTGGCCAATGCATTTTGCATTCGACAGGCATGACCTGTCCTATGGAATGCCCCAAAAACTTGCGCAATGGACCGTGTGGCGGCGTTGGGATGGATGGCAGTTGTGAGGTTGACCGCAGCATGACCTGTGTCTGGTATAACGCGGTTACCCGGTCACAAAAATTACCCTGGCCAAAAGAAATCTATCATCAAAATCCGGCTGTTGATTGGTCTCTGCAAGGCACAGCCTCCTGGGTCAATACAATCTCCGGAAGGGATCACCACCATAGAACCGGGCCGCAATGGCAAAAGGTAAAATTCCTTGGTTTCCAAAAAAAACCGCTGCGCAGCGGCAGTCGTTTTGAGCGATTGCTCAACAGCGGAAAATTTATTGTCACCTGTGAGGTCAATCCGCGGGACACTGCTGACGCGACGGAATTAATCGCATATGCCCGTTCTCTGGAGGGCTATGTCGATGCCGTGCATGTCAGTGACAACTTTTTAGCCCAGCCCCATATGTCAGGCACTATCGCCGCTTGCATGATCGAACAACAAACCAACCTGGAAACGATCTTGCATATGACCTGTCGCGACCGTAATCGCTTGCAGCTACAAGCTGATTTGCTGGGTGCTTATGCGATGGGCGTGCGCAATGTGTTATGTTTGACCGGAGACCATCCTTCTTTAGGTGATCACAATGAAGCCAAGGGGGTTTTCGACCTGGATTCCCTTCATTTTATCAGCCTGGTGCGCAAGATGCGCGATCAAGGTGTGTTTGACAGTGGCCGCGAAATCATCGTTCCCCCCAAGGTATATATCGGCGGTGCTGTCGCTATCACCGCTCCCCCGTTGGAATTTCGACCGCATCGCATGGCCAAGAAAATGGCTGCCGGCGTCGACTTTCTGACTTCTCAACTGGTCTTCGACATGTCATTGCTGGAGAGCTTTATGAAGCGTGTCCATGAACTGGGCATTATTCAAAACACGCGCCTTCTGATTGGGGTTGGGGCCTTGCCGGGACCAGGAACAGCGCGAGCGATCAATAAGCACACGCCAGGGGTGGTCATTCCAGAATCGATCATAAAAAGAATGGAGGGAGTGCCCAAGAAAGAGCGCCGACAAGAAGGGGTGAAAATTGTTGTCGAACAAATACAACAACTGCAAGAAATACCCGGAATCGCGGGCGTGGATATCATGGACATGAAGCCCGACTCCTGGTTCCCCACGACAGAGATTGTTGAACTGGCAGGTTTACAGGATCGGCCGGAGCCGCCATCCTTACCGGCCGAAAGCGAATTAGCGGCCGTCTAACTTATCAATCTCGCGCAGGGAACCGGCAGCGTGGGTTCATTCTGATAAAAAGGAGAGTTTATGGTTTAGATGAGACGAAAAGGTGGAAATTTATGGGTTGCGGTTTTGTTTAACCGGGATCGACAGGTGTGACTTTGGAGATTATTTATTGTTAGGAGGTTATGATGGCAGATTCCCCAGCAGGAAAAGAGCGGGAAGTTCAGTTTTTAGGTGGCGCTAGTATTGATGGAGCGCCAGTAGCATATGTCGTTGTCATGGCTGCGGTCGTGGCCGCTTTATCTTTTATTCCGTTTTCCGTTGTCGTTGCATCAGGTGGTAGTTTTCCCATGTCGGAAGGCATTTTCCCCCTGGTCGGTTGGGTGCTTGGCCCGATCGCAGGAGCAATCGCTAGCGGTATCGGCCGTTTGATTGGCGTGTTTTTAGCACCTCATACCGCAGGCGTGCCCTTCGTTTCTGTACTCGGCGCCGTTGTCGGTAGTCTGGCGGCTGGTGTCATGGCCGGAAAACGAAAGAATTGGTGGATTCCCTTAAGCATTGTTTTTGTTATTTGTTTGGTACTTTACCTGGGCCGGGCGATTGCCCTGAACGGCGTGGGTATTGGTGTCGCTATTGCCGGTTCATTCCTGGACTGGTCAGGGTTGCTGCTCTTCATTCTGCCCACACGAACCCTGTTTGCCCGTTGGATTGGCGATAGTAGCCTGGCCAAGGTTGGCCTTGGTGTATTCTTAGGAACCTGGATGATCACCGGTTTGACACACCTGGTGAGCACTACCTTCACCTACTTCATGTTCAACTGGCCCGAAGAAGTTTGGATCACGCTCATCCCGGTGATTCCGCTTGAGAACTTGTTCCGCTGCATTATCGGTACGGTCATTGGTGTTGGTGTAATTGCCGGTTTGCGGGCTATCGGTCTGGTAAAACCTACCGAAGCCCTTTATTAAACAACAGGTATTAGAGGGGGAATCTCAAGATTCCCCCTTTCAATAAGGCGAGATACCATGAACGAAGTAATCGCTTCCCTCGACCAAGTTTCCTACATGTATCCCAAGTCAACCGAACCGGTTTTGAAAGATATTTCCCTGGAGATATATAGAGGTGAGTTTTTAGGTTTAATTGGTCCTACAGGAGCAGGTAAAACCACGCTGTGTTTGACATTGAATGGGATCGTGCCCCAATTTTATAGCGGCCGTTTCTTCGGCACAGCCACGGTCGCCGGGTTGGATACGCTCGATAATCCCATTAACGTGCTGGCGCGCCATGTTGGCGCCGTATTTGAAGATCCTGAAACCCAGTTAATTTCAACCTCCGTCGAAAACGAAATCGCCTTCGCCCTGGAAAACCTGAAAGTGCCGCGGGATGAAATCAGGGAACGCATCCCACGTGTCTTGGAAGCCGTTCGTCTGGAAGGCACGGAAGAGAAACATCCCCACGAGCTTTCAGGCGGCCAAAAGCAGCGCCTAGCCATAGCTGCTGCGCTCGCCCTCCAGCCCACGCTGTTGATCTTGGATGAGCCAACCTCCCAGCTCGATCCTGTCGGTGCAGAGGAAGTTTTTGCGACGGTGGCTGAATTAAACCGGGAATTAGGGGTAACAATTGTTATGGCCGGCCATGCCGCCGAAGAGATTGCCCAATACTCCGATCGCGTTTGTTTACTAGGCCAAGGCGAGCTTGTGGCTGTCGGGGAGCCAACGGATATTTACACGCAGTTTTCCTACTTGAAAAAGCATCATTTGCGTCCCCCACAAGTTGCCGAAACCTTTTTCTATATTCAAGATATGGGTACACCAGTTTCGTCAATACCGGTCCAGTTGGAAAGAGGCATCACCCAGTTAAAAACCTTACAATCCTCTTGTACACCCAAATTGATGATCGAACCAGGTAAGAAGCACATTGAAAAGAGAAACCCTCTGCTCACTGTGCAAAATCTGAGACATGTTTACCCGGATGGGACGGAGGCATTACATGGCATTTCACTTGACATATACGAAGGGGAGTACATTCTGATCATCGGGCAAAATGGAGCCGGGAAAAGCACTCTGGTCAAGCATTTTCTAAAACTGCTGGAACCAACCGAAGGGAGCGTGAGAGTGGGTGGAACTGATACCAGTGAATTAAGTGTCAGCGATTTGGCCCGAAGGATTGGCTACATTGCCCAAAACCCCGATAATCAAATATTCAACTCCACCGTGCAAGATGAAGTCGCCTTCGCCTTGAAGAATCTTGATCATCCGGAAGATGAAGTTGCGAAGCGCGTGGAAGAAAATTTAAGGGCGATGGGCCTTTGGGAGCAGAGAGAGAAGCACCCCTTAGCCTTGCCAAAGGGGGATAGAGCCAGGGTAGTCATCGCGGCGATTTTAGCCATGCAGCCTGAAATAATTATCTTTGATGAGCCAACCACCGGCCAGGATTATCGTGGCGCACGCTATATCCTTGATATCAGCCGCAAGTTGCACGAAATGGGTAAAACTGTTGTTGTCATTACCCATCATCTCTATCTGATGCCCGAATATGCCCAGCGCGTATTTGTCATGGGTAAAGGCACTTTGCTATTGGATGCTCCCATTCGCGAGGCATATCATCAGATTGAAATTCTTCAATCCACCTACTTGAGTCCACCCCAGTCCGTCCAGTTAGCCCAGGCGCTCAGTGAATTTCAAGGGAAGGATTTTCCACTGCTTACACCCCAAGAGATCGCCGCTTGCTTTGACTCTCAACAAGCAGTGGAGGAGGAAATTCAATTATGAGCATGTTACGCTTTCAAACAGTTGAGCGGGATTCCTTTTTTTCGAGGCTGGACTTTCGGCCGAAGCTTTTAATGGTTGTGGTTATCACCCTGGTGGCCTTCGTCTGGGAAAGCCCAGTAACCAATGGGGTTTTAGCGCTAACAATCCTTGTGAGCTGCGTTCTCGTCGGCGTAAAAAAAGATTACATCCTGCTCATGATAAAGGTGTTGATCCCATTTTACATTTTATTACTTCTGACTCACGGGTTTTTTAACGACTTTCAGGTGATGGCTCTATTGGGGACCGATCAACTGACGCCAATTTTTACCTTCCCGGAACAATGGTGGTTGATTGGCGGTCTTAGTATGACATTAGAAGGTACGCTTTATGGATTGAATATCATATTCAAAACAATGGCAATGGCCCTGGTTATCCCCTTAGCCATCTTTACCACCGATGTAAACAACGTCATTTTGGGTATGGTGCGGGTAAGAATTCCTTACAAGATCGCCTTCATTTTTTCCTCCACATTACGATTTTTTCCTTTACTTTTTGAGGAGATTGGTACGATCATTGAGGCGCAAAGACTGCGTGGCTTGGCAATGGAAAAAATGGGCATCATCAAGCGATTGAGCGTATATGCCAAGGTGGCGATTCCTTTAATTTTAGGGGCCATGGTCAAATCGCAGCAAATTGAAGTCGTTCTGCAATCAAAGGCATTTTCCGGCGATCCGGATCGAACTTATTTGCATGAATCCTTCTTAGGCAAGGTAGAGTTTTTTATGCTGATATTTTTTTCAGGCTTTTTTCTCGCTGCTATGATCGCTTACATCTTTTTTGGTGTTGGAAAATTCGGCTGGCTTTTAACCAGTTAATTTCTTCTTCAGTTGATTCTACTTTTTGCAGCGGATCTCCGTCAAATGATGGGCTACTTTCGCCTTGTTTGACTTGACCTCAAAATTCGGCGGTCAAATATGTCCTCTTCGCACGCACATAATATTAGTCCAATTTGTTAAATATAAGTAAAATATTGGTATAGATGTAGAGTATAGGTTTACATTAAATGCTCTTTCTGGTATTGAGCACATGTTTTACAAATATCAACCATGGAGACAGTAATGATGGCTTTCCCCCTTTCAGGCGGCACGCAATCCTTTTTAAAAAAACCTTACCAAAAATTGCTGATAAACGGAGAATGGATCTCATCTGAATCAGGAGAAACATATCACTCCCTCAATCCATCCGATGGCTCCCATTTGGCTGAACTATCTTTAGCCGGCCCGCCTGATGTTGACCGGGCTGTCGCGGCCGCTAAGAAAGCCCTGAACGGGGAATGGGGCCAGATGGCTCCGGCCCAAAGAGAAACCCTGCTGCGCCGGTTGGCCGATCTCATTCATGAGCATAAGCAAGAATTGGCCGAATTGGAGTCGCTCGATGTGGGCAAGCCTATTGGGGCAACAACAAGTATCGACGCGCCGGTTGCTGCCCAAAATGTTTATGACTTTGCCGGCTGGCCGACCAAAATTGCTGGGAGGGCACCTAATGTCTCTATTCCTGGCCATCTTGTTTATACGCGCCGGGAACCGGTCGGCGTTGTCGGCCTGATCATACCCTGGAATTATCCGCTCATTCATATGACCCAAAAGCTGGCCCCGGCCCTGGCTTGTGGCAATACAGTCGTTTTCAAGCCAGCACAAATCGCTTCGCTGCCGGTGCTGCGAGTGGGCGAATTGATTATGGAGGCCGGTTTTCCACCAGGTGTGGTTAATATCGTGACCGGCAGGGGTTCAGTGATCGGCGATGCCCTGGCCAACCATGAAGATGTCAATAAATTGGCCATCACCGGATCAACTGAAGTCGGCCGCAGTGTCATCCGCGCTTCGGCAGGAAATTTGAAGCGGTTAGCCCTTGAGCTGGGCAGTAAAGCGCCCAATATTATCTTCGATGATGCTGATCTGGATGCGGCCGTGCCTGGCGCATTTTCGGCCGCTTTTCACAATACCGGGCAAAGCTGTGTCGCCGGTTCGCGGTTATACGTGCAGGAAGCAATATTCGAGGACGTCGTCTCCCGGCTTACATCAATAGCAGGAGACGCCAAAATAGGGCATGCCTTAGACCCGGAAGTTGAATTTGGGCCAATCGTCAACGAAAGCCAATTTAAAAGCATCGCAAACTATATCGAGAGCGCCAAAAACGAAGGGGGTACGCTGGTATGTGGCGGCGAGCAGCTTCATGGCAATGGTTATGACAAAGGATATTATTTACCGCCGACCATCTTCACGGGCCTGGAAGACGATTCTACAGTTGCTTGTGAAGAAGTCTTCGGTCCCGTATTGCCTATCCTTTCCTTTGCAACAGAGCAAGAAGTGATCCAACGTGCCAATGATTCATTTTACGGCCTGGCGGCCGGTGTGTGGACACGGGATACGGGAAGGGCTTTACGCGCGAGCGACAGGTTGCAGGCCGGTGTTGTTTGGGTTAATACTTATGGCATGTTCGATGCTTCCGCTCCCTTTGGCGGTTATAAAGGTAGCGGGTACGGTCGCGATAACGGGGACGAAGTGATTGAGGCCTTCACCGAAGTAAAAACGGTGTGGATCTCAAAAAGTTGATTAGGAACGAAATGATTGTGAACACAAATAGCTATTCCAAAGAACAGTTACTCGATTTTTACCGGCAGATGGTGAAGGTACGCGAATTTGAACTGCGGGCGATTAACGAGCGGCGAACAGGCTTGATCCCCGGCTTTATTCATTCCTGCGTGGGTCAAGAGGCAACGGCCGTGGGTGCCTGCGCTGCCCTCAACCAGGACGATGTGATCAGCAGCACCCACCGCGGACATGGCCATTTGGTCGCCAAGGGCGGCGAGCCTAAATATATGATGGCTGAACTGGCGGCGCGTAGTACCGGCTACTGCGGCGGCAAAGGAGGCAGCCTGCACATGACGGATTTCGACCTGGGCATCTTAGGGGCCAATGGTATTGTCGCCGGGGGCATCCCTATGGCCGTCGGGGCTGCCCTGGCCTTCCACATGCGCGGAGAGAGCCGGGTTGCCCTTTCCTTCTTCGGTGACGGCGCCGTCAATGAAGGCAGTTTTCACGAAGCGGCCAACCTGGCCGGATTATGGAAGTTACCCATCATTTTCCTTTGCGAAAATAATCTTTACGGTGAGGGAACGCCGCAGTCCAAGCAGGCGCCGGTTGAAGATCTATCCATTCGCGCGGAAGGTTACGCCTTCCCAGGCGTGATCGTTGATGGTAATGATGTGATCGCCGTTTATGAAGCGACCCAGGAAGCAGTTGGCCGGGCCAGGTCCGGAGAAGGACCTACTTTTGTTGAGGCTAAAACTTACCGCCATCGCGGCCATTACGAGGGAGATCCCATGATTTATCGCAGTAAAGATGAATTGGCGACGTGGAAGGCGCGCGATCCCATCCCAAGACTGCGTGAACAGTTGCTTGAAGGAGGTACGGCGACTGAGGAAGAAATTTCGGCCGTGGAGGATGAGATTCAGGTGCTGCTTGATGAAGCGGTCACTTTTGCCTCCGAAAGCCCGGAGCCTTTGCCGGAGATGGCTATGGCCGGGGTTTATGGCGACAGTCATGATGGCCGTTGTTTTTAATACCACTACCAAGTATTGAACCAAGCGGAAAATAGATATGACCAGACAAATTAGTTTTAGTGAAGCAATTAACGAGGCGATGTCCGAAGAAATGCGCCGGGATGATTCTGTGTTTCTCATCGGTGAAGATGTGGGCGTGTTCGGCGGTGTATTCGGCGTGTCGGCCGGATTGGTGAATGAGTTTGGCGAAGAACGGGTGCGTGATACCCCTATCTCGGAAGCAGCCATTGTAGGGGGCGGATTGGGCGCAGCGCTGATGGGCATGAGGCCCATCGCCGAAATCATGTTTGCCGATTTTGTCACCTGCGCCATGGACCAGGTGGTTAACCAGGTGGCCAAAGCGCGTTATATGAGCGGCGGCAAGGCAGATGTCCCTTTAACCATCCGGATTGTCAATGGCGCGCCCGGTTCGGCCGCGGCGCAGCACTCGCAAAGCCCTGAAGCGTGGTTCATGAATGTTCCCGGTCTAAAAATCGCCATTCCGGCCACACCCTATGACGCAAAAGGGCTGCTGAAAACGGCCGTGCGCGGCCAGGACCCTGTTCTGTTCTTCGAGCACAAAATGCTCTACTCGGTTAAGGGAGAAGTGCCCGAAGAAGATTACACCGTACCGTTCGGCAATGCTGTCGTGCGCCGCGAAGGAACGGATTTAACACTTATTGCTGTTGGCGGCGTTTTACCGAATGTGCTGAGCGCCACGAATAAGCTGGCAGACGAGGGCATTTCGGCGGAAGTAATCGACCCGCGTACCCTGGTTCCTTTCGATAAAGACACAGTTATCCGTTCGGTCCGGAAAACGAAACGCGTGGTCATCGTCCACGAGGCGCATAAACGGGCCGGCCCCGGTGCGGAAATCGCGGCCATGTTGGCTGAAGAGGCGATTGGCTACTTAGATGCGCCTATCCTGCGTGTGGCCACGAAAAATGTTCCTTTTCCTTACCATCCGGGGTTGGAACAATATATTTTGCCGACGGTTGACGATATCACACAGGCAGTTTCGGGCAGCGTAAACTATCAATTGTAAACACCAGGAGACAACAATCCGTGCGGACATAGGAAAAGTAACATGAGTCATAAAGTCATCTTTACAACTGAGAGAGGATTGCGGCACCAGCAGCACGCCCTGGATGCAGCGCCTGCCGAATTGTCGATCAAGATGCTGCGCCAGCCGGACAAAGAAACGCTCATATCCGCTTTGGCCGAAGCTGAGTATTTCATCTCTGAACGCGTGGGTGCCATTGATCGAGAGCTTATCCAGGCCGCACCTGCGCTAAAATTAATCCAACGTCTGGGTTCGCTCACATATGATATCGACCTCGACGCGGCACAGGAAGCCGGTATAGCCGTTTGTTACTGGCCCCAGGAAGGGGTGATCAATGTCGCCGAGCACCTCGTCATGCAACTGCTGGCCGTGGGCAAAAAACTGCGTGAGGTTGAGGCCGTCGCCCTGGCGGCGAGCGATGAATGGGGTGAGAGCAAGCGGACCACGGAAGATGTTTTCGCCTATAACTGGTCGCGGCGCGTGGGGGTCAAATCATTGTGGCAGCGAACCGTGGGCATCGTTGGCTTTGGCGAGGTTGGCGCGGAGTTAGCCCGGCGTTTGCAGGGCTGGGGCTGCACAATTCTCTATCACAAACGACGGCGGTTGCCCAGGGCGGCCGAAGATGAGCTGGCGCTGACCTATGTTGATTATGATGACCTGTACACTCAAAGTGATTACCTGGTAAACCTTCTTCCTTATTTTTCCAGCACGGATCATTTTTTAAACAAAGAAGTCTTCGGCCGCATGAAGAAAGGTTCTTTTCTTGTACACTGCGGCAGCGGGAGTACGATTGACGAAGAGGCCCTTGCTGAAGCGATAAAATCCGAAAAAATTGCCGGCGCCGCTTTAGACACGTTTGAATATGAACCGCTGCGCGAAGGCAATCCTTTGTTAGCGTTGGCCCGCGCGGGGCATAACGTGTTATTGACGCCGCATACGGCCGCAGGCACGGAAGACGGCAATGACCTCTTCGAGCTGCGCAAAAAAGAATACCAAAATATCCTCAATCACCTGACCCAACAACCTTTACAATACCGGATAGTGTAACTATGAAAAAAATTAATGACTTACGCTCTTATATTCAAGCCCTGGATGATGCCGGGCAACTGGTGCGCATTTCAAAACCTGTTGACTTAGAACATGAATTGGCCGATGTGGCAGCGACGCTGGTACGCAACGGTGGCGGCGCGCCTCTATTTGAAAACGTGAAAGAGAGTCCCTGGCCGGTCTTCTCCAGTGGCGTGTCCAATCAAAAGCGCGCGGCGATTGCGTTGGGCTGCGCTGAAAAAGAGATTATCGACTATATGGAACGCGTCATTGACCCGGTCAATGGCGTGGCTCCCGTTCCTGTCGAAAAGGCGGCCTGGAAAGAAAATGTGCAGCAAGAGGATGAAATTGATATTCGTCGCCTGCCCATCCCAACCCATTCGCGCGGTGATGGGGGGTCCTTCATCACCGGCGGGGTTATTATCAGCAAAGATCCCGTTTCCGGCCGCGGCAACCTTTCCTATAACCGCATGCTGGTCATGGGTCCGCACAATTTTGGGTTTAATGTCAATGAGTGGCGCCATGTGCGGCAGTTTATGGAAAGCCGGCCGGAGCCAAACGCCCCTTTTCCTATCGCTATCGCTATCGGACTCGATCCGGCGATTATGATCGCCGCCGGCGTGCGCACCGAAGAGGATGAATTAACGATTGCCGGCGCTATCCGCGGATCGGGCATCAAGGTATGCCGCGGGGTGACGGTGGATGTCGATGTCCCGGCAAGGGCTGAAATTGTTATTGAAGGGTATGTGCTTCCGGCCGAGAAGAAGGGGGAAGGTCCTCTGGCAGAATTTCATGGCTATCATGGCGAGTTATGGCAAAGCCCAACCCTTGAGGTGACGGCCGTTTGCCATCGCGACGACCCAATTTTCCAGACCATCATCCCCGGCTGGTATGAACACATTTACATCGGCAACGTCCTGCCCCGCGAACCATTATTGCGCCGGTTCGTGCGCCATATCCACCCGGAAGCCAATGTACACATCCCGCCCTACGCCAACGGCTTTGCGGCCATCTTACAGATCAAACGCGACAACCCTGGACAGCCCAAAAACCTGGCGATGGCTGCTATGGCCGCGCACATCAACATCCGCAACGTCATTGTTGTTGATGAGGACGTCAATATCTATGATCCGGCCGATGTCCTGTGGGCCATCACCAATCGCGTCGACTGGCGCGAAGATGTTTTCCGGGTCCCCAACGCCCAAGGACATGAAATGGACCCCGTAGCCGATATGCGGGGCGTGGCCACCAAGCTGGGCATTGACGCCACCTATAAGCGGGAGCGGCGCGAATATGGCGAGCGCGTGAACTATAAGGTGGTTGACCTGAACCACTATGTACGGGAAGAGTAAGAAATATAGATAGGTCAGCCATTCTGGATCGAATTCCGGCAAAGTTATTTTGACAGGTTGGTAGCAGCGGCTTCAGCCGTGAAACCGCTGATTAAGCGTTACAAAATAAATGGGTAAACGTAACCGAGGATTCCATTCCTCGTTACTAGAGCGCGAAATGGATTTCGCGGTTACGAGGTTTACATGATTAATTTAACGAGTTTCATCAGCGGTTAATACGAACTATCCGCCAATAGATGTTAGTCAGACTACTTACCTATAAATAAAGGGTCAATTATGGAAATCAAAATGCCCAAACTCGGTTTAACGATGACGGAAGGAACCATCAGCAGCTGGTTGGTCCAGACCGGCCAAACCGTCTCCAAGGGGGAGATCCTCTTCGAGTTTGAGAGCGAAAAATCGATTATGGAGTTTGAAAGTCCGGCAGATGGTACGATAACGGATTTACTTGTTCCGGCGGGAACGACGGTTCCTTGCGGCACGCCGCTGGCGGTCCTGGAAACTGCGCTTCAACATAAAGCGGCGAAAGAACCAGCCACTGCTGCTAAGCAAAAGGGAGTTGTAGCCACACCGGCAGCCAAACGACGAGCGCGCGAGCTCGATCTGAACTTGGAAAATGTGAACGGCCGTGGCCCCCAAGGGCGTATTCACCTCATAGATGTCGAGGAACAGGGTCAATCCGACACGCCCGAAGAAACAATTCCGGCCAAAACACCACCCTTGACCATTGAAGCGACTCCCCTGGCAAGAAGGCTGGCCAACGACCTGGCAGTGGACTTAAATCAATTAACCGGCAGCGGTCCCAACGGCCGTATCATCCGTGAAGATGTGCTTTCCGCCGCGCGGCAGAAAGGCGCAGGGGTGACCCCGACCGATAAACCGCAAGAGAATCTGCCTGCTGCGATCGCCCATAAAGAGCCGTTGCGCGGGGTGCGAAGCGTGATCGCCCGGCGCATGAGCGACAGCGCTTCAACGGCCGCCCATGTTACCCTGCACACGGAAGTAGACGCCACCAACTTGGTCTTGGCCCGGCAGCAGCTTAATGAAGAACTGCAAGGAGCGGCCAAAATATCCTACAACGCGCTGCTGGTCGCGATTGCCGCCCGCACCCTTCATGAACAGCCGCCAATAAATAGCTGCCTGGTGGACAATGAAATCATCACCTACGCCGACATTAATATTGGTCTGGCGGTCGACAGCGAACGCGGCTTGCTGGTTCCGGTTATTAAAAATGCCGATAAATTAGGTGTTGTGGGCATTCAAGAACAAGGGGATGCGTTGATTCAACGGGCGCTTGCCGGAAAAAGCACACCGGATGACCTGAACGGCGGCACGTTTACCATTACCAACCTGGGTATGTTTGGCATTGATGCCTTTACGCCAATCATCAACCAGCCGCAGGCCGCTATCCTCGGTGTGGGGCGCATCGTCAACAAACCGGTCAATTTGAACGGCGAGTTAGCCCTGCGCGACCGTTTAACTTTAAGCCTGAGCTTCGATCATCGCCTTGTCGATGGCGCACCGGCCGCACGCTTCTTACAGCGTATCGGGCAGTTGGTGGAACGGCCGCTGGCTTTGCTGATCGCCTCGCGATAAACGATAATTGTTCCCAATCCCATGAGCATCCTCATCCATAACGGCTCCCTTTTGACGATGAACGGCGAATCGGCCGTTCATTCTCCCGGCTGGCTGTGGGTGGAAAAAGACCGCATCCAGGATTTAGGCCCAGGGCCGGCACCAGAGCCTTATCTCTCCAGGGCTAAGCAGGTGATCGATGCCCGGCATATGGCTGTGCTGCCCGGATTGGTCAATGCGCACACGCATTTGTCGCAAAGTTTTATGCGCGGTCTCGGTGATGACAAAATATTGTTGCAATGGTTGAAACAGATCATGTGGCCGGTGCAGGCCGCTTTCACGGCCGAAGATATGCGCCTGGCCGGCTTGCTGGGCCTGGCCGAAAATATACGCTGCGGAGTGACCTCGGTCAACCAGCACCACAAATTGCCCGCCCCTGAGATGAGTGATGCCGCTTTCGCGGCCGCTGAGCGTATAGGTTTGCGCTTTCAATTGGCCAGGGGTTGGGTCGATTTGGGGACGAGCGCCGAGAAGCCACAAGACATTCTGGCCGAAATGAAACGCCTGCAATCCCGGTGGGGAGGATCGGCCAATGGACGCCTATCCCTTAGCTTTGGACCAATGGCCCCCTGGCGCTGCTCTGATGAATCCATGCGCCAATTCACCCGCCAGGCGCGCAATTGGGGCGTGCCCACGCATATACACGTTGCTGAGACCCAGGATGAAATTAATCTGCTGTTGGAACGAACGGGCAAACGACATGTTGAATGGCTGGCCGGCCTGGATATTTTAGGCGCGGATATGCAGCTTGTGCACTGCGTGCACCTGGCCGGGGGTGAACAGGATCTCATTGCGGAAAGCAATTCCCTGGTTGTCCATTGCCCAACAAGCAATATGTACCTGGCATCGGGCGTCGCTCCTATTTCAGACATGCTGGAGAAAGCGATTCCCGTTGCTTTGGGCACGGATGGTTCGGCCTCGCACAATTCGCAGGATATCCTGGAAACTTTGAAAACGGCCGTCTTACTGGCCAGGGTCAGCAGCGGCAATCCAACGGCCATCCCCTCTTCAGATGCCCTACGTATGCTGACGACAACCGGGGCGAAAATCATGAACCGCCAGGATAGCGGCCAGTTGGCTCCCGGATTTAAGGCGGATATCATCCTGGTTGATCTGAATAAGCTGCACACCATGCCCGTTCATAACCCGCAGAGCGCGCTGGTATTTAACTGTAACGGACCGGATGTGCATACGGTCATCGTCGATGGGCGAGTTTTGCTCGATAACGGCCGGTTAACCATGCTGGACGAAGAGGAATTGCTGGAAGAGTGCCGCCGGGCGGCCCATGATTTATTGGCCAGGGCGGGAGTAGGAGCGTAATAAGATGGAATTGCAAGGGAAAGTGGCTTTGATAACGGGCGCGGCCGTACGTGTGGGCAAGGTTATCGCCTTGACCCTGGCCGAAAAGGGTACGAATATCGCCTTTACTTACTTGAGCGATGATGAACCGTGGCAAAAAACGCTGGCCGAGATCGAAGCTTGTGGCGTCCGGGGCCTGGCGATACAGCTTGATGTGCGGCAGCAAGGGCAGCCCAGGCAGGTTGTCGATCAAGTCGACGAAGCATGGGGCAGCATTGATATTTTAATCAACAACGCTTCTATCTGGCTCAAGGCGCCATTTCTTGAAATCAGCCATGCGGATTGGCAGGCGGCCGTTGATGTCAATTTAACCGGCCCCTTTCTTTGTTCCCAGGCGGCCGCGCCTTATATGCTGGCCCAGGAATCGGGGTTGATCATCAACATCACCGATCTCTCCGCCTACCAGACCTGGTCCCAATACGCCCATCACGCGGCGAGTAAGGCCGGGCTGGTGGCGCTCACTAAAGTCATGGCGGCCGAGTTAGCCCCCCATATTCGCGTCAATGCCATCGCACCGGGAACCGTGCTCCTGCCGCCCAATGCCACAGAAGAAAAAGTTCGCTGGGCGGAACAGAATTCCCTGCTTAAGCGCGTCGGAGAGCCACAAGATGTGGCAAAAACCGTTGTTTTCCTCGCCGAAATGGATTTCGCTACCGGCGCCGTTTATTTTATGGATGGTGGAAGAGCACTAGTATAATGGTGTGGTAGAATCTGTACAATTGGTGGCATATATGTCAAACGACCCCCAATTAGCGGATGCTTGGCAGACGCGACAGGCTTAAGCATTCTGCCCAATTGATTTGCCCCCATTTTATCCTGGTTTCAAAATGCGCTTAGCGGGCAAAGTTGCCCTACATAACTTCTGTATATGGTTGAATTTGCGTCTTGACAGGAAACCATCTGCCCCGAAACTCCCTTCCCCTCCTCTTATAAATAGGCCCTCCTTCAATAAAGGATGCTAATAGCCAGCTTACTTAACTTCAAGATTCATCCTCAAATATTTGGACATCCTCGTTCTTCAAGTTCTAGGGTGTAAAGAGAATCGCGAGCTAAGATAAAAGGGGCTCTCTGGTTTAAGATTCCCGCAAGTCATTCGCGATTCTATTCAATTCAGAAAGAGCTTCTTTCGTGTCAAGGAGGAACACATCTTGTTGATACTTTAGAACAGCCACAGGATTACCTCCGGACATAGCGCTTTGACATGCCTGAAACCAAGGATCCATTGCCTTTAGAACTACCTCGGTTTGGGTTGTATAGACAATATAACTTATTTGAACAACAGGATCGTCTGAAGGTGGAAGGGAGAGTATATTGGCCACGCGATTGTATGCGTCTATAAGAGCTGGGCAATCACTATAATTTTGAGGGTGCCCTTGAAACATTTTATACCCTCCAGGAGTCATCGCATTGCGAAATATTTCAAAATCTCGTAATGTATTTTCCACTGTTGTGAAAAGCTGCAGTTTCGGTTCTTCGATCTTACTCTCTGCTGTCGGCACCGCGACAACCACCGTGGTTGGTGATGGTGTTATCGGCTCTGGGGTCCAGGTCGGCAAAGAAGTAGGTGTATCGCTTGGGGCTGCCGTCGGCCGTTCTGTTACAATGGAAGTTGGGCTTTGTGAAGCTGTGGCAGTCGGAATAATCGTTGCCGTTGGCCCTATTGTTGGTGTATTCGTGGCTGTACTCCTTAGTTTTGTAGCAGTGGGAGCTATTGTTGGTGAGATTACCCCTTGACTTGCAGCTGGTTTGCCTTCCATTGGTGGAGATGTTTCAGCAGGGACTCTCTCTGTGACGACCGTTCCTACCTCATTTTCTGTGCAGGAACTAAACAAAAAAACTGCGGCGACAAAAAAGAAAAAGACGTTGAAATTTGCCAGCTTGTAATGGGAAAATAGCAAGATTGTGCATAACATGATAGTGGCTCCTAATTTCCTTTGGGTTGACTGTAATATCAGAAGTTTGATTCGCTTCTGGATCTCGGCCCAACGGAGTATTCTACTGTGCTTGCGCTAGAGTAGGCTTAAGACTCAATTCGAGTTTAGACAAATAAATATCAAAGGCGGCTTGTGATTTGCACAAACCGCCCAAATCGTGGATACCTTCTTGTCCGGTCAAACGACCCGGAAAGTCGCCAGGTTGGAGAAAAGGGCGTAAACGTAGCCCACCGCCACGATGTAAAGTGGTCAAAAGAGGCAAAAATCGGGCAAAAAATGCCTGATTGACTGCCTAAATTCGATTGTTAATGTTCTAGTTATTGCTGAGATTCTTCTCGGCAGTTACTTTTTGTCTAAACTTGAGGATGGTAATGATTTCCCCTAAAGTGGATAGTGTCCTATGTCACGCATTAGAGGTGACGATTGTCATGACCGGGTTAGGAGATTTTGCCTAATTTCTGTCTCCAGCCAGGATAGATTCATCTTTTTTCATTTGCATGAAGAATGTCACGCTCATTTGTGACATTCTTCACTAGCTTTTTCTACACTTCTCCTTTACCCTCATTAGCACAACATTCCACCAACTAAACTATTCTCCCAGGTGACAGCCACTTTGAAAGTGACTGTCACCTTGATAAGGAACTGTTCAATGACAGAAGTGATTACCCATGAAGTGATAGTTGTCGGCGCCGGTCTGGCCGGCACCTGGGCGGCGATGACCGCGGCCGAAAATGGCGTGCAGGATATTGGCGTGCTTTCTAAGATCCACCCGCTGCGTTCGCACAGCGGCGCTGCCCAAGGGGGCATTGCCGCCGCTCTGAACAATGTCCGGCCGGTGGAAGGAACCGGGCCGCGCGGGCCACTGGAACAAATTCCACCCGGTGATGAGCTGATCGATAGCTGGGAACTGCATATGTTTGACACGGTCAAAGGCTCTGATTGGCTGGGCGATCAGGACGCCATTGAGATTATGGTCAAAGAAGCACCGCAAATCCTTTACGCTTACGAGCATATGGGCTGCGTGTTTAGCCGCACGCCGGACGGCCGTATCGCCCAGCGCCGCTTCGGCGGGCACAGCGCACCAAGAGCTAATTACGCCGCCGACTGGTCCGGCCATGTCCTATTACATACCATTCATGAACAAGCGTTACGCCGTGGTGTGCGCTTCTACAGCGAGTGGATCGTCCTGGAATTGCTGGTCGAGGACAATATCTGTCGTGGCGTGGTGGCCATGAATATCATTGATGGCTCGATTCATACCATGCGCGCCAGGGCGATCATGTTCGCCACCGGCGGCTATGGGCGGGCTTTCAAGATTACCTCCAATGCTTTTGCTAATACCGGGGACGGCGTGGCAATGGCTTACAATGCCGGCGTGCCCTTGATGGACATGGAGTTTGTGCAGTTCCACCCCACCGGGATTTATGGCCACGGCATCTTAATGAGCGAAGCGTGCCGCGGCGAAGGCGGCTATCTAACCAACAGTGAAGGCGAACGGTTCATGGAGCGATACGCGCCGGAAAAGATGGAATTAGCGCCGCGAGACCTGGTCAGCCGTTCGGAACAAACAGAAATTGATGAAGGCCGGGGCATTGGCCCTGATAAGCAAGGTATTCACCTCGATCTGCGCCATTTAGGACGGGACAAAATCTTAAGCGTCCTGCCCCAGGTCAGGGAAATTTCTTTAGACTTCACCGGCAAGGACCCGATTGACGAGCTGGTTCCCATCCAACCCACCGCCCATTACAGCATGGGCGGCATTCCCACAACGGTTGATGGGCAGGTTATTGCCGATGCCCAGGGCACGCCGCTGCGGGGCTTTTTCGCCGCCGGGGAAGTGGCCTGTGTCAGTGTGCACGGCGCCAATCGCCTGGGCTCGAACAGCCTGCTGGAAGCCTCTGTTTTCGGCCGGCGCGCGGGCGTGGCCATTGCCGAATTTATTCACAGCGGTCCCGAACTGGCGTCGATCAGTGGAGACCCGGCCGAACGCAACCGTGAACGCATCAACGAATATTTAGAACGAGACGGCAGTGACTTGGTCGATCAATTGAGCGAAGAACTAAAGATGACCATGACCCAAAACTGCGGCATCTTTCGCGATCAAGCCAGGCTGGAACGCGCTCAAAAGGATATCCGCAATATCAAGGAAAGATTGCAAAATGCCCGAATCATGGACAAGAGCATGCGCTTTAACACCGAGTTGCTGGCCGGTATAGAGACGGAAAACCTGGTTTCATTCAGCGAGGTCATTGTCGAAGGCGCGCTGGCCAGAATGGAAAGCCGCGGCGCCCATTCGCGAACCGATTTCAAGGAACGGGATGATGAGAATTGGATGAAGCACACGATGGCTCATAAGGATGACCAAGACGGGATCAAGTTAAGCTATAAGGATGTTTTTATAGATTTTGAACGCTACCCGCCACAAAAAAGGCAGTATTAATGTTTTGTAAGCTAGTTTTTATATCAGATTTTTTCGCTACTTCGACTCGCTTACGGGATGAAATCAGATTTTGCAGGAGTAAATAATGGCTGAAGATTCAAAAACGGCAACGGTTCGGGTTCAGCGTTTCAACCCCGACAAGGATAAGAAACCGTATCTTGATTCATTCCAGGTCTCCCTGGAAAACGACCCGACTCTATTGGATGCCCTACAGTTCATTAAGAATACGATTGACGGCAGTGTGACTTATCGCAAATCTTGCCGGCATGCGATTTGCGGCAGCTGCGCTATGAATGTCAATGGCAAGAATATTCTGGTTTGCCACGAACCGGTGAAGCGCCACCTGGATCGCCGGGGAAGCGTGACCATTCGGCCGCTGCCCTACCTGCCAATTATCAAAGACCTGGTCGTGGACCGGTCCTCCTTCTGGGAACAATATTTACGAGTGAAGCCATGGCTTGTTCCCCCGGATAATGTTCCGCAAAAGGAATTTCGCATGACACCCGAAGAGGTAGAGGCGCTGAACAACGCCGAAACCTGTATCATGTGCGGCGCCTGTTATTCCGCCTGTTCGGTCATTGGCATGACCAAGGAGTACATCGGACCCCATGCGCTGCTAAAAAGCTTCATGCGTGTTATCGATCCGCGAGACACGATACCGGTCGAGCGCCTGGAAGATGTTTCACATGGCGACGGCGTCGCCCGCTGCCATACGATTTTCAATTGCATTGACGCCTGCCCTAAACACCTCGATCCGACAAAAGCGATTGAAACCTTACGCTCACTTTACTCAAAGAGAAAGGCGATTGAGGAAGAGCGCAAAGAACGGCAAAAAACGTTAGCTTAGGGAGGCCTTGGAGTTACTTATGTATAAAACTACCGGTTTTATCAGTTTTGTATTACGCCGTGTCACCGGTGTTGCCCTGGTGATCTACCTTTTTATCCATATGTGGGTCATCGGTTCGATCATTCAGGGACCGGAAGTCTTTGATGCGCGCCTGAATTTGGTACAAACCCCATTCTTCAAGTTGGCCGAAATCGCTTTGTTGGCCGGCGTTGTCTATCACGGCCTGGATGGTATCCGTTTACTCATGGTCAGCTGGTTCAAGATTACGGAGTATCGCAAAAGCCTTTTCTATGCTGTACTTGCCCTCTCGGTCATACTGGTCATTGCCGGCGGTATTCCAATCCTGTTATTCATGCTGGAAGGTGGCTAAGAAAGCGATTTATTTGAGGAGTATGAAAGATGCGAGTTTTTAGATTACAAAGAATCAGCGCCGTGGCGCTAGTTGTCTTCCTGACCATCCACATGATCGTGGTCCATTATCCCCCTTTCCATATCGACTTCAGCCGTATCGCCGAGCGGATGGCCCAGCCATTGTGGCAGGCGATTGATATCGCCTTCCTCTTTTTTGTCCTCATCCATGCCCTGGCCGGGGCTTACGTGGTGATTACTGATGTCGAACGCTTTAACCGGGGCAAGCGGATTTTAGCCTGGGCGGCCGTGATCATCGGCATCCTTGCCTTTATCTATGGCGTGCAAACCATCCTGGCTTTTGGCGCCCACTTCGCGGCTCAAGCGTAACTCTCTATTATTGAAGCGCGGCACCAGGTGTCTGCGTGGCAAGCGCGTGCTTTAGAAAGGCCACTGCTCGTTCCCAGGCGATGATAGCCGCCGGTTCGTTATAAGCATCACTTCTATCAGTTTCAAAAAACCAATGCCCCACCCCTCGATAGCGATAAAAAGTAACCGGGTTCCCCGACGATTTGAGCGCAGATTCTAACTGATTGACGTACTCCACAGGTTCGTAGGGGTCATCCTCGGCAAAGTGACCCTGGTAGGCAGCTTTTGCGCGAGAGAAATCGGCGCTGCCGGACCCATAGAATAACACAACAGCACGCACATGCTGGGGATCTTGGGCGGAAAGATTCAGGGCGTAATAGGCTCCAAGGGAGAAACCTATCACGCCTAGCGGGCTATCAGGCAGATTGGTGTGTTGCCTCAGGTGATCAACGGCCGCGCTTATATCGGAGGTCGCTTGCTTTTCATCTAGCTGGTCACTCAGGTTTTCAGCTTCCTCAATTGTTGTCGCTAACTTCCCACGATAAAGATCCGGGGCAAAGGCAACAAAGCCCTCACCTGCTATTCTCCCGCAAGTTTCTTTTATCAGGTCGTTTAGGCCCCACCAGGCGTGCAAGACGAGGACGCCTGGTCCTTGTGCAGCGTCTGGCTTGACAAGGTATCCGTTTATTTCAGAATTGCTCATGATTTCTCCATCAATTCAAAAATTCTATTATCCTTGTGGCAACTATACCTGGTTTTTCAACAGGAATCATATGTCCAGCATCAGGGACTTCTACAAATGTTGCCTGGGGTTGCAATTCCTGCCATAAATTCCAGGCCGGTGGGAAGAGGGTATCAGACTCAGATCCTCTGATAGCCAGGGTGGGTTGGCTAATTTGGGGCACCTCCTGCCATATAGATAAAGGAAAATGGGCATAAATTTGCGCTTCCCACTCGCGCCGGTAGGTGAGTGCTATTTGCCCTTCGGCCGTTTCATGGAAACCATGCTCAACATAATCCCATAAGGCATCGTCCGGCCAGCGCTGGAACACTGATTTCGAGCGAAAATGATCGAAAACGGCCGGCCGGTCCGGCCATAAGCGGCGTCTTTTGACCGTCTTCCGGTACAGAGGCGTCTGGCGTGCTGTTTCCGGGTTTTCAGCAATCACTTGCAAAATATCAGGTGGCATAAAAACAGGTTCGATTAAGACAATTGCCCGAAATAATGCGGGGAAACGAACCGCGGCTTTCATCGTGGCTACTGCGCCCAAAGAGTGGCCAACCCCAATGATCTGTTCACATCCTTGCTGCTGCAGAAAGTTGTAAATATCATCACTGATCAACTGCCAGTTATCAAATTCCTGGGGGTTACTGTCCGGCCATAACGGCCGTAAACACATAGCGAGCACACGACAGTGAGCGGTTAAACGGGATAACATCTGCCTGTAAGTGCCGGGGGGAAATCCATTCGCATGGGCAAAATGCAAAATGGGTCCTGAGCCGCCAAAATCAATATAAGGAACTCTTTCTACCATCGCTATTATTCTTTGCTAATGATTTGCTGTAATAATCTTTTCGTCACGATCTTGGTCTCCGGCCCTATCTCTCCCGGAGGACCGACGCAAGCGGGACAACCATCGCGACAGCGGCAGTCGCCGACCAGTTCCAGGGCAGCATCCAGCAATTCCTGGTGTATTTCAAACAGGCGCCGGCTGAATCCTACCCCGGCAGCAAC
>JANQGC010000198.1 GCA_028277515.1 Anaerolineae bacterium
TCGGAGCTCCGAATCGGTCTTCAATGGACCTAATGACAATCGATCTGCCGTGTCCTTTTCACCCTATTATGCCTCACCTTTTAGATACTAATGACAATATGGGATGTCATGCCGAGGAATCGAGGCATCTTAGATTCCTCACTCTGTTACTCAGAAACAAGATTTTTTGTAAGTCAGGCATCCTGGATGCCGGTCTGATGGTGCGCATTTAGAATGCACATTTACAAATGTTTCTTTTCTCATTGGACGTCATATTCGACGTTGAGGCTTTCGGGATAACATTTACAGTTTCTTTACAACAGATCTTGCGATATGGGCTATACAACCGGTTTCAATAAGAAAAGGAGATTTTTAAAATGAGAAAAAATTATTTATTCGTAGCGATTTTGGTCCTGGTCATGATGCTCCTGCTCGCTGCTTGTGGAGGCACGCAGGCTCCCGCTGAAGTGGCGGAAGTTGAAGAACCGGCGGAATCGTCTGATGCGGCGGAAGCCGAAGAAGAAATGGCCGAAGAAGAGATGGAAGAATTGGTGCCCCTTGAATTTCGCCTCAATTGGACCCTTTATGGGGAGCATGCCCCTTTCTTCCTCGGTGTTGATAAAGGTTTTTATGAAGAAGAAGGCTTGGATGTTTCCATCGTCGAAGGCAGCGGGTCCTCAACCACGGTCAAGCTGATCGGCAACGGCACGAACAACCTGGGCTACGCCGACTCAGCGACGATGATGCGCGGCGTCTCCGCCGGCGTGCCTGTCAAAGCTGTGGCCGTCACTTTCCAATCCAGCCCTATGTCCTTCATTTATCGCGCGGAAACGGGCGGTCCAGACAGTATTGACAAATTGCCGGGAACGAAGGTAGCCATCACTGCCGGCGATGCTTCGCTTTCTATCTTTGAGGCCTGCCTGGGGGCCAATGACATGACTATGGATGACGTGGAGCTGATCCAGGTCACCAACCCGCAAGCGAAGGAAGTGGCAGTGTTGGAAGGTACGGCCGATACTTTCCTGGGCTACTTTGTGGACCAGCCCCTGCGCATGGAGCAAGCGACGGGCATAGAAATGGAATGGGCCAAACTGGTCGATGTCTGCAATGTTAACACGCTCAGCAGCGCGGTGATCGCCAACAATTTCTGGGCCGAACAAAACCCGGAAGTCGTGGAAAAATTTGTGCGGGCCACGCAACGCGCCTGGCAATATACGCAGGAGAATCCAGAAGAAGCGGCCGAGATTTTCGCTTCCCATGCCGAGGCCTTTGACGTACCTTTAGCCCTGGAAGAAATCGAAGGTTCCCTGACCTTGATGCACACGCCCAACTCCGAGGGGCAGCCCATCGGTTGGTCGGCGCTGGAAGATTGGCAAGCTACCCAACAAGTCCTGGAGCAGTATGCAGCCTTTAAGCCGGAGGATGATGTGACGAACTTCTTCAGCAATGACTTTATCTCCGAACCGCCGTACGAACCGCCGTCTTAAGTTTTTATCAGGTGACAGTCACTTCTGAAGTGACTGTCACCTACACAAATGCTATGTCCAAACCTTATATTGAATTAACCAATGTGACCAAATATTATCTGACCAAAGATGATGCTATTCTGGCCCTGGACGATGTGACCATTCAAATCGAGGAAGGGCAGTTCATCGGTATTGTCGGTCCCAGTGGCTGCGGCAAGACGACCATTCTTAAATTAATCGCCGGTCTGATCCCTTATACGAAAGGAGAAATCCTCAAAGGTGGTGAGCCGGTCACGGAACCGCAGACGGATTTAGGCATCATCTTTCAAGATTCGGTGCTCATGGATTGGCGCAATGTGTTGGACAATGTGCTGGTTCAGATCCAAATCCGGGGCATGAACAAGGACCAATATCGCCAGGCAGCGTTGGATTTGCTGGATGCAGTTGGACTGTCCGGTTTTGAAAACAAGATGCCTTATGAACTATCGGGCGGTATGCGCCAGCGTGTTTCCATTTGCCGTTCCCTGGTGCATGATCCCCCTTTGCTGCTCATGGATGAGCCTTTTGGCGCTTTGGACGCTCTGACCAGGGAGCAGATTTCTATGGATATCCAGTATCTATGGATGGAAAAACGGAAGACGGCCGTCTTGATCACGCACTCTATTCCCGAAGCGGTCTTGCTTTCCGACCTGGTGGTGGTGATGACGCCTCGTCCCGGCAAAGTGGCCGACATCATTGAGATTGATATGCCACGGCCGCGCCGTTGGGATCGCCTGTCAGAAGATTTTAATCAATTTTCGGGTAAGATTCGCCGCATCTTCCAGGAAGCCGGCGTGTTGGACCTGGCAGATTAAGAGCTTTTTGTCATGGCTGAGAGGGCGCAAACTGATTTATCCTGGACTAATTATGCCGGAGCATGGCTGGGCATCGGCACATCACCGGCAGCGCTGCTGCTAGGTTCACAGATTTCTATCCGCTATGGCGGTGCTTTGCCGCTGATCTCGGTGCTGTTGGCCTTTCCCCTGGTGGCTCTCATTTTATGGTCAACAGGATCGATTGGTCTGAATCCCCCGTTCGGCCTGGGCTTAAATCTGACCCAGGTCACGCCTCTTTATTTTAACGATATGATGCAGCGGGTGATTGGTGGCGTCATTACCTTCGGCATGATCGGCTGGTTTGGTTTTAATGCCGCCTTTGGGGCGGCGGCGCTGCAAGTGTTAATTCCGCTGCCGCATTGGCTTTGGGTGCTGATCCTTTCTTTGCCTATCATCTATTTTTCACTGAAGGGCATTCGCTTTTGGGGCGGCTTGTCGATTCTAACCACAGTCGCCGTGATCGTGCTGGCTACGATATTATTAATCAGATTACCTACCCTGCTTGCGCCCGTGACAACCCAGGTGGCCGATCCGGGGCTGGTTTTCCTTGATGTGGCGATGCTGGTTGGTTTCGCCTCTGTTTTCGCTGTACGCTCACCGGATTTTTCGGCCGGTGTGGATCGGCCGCGCCATTTGATATACCTGGTGGCTTTATTTGTCATCCCCTATATGGCCCTTGTGTTTTCCGGCATTATGGCCCAGCGTGGGTTCACGTCCCCCGATTTGCTGAGCGCCTTGAAAAACGATCCCCAGTTGTGGGTCTCCAGTTTGTTGATTGGCATGGCCGTGATCGCGCCTAACTTCACCGTTTTCTACTCCGGCGCGCCCGCTTTGCGCGTCTTTGCCCATATTCCTGAGCGGCCAGGCATGATTCTTATCGGCGCTGTGGGGATAATCCTGGCATTTCTGCGCGTTGATCTATGGCTAGGACTTTGGTTGTCTATCCTGGGCGCGTTTGTAGCCCCCTTAATTGTGCCGATCGGCTTAAAGTCTTATTTGTATAAACGAGGCGTAGTGACGGAGAAGATCCACTTGTGGACATGGCTGCCCGCCTCGGTCCTGGCCTCGGCCTTGGCCATTTTGCGAGTGCCTACGGCCATTCTTTTTGGCCTTCTTTTGGCCGCTGTCTTGAATGGGTCCAATTTGATTGTGAACAGGCGAAAATCAATATGAAAGAGTTAACAACAGATCATTTAAAAATTAAAGTCAATCGCGTTTATGATTTCGCTGGCCAACAATTACGCCGGCTGATTGAGAACCATCCCGATCAGTTTCCGATGTACACGATGAACGGCCGTTGGATTCATGAGGGCGAAGCCTGGACCAACTGGTGTGAGGGGTTTCTTGGCGGCCAGCTTTGGCTGCTATACCAGCACACAGGTGACGATTACTGGCGGCAGAAGGCAGAGCATTATTCACGTCTGATCGAACAGCGCAAAATGGATCGCCATGTCCATGACCTGGGCTTTCTGTTCTGGTCCACCTGGCGGCGTTGGTATGAACTGACCGGCGACCCATCCTTAAACAAAGTTGTCATTCAGGCCGGAAAAACGCTGGCCTTGCGTTTCCAGGAAAGGGGGCAATATCTGCGTTCCTTTGTGGCCGATGAGAGCCTATTCATCGACATCATGATGAATGTGGGCATCATTTTCTATGCCGCCCAGGAGCTGGAAGACCAGGATTTGTGGCGCATCGCCAATCAACACTGCCTGACTACACGGCGCTACCTGGTGCGTGGGGACGGCAGCACGTCACATGAAGGTATTTTCGACCTGGAAACAGGTGAATTTTTACGCCAGAGCACGCACCAGGGTTGGCGCGACGACTCTTCCTGGGCGCGTGGCCTGGCCTGGGCCTTATATGGTTTTGGGACGGCTTATGAGTTCAGCCGGGACCGGCGGTTTTTGCATACGGCCGAATCTTGCGCGGCTTACTATATCGAAAATACGCCGGCGCATGGTGTGCCGCCCAACGATTGGTCGGAACCGAATCCGGACTGTCCCTATGAAAGTTCGGCCGCGGCCATTGCCGCCGGCAGCTTCATTAATCTATCGCGCATGGTGCAGGACCCCATCCGTTCCGCCTATTATGAATCGTATGGCTTAAAAATCATAGACTCGCTGACCGAACCGGAATTTCTGGCCGTGGACACGCCGGGCTGGGAAGGGATTCTCAAGCATGGCTCATACCATGAAACGAAGAAACTAGGCGTCGACGAAAGTGTGATGTGGGGCGAATATTTCTTCCTGGAAGCGGCAGCAAAGGTGTTGGGCTATGAATAAAAAAGTGGCACTGGTCACCGGTGCGGGACGGGGCATCGGGCGCGGCATCGCCCTGGCCCTGGCCGGCCACGGGTATAACCTGGTGGTGAATTATCGCGGCAATAAGGAAGCGGCGGCCGAAACGGGGCGCCTAGTAGAGAAAACGGGCGCTGTTTGCCTGGTTATTCAGGCCGATATTGGCCGTTCGGCAGACCGCCAACGGCTGGTAGAAATGACGGTGAAGCGCTTCGGCCGCATTGATCTGCTGATCAACAATGCCGGTATGGGACCACGCCAACGGCTGAGCGTCCTGGAAACAAGCGAGGCAAGTTATGATGAGGTAATGAATGTCAACCTGAAGGGACCATTTTTCCTGACCCAACGGGTGGCGCGGCAGATGATGTCTCAAGAAGAAGGTTCCGGCCCGCCAAAAATCATCAACATCGGTTCAATCAGCGCTTACACCAGCAGTCCCAGCCGCGGCGAATACTGCATTTCTAAGGCCGGGATGGGCATGATGACCGCCCTGTTTGCCGATGCATTGGCCGGGGAAGGCATTAATGTCTATGAAATTCGGCCGGGAATCATCGCCACGGACATGACCAGCGGGGTCAAAGACAAGTATGACGAGTTGATTAGCGACGGTCTGACGCCCATCCGGCGTTGGGGCTTGCCGGAGGATGTGGCCAAAGCTGTGCTAGCTATAGCCCAGGATTTGCTGCCTTTTTCTACCGGGGAAGTGATTAACGTGGACGGTGGGTTTCATATGCATCGCCTGTAACGCAAAAAGCCTTTTTTGCGCAGAGAACATACTGGAAAGTTCGTTCTACAGTAGCGCACACTTTCCAGCTTACGCAGTGAACAAACAAGAATGTTCGTTCTACAGGGCGCGGTTACGGTTTTTTAAGGAGAGACATTAAATGGTCCAATCATTGAGGGATACCAGCAAACTCTGCATCCATACGATCACGACCAAACCCTGGTCGATTGAAGAAGCCATCGATCATTACGCGGCGGCCGGTGTGGCCGGCATCACAGTCTGGCGGCAGTGGCTGGACGGCCGTGATCCGCAGGTGGTCGGCCAACGCATCCGGGCTGCCGGATTAACCACGGTTTCTCTCTGTCGTGGCGGGTTTTTCCCTGCTGCCGGGGCGACTGGCCGACAGGCGGCCGTTACCGATAATCTGCGCGCGATTGAGGAAGCGGCGGCTTTAGGTGCGCCCCTTGTCGTCCTGGTCTGCGGTGCAGCACCGGATGTACCCCTGCCCCAGGCCAGGGAGCAGATCCGGGCGGGCATTGAAGCTGTGCTGCCATCTGCTGAGGAACATGGCATCAAGTTGGCCGTCGAGCCGCTGCATCCCATGTATGCCGACAGCCGTTCGGCGATTAACACTCTGAAACAGGCCAATGACCTCTGCGCGGTGATTGACTCACCATACGTTGGGGTAGCTGTCGATGTTTACCATCTATGGTGGGACCCTGTCCTGGAAAAGGAGATTCAACGCTGTGGAGCGGCGGGCCGGCTGCTGGCCTTCCATATGTGTGATTGGCTGACACCGACGGCCGATATGCTCAATGACCGCGGCTTGATGGGCGAAGGTTGTATTCCCATCCGCCAGATTCGCGGCTGGGTGGAAGCGGCCGGATTTGACGGCTTCAACGAAGTGGAGATTTTTTCTGAGCGCTATTGGTCGGCCGATCAGGGACAGTTTTTGGATAAAATTATTGAGGCTTATTTACACTGTTCGTAAATGTAGGCAGGTGACAGTCACTTTTAAAGTGACTGTCACCTAAGAACCGAGGATTTAACTATGAAAGAACGCAACATCGGCGTTATCATGAACGGCGTCACGGGACGCATGGGTACGAACCAGCATTTGGTGCGCTCCATCCTGGCCATCCGCGAGCAAGGCGGGGTGCCGACCGGATCAGGAGAAACGATCATGCCCGATCCGATCCTGGTCGGCCGTAACCGGGCCAAGCTGGAAAAGCTGGCCCAGGCCCATGGCCTGACCCGGCTGACGACTGACCTGGATGAGGCGCTGGCCGATCCCTATAACGAGATTTACTTCGACGCCCTGCTGACCAATCTGCGCGTGCCCGCTGTACGTAAAGCTATCGCCGCCGGCAAGTCTGTCTACAGCGAAAAACCGTCGGCCGACAGCCTGGAAGACGCGCTGACCCTGGCCTGTGAAGCCAAAGAAGCCGGGGTGAAAAACGGCGTTGTGCAGGACAAACTTTTTTTGCCCGGTTTTCGCAAGTTGCGATATTT
>JANQGC010000226.1 GCA_028277515.1 Anaerolineae bacterium
TCGGAGCTCCGAATCGGTCTTCAATGGACCTAATGACAATCGATCTGCCGTGTCCTTTTCACCCTATTATGCCTCACCTTTTAGATACTAATGACAATAAGTGACGGTTAGTTTCTTAGTAGCAGCGAAAAGAGAAATCTTTTCTACACCTCCGTGGGTATCCTGGACGCCAGGGCAATATGCCCCGGCATTTTTCTTTTTCCAGTGCCGCCTAAAGCCAGTTGTGTTACCATTTCCGCATAAGCACCTAATTCAAAGGGAAGCCCCAATCAATTAGCTTATCCTGGTCAAAGGAGTGACCTGCAATGTCCGATATGGAAACCATCCACTATGAAATCAAAGAACATGTGGCTCAAATCACCCTGAATCGTCCGGAGCGACGCAATGCCATGAACCTGACCATGAATGATGAACTGTTGCAAACCTTGCGCAAAGCCGCCGGGGATGAGCAGGTCAGGGCAGTTTTGATCACCGGCGCCGGCAAAGGGTTCTGCTCAGGAGCCGACTTGACCCTATTCCAGCCCTTGCCTGAACCTGAACAGCTAAAAGAAGTCATCATCAGTAATTACCAGCCGATGATGGCCGTGATCACCAGCATACAAAAGCCGGTCATCGCTGCTGTCAATGGTGTAGCCGCCGGCGCGGGGGCATCGTTAGCCCTAGCTTGCGACCTGCGGCTCATGGCCCATGACGCCAGCCTGCTTATGGCTTTCAGCAATATCGCCCTCATTCCCGACGCGGGGGCCAACTGGCTGTTGGCGCGCCTGGTCGGATACAGCCGTGCCTATGTAATCGCCGCCGAGGGCAACCGGGTTCCCGCCGAACGTTGCCTGGAGCTGGGTTTGACCAACAAAGTCGTGCCCGCCGATCAGCTATTGTCCATCGCCCACGCCTGGGCGCGCAAATTAGCGGAACGGCCGACCCTGGCCTTAGGACTGACCAAACAGGCCATGCAGTTCGCTGAGTTAAACGACCTCGCATCAACCATCGAATATGAGGCGGACCTGCAGCAGCAAACCATCGTCAGCCAGGACTTCATCGAAGGCGTCACCGCTTTCATGCAAAAACGAGAACCGGAATTTAAAGGGAAATAAATCAGTGACAGTCACTTTTGAAGTGACTGTCACTTGCGAGCATAAGGATATTAGATGCCAAAACCCAATTTCGATTTAAGCGGAAAAGTAGCCCTGATCACCGGCGCGTCACGCGGCATCGGTCTGGCCATCGCCGAAACCTATGCCCTGTCCGGAGCAAAGGTCGTTCTGAGCAGCCGCAAACAAGATGGGCTGGACAAGGCCGCCGCGCAAATAGCAGCATCCGGCGGAGAAGCGCTGCCCATCGCCGCCCACACCGGCAGCAGCGAAGCCATCCAGGCCCTGGTCAGCCAGGTGGTAGATACCTGGGGCGGGATTGACATCGTCGTCAACAACGCAGCCACCAATCCTCATTTCGGCCATATTCTAACGGCCGAAGATAGCCACTGGCAAAAAATCCTTGATGTGAATGTGCAGGGCTATTTCCGCGTGGTCAAAGCCTGCGCGCCAATAATGAAAGAACGCGGCGGGGGCAAAGTGATCAACATGAGCTCCGTCGCCGGCAAGGAAGCGCAACCAATGATGGGCGTTTATTCCGTCAGTAAAGCGGCCGTGCTTATGCTCACAAAAGTGCTGGCCACTGAACTGGCCCAGGACAATATCCAGGTCAATGCTATCGCCCCTGGCTTCGTCAAGACCCGCTTTAGCAGCGTGCTCTGGCAAAATGAAAACGTGAATCAAGCCCTAACCCAATCCATACCCCAGAAACGCATGGCTGAACCCGCAGAAATCACCGGCATCGCGCTGTACCTGGCTTCGGCCGCTTCCGACTACACTACCGGGGCTACATTCCTGGTCGATGGGGGTCTGTTGGCAGGCGGTTCTTATTCGCTTACCTAATGGCATCACTCTGCTCTCAAACCGGAGATCAACTCGATCCATTCAAGTTGAAAAAGCGATACTGAGCACCAAAATGCCGTTGGCCGGCTTTGCTAAAAAGCTCTTTGATATGATCATCCATGGTGAAATAAATAATTTGCCAACCGTTTTGAGCCAGCTCAATCATTTGGTTCACCAAACGCTTGCGTCTTCCCCAATCGGCATGTTGGAAGGCATCATCCAGGATTAAAAACAAACGATCCCTATCCAATATCTGGGCGGCAAAGCCAAGGCGTAAGGCCAATAATATTTGTTCGCTGGTGCCTGTGCTGATATCAGAAAGCGAGAATTGGCCATAGGGATCAGTTACGTATAATTGTCCATTTTCGTATACGACCGCTTCATAACGGCCTGTGATCTTCTGAATAGGTTCACAAATCTTAGGTGAGGCCAATTTGCGACGGATTTCCTGGTCCTCGTGAGTGCGGATCTCATCAATTACCCCGGACACTAAAATGCCGGCCATTATCCTGGCCTTAATTCGGCGATATTTATCAGCCAGCTTTTGCCGCTTCTCCTGTGAATGATAGATCAATGTTTCCCAATTCTCTGAGATTCTATCGCCTGTTTCCTGGCAAAGGCGATGTTTGAGGTTATCCAAATCCTTAGTCATCTTATCCAAGCGTGCTTGGTGTTTAGCGTATTCTTGTCGCAAAGCTTGCAACCTTTCCTGGTTATAAGGTTCGGCCGACCGATCAGTCCGGTAAGAATCAAGCGGTATATTTAGGACAGCTAATTCCGTCTTTTTATTGCTCAGTAACTCCTGAAGCTGCCTGCGTTTGTCGCGCATCATCTTAATGGTACTTGGCCATTCTTGCGGCTCACTCGCCTGGCCAGTCAGAAGCAGTATTTCGGCGGCGATATTGGATTCGTATTCAGCCAGAATATTCTGTTCTTGCTGTAAATTCTCCCTCTGGTTTTTCGCTCGATGATAAGTATCTGCTGCCTCATCTCTCATTTGCTTCAACAATGGTAAACCGCTAAGCTGTCGATCAAAATGACGTTGAAATTCCTCCTCCAATCTTTGGACTTCATCAATATCGACAGCGTACTCAACGGCTGAACGCAGTTGTTGCCAATAAAACCATGCCAAACCCAAGGCCATGACAATAAGTAAGAAAGTACCCAGCGCAAAGTTCAGAAAACTGCTGAGGATAGCCAGGGACAATAGAAAAGGAATTGCCAATGGAAAAATTAAACTCCCCCTGCTTTTTGCGCGCCGGCCGCGTCCCTCGTAAATGGGAATCGCCTGTTCCAACCACTCGAAATCTCCGCTCTTTGATGAAAGCTCCTGTAAATCTTTTTGGAAATGATTAATTCTTTTTTGGCTGTCCTGAAGTTTGTTGTGATCCCCTTCCAGTTTCTCAAGTTGATCGGCGGGCAGCTGATCTAATTTCTCTTTTAAGGAACGGGTTTCCTGATCAAGCAGATAAGCTTGATACTGTTTGGCTTCTTCTTGAACAATGATGGAATCTTCTAATTCTTGAATTCTATGCTGCACTGCCTGGCGATCACCACCGGAATAGATATTCCCGATTTCTTCAAAAAGCGTATCTATACTTTTGACCCTATTTTCCTGCTCCATCATATCTTTGATTTTGCCTGCCCTATTGCCCTCAATACGGCCATCAACTATTTTTGCCCTTTGGACAGTTTTTTGTATCTTACCTTGAATAGCATTTAACAAATCCTGCCCTGATAAAAAAGCTTGTAAAGTCGCCGGGCTGACAATCGAGCTTTTGTTTTTCTCAAAACTAAACTCAGCTCCTTTGACAACGAGCAAACGACTAATTTGCCGTGGTAAACCTTCTGCGCTTGTTGCTAAAAAATCTTCCAGTTTCTTCCTGGAGGAGGGAGAAAAGGAAAAACTTTTTTCGTTTAGACCGCTGACCACCACTTTTCCGCGACTATTTACTGAACGTAATGACCATTGACCATGATTTTTGAATAAGGAACGTATCAGGAATTCCACCATAAACGTCTTTCCTTGTTCGTTACGGCCATATACAAGATTAAAAGGACCCAAATTCCACTGCACCTGGGATAGGGGGCCGCTCGCTTCAACGTTAATTTCTTTGATCCAAATATCCATAAGTCAAACACCGTAAATGATATGCATCGCTTCCAAAAGGATTTCATCTGCCTCGGGCTCATCCGTGCCTTGGATTAAATGTTGTTGTTCCAGACTCGCTCGCACCTGGCCAATAATAGCTTGACGTTCAATATCATTAGAAATAAGAACATCATCGAAATTAGGTGGTTCGTATAGAGCGTAGCCGCTAAATACCTCTTCCAACAGCCGCGATAAGGCGACACGATCGACCGAGTAGCCCTTGATTTTCACTCGTAAATGTGCTCTGCTTTTTTCTTCCGGCGACAGGTTCCATTTCTCCTGACGGGCCTTAATCTGGGATTGTAAATAACCTGCTTCGTCTTCCACCGGAACTACCACAAACGTCTCATTGAAGTAAAGGAATGGTGTGGCCACTGTTCGTGGTATAACCTGGCCGGATAGGGTATCATAAACTAGGTATCGTCGTCGCCCTGTCTCGCTAATATCGATAGCGCAAGGTGAACCGGGATAATGAACTGGCGCTGCGTCCATAGAAGCATGGATATGTCCCAGGAAAACGCGTGCCGGTTGAAACATCTGCACATCGCGACCGGTCAAGGGCATATAAATGCCCGGTTCGGTTGGATTAGGTTGGCGAAACCCTCCTGTCCAGTCTCCATGAGCGATAAGCACCCACTCGCTGACCGGCAAGTTGCCCGCGTACTTACCCAATACCTCACCCATCGTTTTTCCACCTTGGTAAGGTAAAAAGAAGAAGGAACGACCACCTAACTCCCGCAGCGTGGGATTGCTGATAATATCCACGTTGTCGACAACAATTTGGCTGTTATCAATAGAGGGATCATGGTTGCCCGGTATGACACAAATTTTTAAAGTGCTATTATCAGCGGCGCGGCAAATCTTTTCAAAATCGACATAACTACGTTGCGTAGCATCAAAAAGATCGCCAGCAATAATTAACATTTCTATCTCGTTGGACCGCAAATCATCCAGTAAATTTTCTAATGTCTCAAAGCGTTCCGGATGACGCTCTCTGGTCGTTAAATGCAGATCGGCCGTGATTGCTATCCTCATGCAATACCCTCCATATGATTTTATACAGCCCATTTATCTAGTGAGCACATGTGGCCTTTTGACACTTGGTAAAATGGGATGTTATCTACAATATTCTACCCTTTCTAATCATCATACGTGTCAGACTTACGATCTGCCTAACCGATGTCCGTAAATCGTTGCTTTACAAATTCATGCGAATATCTACTGTCATTCCAGCAAGGCGCGAATCCACAGTTTTGTCTAACGGACAATTATTACAAACCTATCACCAGTAAAGTCAATTTTATGGCGGTCTTGAAAAACGGATAGAATTAAAGTATGAATCACAACAACCCTAAGTTAAATTTTGATTTGATACGCCAACAATTTCCCGCGTTAAAGCAGAAAGTGAACGGCCGTCCCGCTGTCTATCTTGATGGTCCGGGCGGAACACAGGTTCCGCAGCGCGTCATTGACGCCATGAGCGAGACGCTCACCCTGGGCATCTCTAACCACGGTGGTCCCTTCCTGACCAGTGAACGCGCAGATGCCATTGTGGATGACGCGCGGCTGGCGATAGTCGATTTTCTCAACGCGCGCCGGCCAGAGGAAATTGTTTTTGGTCAAAATATGACCAGCCTGACCTTCGCTATCAGCCGCGCTTTGACCCGCACCTGGGGACCGGGAGACGAGATCGTCGTCACCAGACTGGACCACGATGCCAATATTTCTCCCTGGCTGCTGGCGGCCGAAGATCACGGATTGACTATTCACTGGTTGGATTTTGATCCGGCCGACTGCACGCATAAGCTGGAATCTTTAAAAGATCTACTTAATGAGCGCACCAAGCTGGTTGCAGTAACATATGCTTCCAATGCGGTGGGCAGCATCAGCGATATCAAACGCATCACAGAAATGGCGCATATAGTGGGGGCTCTAGTCTATGTCGATGCCGTCCATTATGCTCCCCATGGCCCAATTGATGTACAGGACCTGGACTGTGATTTCCTGGTTTCTTCCGCCTATAAGTATTTCGGACCGCACACCGGCATCCTGTACGGTAAATATGAACTGCTCGATGAGCTAAAGGCTTACAAAGTTCGCCCTGCCCCAGCCAAACCGGCAGGCAAATGGGAGACGGGTACACAGAGCTTTGAGAGCATAGCCGGGGTGACTGCGGCCGTTGATTACATCGCCAGCTTGAGTGACTTCCAGGGAACACGACGGCAGAAGATCGAACGAGCCATGGGTATGATTAAAGCATATGAGATGGGCATCAGCGAGCGATTTTTGCGCGGCGCGGCCGAAGTGCCCGGACTGCGCGTTTATGGCATCACCGACATCGAAAATCTGGACTGGCGCACACCGACCTTTGCCGTCAGTATAGAAGGCCATACATCAGAAGAAGTGGCCACTAAACTGGGCGAACAGGGTATCTTCGTCTGGCATGGCGACTACTACGCCGTTGCTGTCATGAAGCGCCTTGGCTTTCCAGAACAAGGCTTAGTGCGCATTGGCTTTGTGCATTACAACACCGAACAAGAAGTTGATCGCGTCCTGGATGCACTCAACGCATTGGCCTTTTCAAAATAACAGGGGCATGATTGCTTTTGACAAGCCCTATAGCCCCATGCTATACTTTTTGACGCTCAATTTGAGCCCCTCTTGACACATGGAGGGATGGCAGAGTGGACGATTGCGACGGTCTTGAAAACCGTAGTGGGTGCAAGCTCACCGGGGGTTCGAATCCCTCTCCCTCCGCTCGCCGGCTCTTTTTAAGAGCCAACATTAACAAGAGTGACCTGGCGAAAACGCTAGGGGAGGTGCCAGAGTGGACGATTGGGGCCGCCTGCTAAGCGGTTAACGGTCTTAAAGCCGTTCAAGGGTTCGAATCCCTTCCTCCCCGCCTTTGCCCTCAGTCGTTAGCACTGGCCGGAATATTCCGGATAAGCTATCGTTAAGAGGTCACAATAATGCGCCCTTAGCTCAGTGGATCAGAGCGCCTGGCTACGAACCAGGAGGTCGGAGGTTCGACTCCTTCAGGGCGTACCAAAAATATGGGGTAATCCCCTCTAGAACCCCCAAATATGGGGGTTTTCTGATCATACTGAAATTTACCCGTAGCTTATAAATCTGAATTTAAATGAAAAAGTGTGCCCATTGTAAGGAATTTAAATCGCTTGAGGAGTTCCCCTACAGTAACCGCCTGCTAAAGCGAAGACATAAACATTGCCGTTCTTGCATGAGCAAGTTCAACAAAGCAAGCTACAACAAAAACTCCGAAGAATACCGGCAAAGAATTTACGATAATAGAAATAGAAGAAGAGATGTAGCCCGGCAATACGTTTGGGATTATTTGTCGAGTCATCCCTGCGTTGAATGCGGGGAAAGTGATCCAAGGCTTTTAGAGTTCGATCACATCCGCGGGAATAAGAAAGCGGCCGTTTCTGAATTAGCTACAGGTAGGCACTCACTTGAGACATTGAAAAGGGAAATTGCCAAGTGTCAGATACTTTGCGCTAACTGCCACAGAAAGAAAACTTATATAGAGCGCGGTTGGTTTAGGGGGTAGCCAATCCCCTTTCGGTAACATTTCTAATGGGTCAATGTGGACCCAGCCGATTACCGTAACAATCGGGCGCAGCTGCCTTTGCAAGAATCCCCATTCCCTGGCCACCGGCGACTACTCCGCCCACGACGGCTAGTCTGGTTATCATTGACTTTAAAATGCACGTAGACAGCAGCGGTTGTCACCACGTGATCATGCACGTCATCTGCTATCAGTTTGAAAGCGACTGGAGCCAGGAAGGCCCGCTGCGAACTGTGACGATAGTCAACAATCCAGATGCCTATGTCAACCGCACCTTTGCCGAAGCGGGGAAGATGGCTTGATCTTCCCCGCGCATTAACCGTTGCACAACCCTTTTGACGCCCAAACCTCACAACCTTATAATCCCAACCATGCGCTTCGAGAATGACCACAACAGAATAGGACAACCTTTATGATTACTCCGGCGGGCAAGGAATGCCGCTTTTATTACCAGGATTTCCACCGCGGCCGCAATGAACAGGAGTGCCGCTTGATTAAGAGCAACCCTAATTCCCCGGAATGGAAACCCAATGATTGCACGGAATGTCCCGTGCCTGAAATATTGCTGGCTAACAGCAGTCCCGACCTGGTGCTGCAAGCGACGGTTAAAAAGGGCATTCTGGGCATGAACCGCCGCGTAGAAGTGACCGCTTTTTGCAGTAAGCATTTGATTGATGTACCCAAGCCGCATGTCGGTTGTCCCGAATGTGCTAAGGAAAAACCGGGGCTGCAAGAGCTTTTTGGCGATGGTTAAAGTGACAGTCACTTTTGAAGTGACTGTCACTTAGTGGTTAAAAAAATGATTACAACAATTCTATTTGACCTTGATAACACGTTATTGGGGAATGATATGGACACTTTTCTTCCCCCCTATTTCGCCTTGTTGGACCGTTTCATGCAAACGGAATTCCAACGAGGCAGCATGCTGCCGGCAATCCTGGCATCCAGCCAGGAAATGGCACGCAATACGGCTCCCGATTTGACCAATCGCGAAGTTTTCTGGCAGCATTTTGCCCGCGAAAACAATATGGACAGCCAGGAACTTGAAGAGAAACTCAACCGCTTCTATCTGAAAGAATTTAAAGAGCTGCAAAAGGTCACGAAGCCGCTGCCGGCGGCGGCCGAACTGGTACGCACCGCATTTGCCAGGGGATTACAGGTGATCATCGCCACCAACCCCATGTTCCCGCGCATCGCCGTCGAAGAACGATTGCGCTGGGCCGGCATTCCCGCTTCTGATTTTCCATACCTGTTGATCACGACCTATGAAAATATGCACGCCGTCAAACCGCACACGGCCTATTACCGGGAAATTCTGAATGTGGCCAACTGTCATCCGGAACATGCATTGATGGTCGGTGACAATTGGGTCAACGACATCGAACCGGCGGCGGCCATCGGCATCTTCACCTACTGGGTCCAGCTCCCCGGCACCCGGATTCCGGATATTAATCTGCCCTCCGGCTACGGCTCGTTGGAAGGGTTACTGCTGCGCATAAAATCCGGCTGGCTGCAACGCCTGGCTGCGACATCCTAACGATGCAGCCTACCTTACCAGTCAGCCAATTAATCGAGAAACTCGCCGCCTTCGCCACGGCCGTCGCGGCCGTTCATCCCCCTTCCGAGGAAGCCTGGAACCGGCGTCCTGAGGCCGAAGATTGGTCCCTGGCAGAAGTGATGTGTCATCTGCGCGATGTCGAAATGGATGTCCACACCGTGCGTTACCGGGCGGTGATTAACCAGGATAATCCCTTTCTATCCGGGGCAACAACCGACGAGTGGGCTGAAATCCGCTGTTACAATGTGCAAGATGGACCCGATGCGCGGGAGATCTTTCTGACCGCCCGGCGTCAGAACATCGCCTTGCTAAGTAAGCTTGACGAGGAAATCTGGCAAAGGCAAGGGCGCCACGCCTTTTTCGGACCGACCAGCTTACAGGAGCTGGTCTACCTGGCCGTCCAGCATGATGACGTTCATTTGCAGCAAATCTATGAGTTGTTAGGAGAGTAATTCCTGGCAGTGGGGCCAGGGGTCCTGGCCATTCAACAATGCTTGCAAGGCCGGACTGTCTTTATAATAGCCATGATAGCGTGGGGGAAGCAGAGAAGCGATTTTGACCATGATCAAATGGGTATAATCTGGTAATTCCCGGCTGCGTGGTCGACGGCCGAGGTCAGGCAAATCATAAAGCCGACCAATATGCACTTCCACTTGGGGGCGGCGCAATTTCCTCGTATTGGCAAATAAGATATCGGTGTTGACCAGACCAACAGGAAGGATGGGAACTCTGCCACGGCTGGCCAAATAGGCCGCGCCATCCCTGGCCGGCAGCATGTAGCCCACCTTGCTGCGTGATCCCTCCGGTGCCGTACCGAACACATTTCCTTCTTCTATGGCCATCATCGCTTCCTTGAGCGCCTGACGGTCGACCGTCCCACGGTTAATGTAAATCGCTCCCAACCAACCCATGAGCGGACCCCACAGCCAATGCTCCTGCCATGCCTCACCGGCGAAAAAGCGCCATTGCAAAGGAGGAAAGGCCACCAGCATCAGCGGCGTATCGGCCGCGCTCATATGGTTCACGGTGACAATATAAGGGCCTTGCTCAGGAATATTTTCCCGCCCTGTGACCGTCAGATCGGCTAGAATAACCTGGATAACCTTAAAGGCAGCGCGAGCCAGCCGGTAGCGAAACATTTAATTATACTATTCGTCCTGGAAGAATTGGCCTATAAAGGCCAGGAACAACCCGGCAGCCAGACCAATCAAAGCGGCCGCGGCTTGCCGGCGAACCTGGGTTCCGGGTGGCGGTTCGCTGAGCAGTTCATCCTCTTCACCGAAAACTGGCCGCTGCACGGGTTCAGGTTGCGGTTCTAGCTCAGTTACTGCATCGTGCAAGACATTGTTGTAATGCTCGGCCAGGGAGTTTGCGCTGCTGCTGGGTAAAACCGGCCGACCTTGACTATTCGCGTACACTTTTACAAACTCAGCTCCATACATCAAAATTTGTGTGGAGTAGTAAATCCAAACTAAAACGACGATGAGCGAGCTGGCCGCGCCATATACGGATCCGACATTTGTAAAGCTCAAATAAATGCCAATCAGGTATATTCCCAGCAAGAAGAACAATGTCGTAAGCAGGGCACCAACGGCGGCATCTCGCCAGGCCACGACCGCTTCGGGTAAAGTCTTAAATATAATGGTAAAAAGCACAAAGAGAATAACGGGCGTCAGTAAGCGTCCAATGTAGGTGTTGACAGTAGCAAATTCAGGCAGGTACAGCGCGATGTAGCTATCCAGGGTTGCCGCGACAGCATTTACGGCCAGGGAGGCTAAAAGCAGCACACCCATGAGCAAAACCATGGCAAAGGCCAGGAAACGATGTCGAATCATGAACAAGATGCCTTTAATACCTGGGATTTGTTTCGGAATGACCCCATAAATAATATCAAGTGCTCTTTTTAATTGGTTAAATACACCTGATCCGGCCCAAAGCAGAATGGCCACACTGATCAGCGTAAAACTGGAAGACCCGCTGATCGCATTTTCTAAGAGGCTCTCCAATAACGCGGCCGCTTCCTGGCCGACAATACCACTTACCTGGGCAACAATTTGTCCTTCAACAGCGGCCTGGCCAAAGACGCGACCGGCGATAGAGATCACAAAAACCAACAACGGGGCAATAGAAAATACCATGTAATAGGCAATTGCCGCCGCATAGAGCGACGCTTTATCCTGGCTCCAGGCCTGCCCCGCCTCAACAAGCACACTGAAAAAATTACTAATAACACGCATAAGGTATTGTTAAAGGGTCGCTAAGGCTTGCGCCAAATCGGCGATGAGATCGGCCTCATTCTCAATCCCAACAGAAATTCGCACCAGGCGAGGATCGATAGCCAGGCTCGAATCGGCAACGGAAGCGTGCGTCATCGGCGCCGGGATTTCGATCAAAGATTCCACACCGCCGAGAGACTCGGCCAGGCTAAACAATTTCGTTCGTTTAGCCAATTCACGCCCTGCATCTTCACCGCCATGCAATATGAAGGAGACCATCCCCCCAGGACCTGCCATCTGGCGCCGGGCCAAATTATATTGCGGATGGCTGTCCAGGCCCGGATAATAGATTTCGCCAACTTGCGGATGGTCGGCTAAAAATTGGGCTACCCGAAGCGCATTATGGCTGTGCGCCTTCATGCGTAGAGCCAACGTCCGTATGCCACGTAAGGTTAAAAAACAATCCATAGGCCCAGGTATGGCACCAACGGCATTTTGCAAGAATTTGAGTCGTTCATAAGCAGCGCTATCATCCAGCACGATCGCCCCGCCAACGGAATCGGTATGGCCACCAATGTATTTCGTCGTGCTGTGGATCACAAAATCAGCCCCGAAGTACAGCGGCTGCTGTAAGGCCGGTGAAGCAAAAGTGTTGTCCACGGCCAGCAGGCAGCCACGCGCCTGGGCGATCCGAGCGGTTGCGGCGATATCGGACAGCTTCAACAAGGGGTTGGTGGGTGTCTCCAGCCAGATCAGTTTACTATCAGGTGTCATCGCTTCTTCAAGAGCCGCAAGATCGGCCGTATCCACAAAACTGAACTGCAACCCATAATCAGCCAATATTTGCGTAAACAGGCGGTGTGTCCCGCCATAGAGATCGTCACCGGCGATGACGTGATCCCCAGGCTTAAATAAACGCAGCAAGGTATCAATCGCGGCCATTCCCGAAGAAAAAGCCAGCGCATACCTGCCCCCTTCAAGAACGGCAAGGGCTTCCTGCAAGGCGGAGCGCGTCGGATTGTCAGTGCGGCCGTATTCAAAGCCTTGATGTTGGCCGATATCTTGCTGGACAAAGGTAGAGGTTTGATAAATGGGAGTGGTAATGGCCCCGGTCTGCGGATCAGGCTCAAAACCGGCATGGACGGCGGCCGTCTCAAACTGCCAGTTTTTCCCCTGCTCTTCAGACTTTCCTCCCTTTTGTTTACGGTTCTTATCATCCATGCCCTGGATTGTAATTAGCTTTGCGCTATCTTGCCAGAAAAACCGACCGCCGCCCGGCAATTCATAAACGTTTTGGCGCCTCACCCTTGTTTTCTTGCTGAGCGGAGTACAATTGCGCCTATGCGGAAGAGGATAGCGTTGAATGACAGTTTCTTTGCCGGTTTAGCGGCATTGATGCTTTTGTTTCTCAGTGGGCTGGCGATCACCCGCCTTTTATATGAAGCTGCCTTTCCCAACCTGCTATGGCTGGGTCGGGCATTGGCTGTCGTACCGTTGGCACTTCTCCTGGCCTTCATTTTCTTTGCTATATGGCTTTTTACAGTCAGACAACTGAGCCACCAGTGGACTATCTGGCCCTTTACTCCGCTGCTGCTCAATTTGCTGTGGCTTTTCGATGCCCAGGTCGATCTGGTGGCCAGCCGGTTTATTTTCGCCACTTCCTTATGGTTGGGCACTCTTTTCATTGCCTGGACATTATTTAAAAAACGTTCCTGGCGAGGGTGGGGCTTCCTATTCATCGTTGCTGCCGTTTTACCCATCTATTGGTTAACTATTCCGGATACCGTTGGCAGCGCCGATACATTTGAGTTCCAGGTTGTGATCCCACAGTTGGGTATCGCCCACCCGACGGGCTATCCTCTTTACATCTTTTTGGGTCGTCTATTCAGCTTCATTCCCTGGGAGACTATGGCCTGGCGTATCAACCTGGCCTCGGCCGTTTTTGCCATTCTTACTCTATTTTTTCTCTATGAAGCGGCGCTGCGACTGACCAGACGCCCCCTGCCAGCTATATTGTCCGTCGTGTTATTGGGACTTTCACCGGTATTTTGGAGCCAGGCCATTGAAGCAGAGGTTTACGCCCTGCATGCCTTTTTTGTATCCGTCACACTGTGGTTAATGGTCTTGATACTGGATAACCGGGATGTTTGCGATACGGCGATCACCACCTGGCCAATAAAGCTGGGCTGGCAGCGGTTAATCTTACTCAGCGCCCTGCTGGTTGGTTTGGGTTTAACCAACCACCTGACCACTCTTTTTCTGCTGCCGCCTGCGCTACTGGCCATCTTATTAGCTTTTTGTTCTTGCCTGCGCCGGCAAAACCGGCAGGAAAATTTGAAACTTCTGCTTAAGGCGGCCGCGGCCTTTGTATTGCCCCTGCTGCTCTACGCCTATTTACCGCTGCGTTGGTCCGCACTTAATGGGGAACCGATGGGCATGGCTCGTTTTGTCGATTGGGTGATCGGCGGCCGTTTTCAAGACGCCTTACAATTAAACGCCTGGCTCACCGGCCCCACGCGATACGAAGTCGTCGGCCGTCTTTTGCTGCAAAATTGGGAATGGTTTAACCTGACATTAGCCGCATTGGGCTTAATAACCCTGTTCATGCGCCGCCGGCGGGCAGCGCTCATTCTCATTTTAACCTGGTTGGGATTCATGTTTTACGGCTTGAATTACCTCGTACCCGATCTGGCCGTCTTTCTTATCCCGGCTCATGTGGTCACAGCCTTATTCTGGGCCGCAGGGGTGGCCGCCCTATTAGCAGGAGCCAACAGGCTGCTTGACCGTTGGCAGAAGTCCAATTGGCTGGAGGCAGTACAGTTCCCCCTGCTCACACTATTAATGCTGCCTTCGATCGTGCAGATCGCTGGCGATTGGCCAGCCTTTCCCCAGGAACAAAAAGATCTGTTGGCCTGGGGCGAGGGCGTTCTGGCTATGCCCCTGGAACATAACGCGGCAATCCTGGCCGACAGCGAAAAGATCGCACCCTTATACTATTTGCAGCAGGCTGAAGGCTTTCGCCCTGACCTGGATATTATGGTTTTGCCCGATGAAGCGGCCTATCGTAACGAACTGGACGGCCGCATCGCCACCGGGCAAACGGTTTACCTGGCTCGCTTTTTACCTGGATTAGAGGGGATATATCATTTACGCTCCTTCGGACCTTTATTGGAGGTCAGCACCCAGCCACTTATGGAACTGCCCCGGGAGACAGTTCCCCTGGAACAAAGCATCGGCCCGCTGCAACTTGCCGGGTACAGTTTACAGGAAACGGCAGATGTTGATCCGGGAAGTACGGCCGTCACTTTATACTGGCAGGCCGGTGCAGCACCCGAGCAATCCCAACACATCTATATGCGCTGGAACGGGGATTATTTCACCGGCGAGCCAGCGGTAAAAACCGGCCGGCACCCGGCGGCTAATTACTATCCCGTTCAAGCCTGGCGAGAGGATGAGATCGTGTCTGATTTTCATTTGTTGCCATATCCTCTCCTGGAAAGCGGCGCATCCCTGGATTTGCAGGTGGCCGTCGGACCCCCCTTTTCAACCGCTGCCGACCTAGATTGGCAGACGATTACCGAGATGTCCCTGCCGCCAGCCGGAGAGCGCATCTTACAAAATCAGCTTCGCGCGCAAATCGGCCGGCTCTTCCTCAGCGGTGTGGAATTCCCGTCTGACATTCGGCCGCAGACTCCGCTGCCCATCCTGGTCAGTGGCTATGGTCACAACCCGGATGCGTTGCAATTTAGCCTTGAACCGCTTGATGAGCCGGTTAGCGACCCTTCTGGACGCTTGCTGGTCTCGTTCGCTGACCAACTGCCGCCTTTTCTGCGGGCCGCTGAAGCAAAGACAGATTTGGCCGGCGGCCGGTACCATCTACTTGGCCGAGATCCGGTAGCGTCATCTCTTTGCGGCTGGCTGGCCCCTCCCAGCGGCGGCTGCATCCTGGGTGAGGTGCAGGTCAGCGGCGTGCCCCTTCCGGAACAAGCAACCAATTATGAAGACAAAATAGCCCTATTGGATGTAGACCTGCCACGGAAGGAGCTTCAGCCAGGAGACCGGCTTGAGGTGAACTTACGTTGGCAGGCCTTAACTTCAATAGCTGAAGATTACACAATTTTCTTACAGGTGCTGGATGAGCAAGATCAGATCGTCGGCCAGGTCGATGCCTGGCCATTGCAAGGTACCTATCCCACCAGCCAATGGTCGCCGGGTGAAATCATTGAAGATCCACATGTCATCCAATTGGATGCCGATCTGCCGCCCGGCACCTACCGTCTGCAAATTGGCTGGTACCTTCTGGCTGACCTGCGTCGCTTATCTGTCCTGGATGATGCAGGCGTTCCCGTGGACGATAAGGTCACTATTTTCAGCCTTGTTAGCCCTTGACATATAGAAAGCAGGAATCATTAGCTGAACAAAAACGCCCCGTAGCCAACGACCCGGTCCTTAGTGCCCGCCGTATCACCGGAATTACGCAGATCGGCCGTGGTCACCTTTAATCCTTGCCGTTTGGCTACACTCAACAGCCCTCGAATTGGAATTCGACCGCAGGCGCTGTCTTGGCCTATCGCTTCCGGCCGAAGTTGTTCAATGGCCTCGGCCGTGGCCGCATCCAACGTTTTCGCTGCGGTATAATCATGGAAATGGCTCAAATCAGAACTGATAACAATGATCGTTTCCGGCCCACTCCATACCGTCTCCAGCAGTTCGGCTGCTTGCCTATCTTGCGCTTCTCCGGCCAAAAGAGGAACAATGGAAACATTTGGGCAAATCATCTGCAAAAAAGGCAAATGGACCTCCAGGCTATGTTCGCCAACATGCGCCTGATCGAAAATTTGCACCTGAGGCAAATCAAGTGCGCGCTGCAATACTTGCTGGTCGACGAGCAGGCTGCCCAGCGGTGTTGCGAAAGCTTTGGCGCTGCTGGCCGCAAAACCAACAACATGGATGCGATGCGCCGGGCCGAGCAAAACAACACGTTCAATGGATTCCTTGCGATTAGCCAAATGAGCATAAGCCGAAGCGGCGACAGGACCCGAATAAGGGTAGCCGGCGTGGGGTGCGATCATCGCCTTGGGCTGGATGTTCTTGACCTGCGCATCCTGGAGAAAACGAGAAATCATACCTCTTAGTTGGTCCTGATCAGCCGGATAGAATGTACCGGCCACGGCCGCCGGGTGGATTTGATTCATAACAGCCTCCTTTTCACCACTTCCCACAAGCCAAATAAAAATCGCGCCTCACCCCGTACTTTGCTTAAGGCGCTATGGCTCCACGCGCAAATTGGTAAAACCAAACAATAGGCCAGAATAATCTTCTTTCTCTTATAGTATAATGGATATAGAGTAAAATTGGATCCACGACTGATGAGTAGTCTAATCTTGAATATTGGACCGGTCAAGCTGTAAACCAATTATGTTAGATTCATCTACAGTCCCAACTATTTACTGGCACAAGATGGATGACGGCCGTATCCAATGCGATTTATGTCCCCGTTACTGCAAGCTAAACGAAGGGCAGCGCGGCCTCTGTTTTGTACGCGCCCGCCAGGATGATCAGATCGTCTTAACCACGTATGGTCGTTCCAGCGGCTTCTGCATCGACCCCATCGAGAAAAAGCCACTGAACCATTTTTACCCCGGCAGTTCCGTCCTCTCTTTTGGCACCACCGGCTGCAATCTTTTCTGTCGTTTCTGCCAGAACTGGGATATCAGCAAATCGCGGGAAATGGACACCCTGGCCGATGTCGCCGCGCCGGACAGTATCGCCCGTGCCGCACATGAGTTGGGCTGTCAAAGCGTGGCCTTCACCTACAATGATCCGGTTATTTTCCTGGAATATGCCGTCGATGTCGCCCAGGCCTGCCATGAGAGAGGCATTCATTCCGTAGCTGTCACTGCCGGTTATATCAATGAAGAGCCACGCGCTGAATTTTATCGCTATATGGATGCTGCCAATGTTGATCTCAAGGGGTTCACCGAGGAATTTTACCAGCAGCTTTGCTCTGGCCACCTGCAACCGATTCTGGAGACCTTGCTTTATATCAAGCATGAGACAGACACCTGGCTGGAGATCACCACGCTGCTCATTCCTGGCCAAAATGATTCCACGGCCGAACTTGAAGAATTGACACAGTGGGTAGTGGAAAATTTGGGACCTGATATTCCTTTGCATTTCTCCGCGTTTCACCCTGATTACAAGATGCGCGATATTCCACGCACTCCGGCGCAAACCTTGACCCGTGCCCGCCAAATCGCCATGAAGAATGGGGTGCGTTATGCTTACACCGGGAACGTTTATGACGCGGAAGGAGGCAGTACCTACTGCCACAACTGCGGTGTGCGCTTGATCGGCCGCAATTGGTACAATTTAAGCGACTGGAACCTGACCGAAGACGGCCGCTGTCAAATGTGCGGTACACCATGCGCTGGACATTTCTTACCCGAACCAGGAAATTGGGGCGCCAGGCGCCGGCCGGTGCGCTTGACCGATTTCCACCAGTAACTGCGCATTCAAATTCATATAAGACCACAAAACTGGAAAGTTTGTGCTACAAACAACCGCTATATCTTTACCTTATAGATGCCTGATTTAAAAACAAAATATGAATTAAGTCGCATCTCGCCTCTCTTTTTCTTAAAATAGGCAGGATGTTGTCTAAACCATCCGTCTGGCGCTATTTTGACTTTTGGCTGTTGGGCGCAGTCATTTTACTCACCGGCTTCGGTATTTTGATGATCCGCAGCGCAGTCACCGGCGCGCCCGCTTTTGAAGCGCTGCCCAACCAGCAAATCTTGTGGGGCGGTGTTGGACTGGTGATCCTGATTGCCGTGGCAGCCATTGATTATCGCTACCTGACCTCAGCTCATTGGTACATCTATGTCGGGGTTGTAGCCTCGCTGATCTTTGTCGCCGTAGCCGGGCAACTAGGCAATGAAGCACGGCGCTGGATCCAGATCACACCTGAATTGCGCATCCAACCATCCGAATTTGGACGCATTCTGCTAACTATCACCTTCGCCCAGTTTTTGGCCAACCGCCAGCATCTCATCGGCCGTTTTTCCAATACCTTGATTACCCTGGCCTATATCGGTATCCCCATCGGCCTAATCTTCATCCAACCTGACCTGGGTATGTCTATTTTGTTTATCGCCATCTGGTTTGCCATGATCTGGCTGGCCGGATTGCCCCTCTCTCATTTTATTGTCCTGGCCGCCGTGGGCATTTTGGGGACTGGGCTTATTTATCCCTTCCTGGCCGATTACCAGAAAGAGCGGGTGACCACCTTTCTCAATCCGGAGGAGGCCAGTCAAGACAATATTTTCAATATCGAACAGGCCGAAATCAGCATTGGCTCCGGTGGTTTATTGGGCAAAGGATATATGCAGGGAACGCAGAGCCAGCTTGGCTTTTTGCGCGTGCAGCATACGGACTTTATTTTTTCAATGCTTACAGAGGAGATGGGCTTACTTTTCGGCTCGCTGGTGGTGCTCGCTCTCCTGGGATTTATATTGCTGCGCATCCTGCGCGCAGCCCTGCTCAGTCAAGATTTCGCCGGGAAGCTGATCGTCGTGGGCATCGCCACTATTCTCTTCTTCCAAACTGTGGTCAGCATCGGCATGAATGTACGCCTGCTACCTGTGACCGGTCTGACTTTGCCATTTGTCAGCTATGGTGGCAGTTCTCTCGTAACCTTGTTTCTGGCTATTGGCCTGGTGCAATCCGTGCTGATGCGCCAGCGCAAACAAGATTTCGGTTAATGGTTGGCTGATATCTCTGGGCAAGTTAAAATTCTTTCACCTTAAATTCCCAAAGAGGCTTTTGATCATATGCATGTTCGCGTTCGATTCGCCCCGAGTCCAACGGGGTATTTACACATTGGCGGTGCCCGAACCGCTTTATTTAACTGGATGTTCGCCCGCAAAACAGGGGGCACATTTATT
>JANQGC010000253.1 GCA_028277515.1 Anaerolineae bacterium
AGCTAAAAACATCCCAATCGTGACCAGGAGTAACACACCCTGCCCTAAAAAGTAACCCAAGACGAACCCAGCTAATAAAAGGGTAAAAACAGTAGCATATACTTGTTGGGAGCTTACCAGGCCGGACGGAATCAGTCGATCTGGTTCATTTATAGCATCAACCTCACGATCAAAGTAGTCGTTTATGACTTGAGATAACCCACATAATATGGGTCCGGCTAAAATAATTCCTACGAGAAGTCGCAGAAAATCTTCAACAACCCAATGCGTCCCTCCACTTGCAATTGACCCACAAAGAAATGCCCACATCGGCCCAAACCAGGTCACCGGCTTCATGAGGACTAAGGATCGACCCAATAATGGTGGCCGTTTTAACTGGACGCGGGGTTGGGTTGTGCTCTCAGAAGTGGAATTCATAAAATTGTATTAATTTGATTGTATCAGAGAAATGTTTAAGAACCGGTACTCCAAAAAGGAGTACCCGGTTCTTTGGATTATCATTATTCTAGTTGAAAATGCAACTAGTCTGAATCAAATCTTGGTCATGATACTGATGATTCTATTCACCAGTCGAGTTGAGTGCCGCCGGCAGTGATCTAGCTGAAACAGCTGCCCCTGGTGGGAGTACATTTTCACGATGACACAAATAACAAGATGGTTCTTGATCATTCATAGTTTCTTGGTACTCGGCAAGGATATGCTGATTCATTTGTAACATCGTATATGCATAGTACTTGGCGGGTTGTTCCCATTCGGGGAAGTAACGGGAATTATGACAATGTGTACAGCCTACCTGTAAGCTCTCATTAAAGTGGTACATGGTATTCTGGTTGTATTGAACACCATCAAGGGAAACATCTTCACGACCCGTAATTACCAAGGCATTATCAATGTCTTCCACTGTGCCCACATTACCGTCTGCCGATCGCAGAGGTAGACGATAATCATCTGGTAGTGCGTGTAGATTCTGTGGCCAGGCCACGGGGAGCGGCTCACCCAAATGACAGGTCGCACAAATTATTTGTGAGCCTGAAGGTTGTTTACCCTCAATGTCATTTAACATCGTTAACCAATTTTTATTCAAATCCGCCACCATTTGTAGATGTTCGAGGGCTTGCTCTTTTCTATCAGCGACTTCTGGGTCCCCTATTTCGTCGCCCTCAGCGGCAAAGTTTTCAATATTGTGGCAGTGAGTACAATCTACTTTTAAGCCTCCGGCAACGTGGTTTGTCATGAAACCCCAAATCTCAGATGTATTCATGTCGGTCAAAACTTTCACGTTTTGCGGATCAGGAAACTCTGAAATATATTCTTGGATAGCAGCGTTTGATTCATCAGAAATATATGAACCGGCAGTGGAATACTCCACAAATGATGGGTTGAGCGTTATTTCCTCAGCTTCCGCACTCGCCACTTCCGACCAAATAAAATTGAGGACCCACAAGCTGCTTATCAACAAAACTGCCGTAACCAGTAGGAAACCTATCCAGTATTGCGTTCTTTTATTAAAAATGGTGCCTCTTGGCATGGTTCATTCCTCTTCGCTAACTTTTCAAAAAAATTAGATTTTTCGACCATTTGCGATTTTTCATTCACAGATTTAGGGTATTGGTGCAACGATTCCGATGCTTTGTGCCCATTGAAACCAATCAGTGATAAGTGTACCGGACAAAATTAATCCTATTGCGCCAGTGATCACTGTTAGCATGGCGAACCACCAGCACCAATCATGAATCGTTTTAGAATTAACATTAAAACCCATTGTCCACCTCCAAAAGAGTTGCGAACGATGCGTTCCGGTACCTTCAACCATCATTTCTTCAATCTCACGGTGAGACCCATAACGTGAAGATGCAACAATTGTGGCTCCATGCATGGCCAACAACAAAGTTGAACCAAGCAGGAAGAAGATAGAAATCATGTGAAATGGATTGTAGTAAAAGTTTCCATACAAAACGCTGACATGATTTGTCCATTCCAGCAAAGCCTTAAAACCGTGGCCGGGTGCTTGTGCCCAATTACCAATAAGAATCGGCCGCACAATGTAAATCACTAAGTAGAATAGAACGGCAGTCAAAAACGCCCAAGCAAGTTTTGATTTCAAACCGGCTTGTTTAGCACGCAAATAAGTTCTTGCCCACCAGGCGAAAATAGCAATTGTTAAGAAACCTGTTGCTACCAGCCAGGCACCACCCTCATTCCAAGGAGCAAAAGTCAGCCCATATTGCATTGCCGGTGGGTTTAGGGTCAAGACAAAAAATTCACGGAGAAACAATATTGGGTTGTAGTTCACCTGGTATAAATAGTTTTGCAGAATGATGAAGGAGGCCAATAGCCCTGTAATCACGGCAATGGTACCAGGAATACCAAGGTAGACCGGACCAAATTGACCAACTCCAAAAAGCCGCTTGAACAATTCAATGTTTTTGGGCTTTTTCAGGGCAGTACCTTCAATCCCTCTTCCACCATATTCATATTCGTCAACATCCACAGCTTTTGGTCGACGACCGCGCCACAGCACGATTGCTACAGTAGCACTGGTCATCATTGTAATACCTTCCCATACGGGTAAACGGTCCCAAAAACTCCAGAACCCTGTCCAGTTAAAAACAAGCGTTCCTGAGAGGAAAATACACAAATTGGAAAAAAGGACAGCGGCCATTGCCACCCAAAGACCAAGCCGGTGGATACCAACCTCCCCAATACTATAACCTTGCAAATTTCGCCAGAAGCTATCTACATGCCGCTCGTCAACATCAGGACGGCCCACCGTACTTAGGATAGCCGAACCGTGCATGGCCAGGATCAGGGTTGAAGTAAATAAGAGAGAGATCCCAATAGCGTGAAAGGGATTATAAAAGAAATTGTAATATTGATAACCTATGTTGGATACCCAATCGAGATGGTGCGTTATTCCTAAGGAAAACCCATTACCCCAGGACCCCATTGCAATCGGGCGCAGCCATTGCAAAGTAATCCATGAGGTAACAACAGCTCCATAGGCCAGGGCAATTTCATAACTCATCCCTAACTTACGGGAGATATCGACTTGCCTTAGCATCCAACCAAGAAAAGCAATTGTGGCAAATAAAACTATCATTTGCCAAAAAAAGCCCGGTTCATTGGGTGCAGCTAACCGTAACCCATTACTAATTGGAGGGGGATCAATCCGTGCTCGAAGTATGTTATAGGCGCCTTCAACCACCCAGGCCTGGTAAATATAAAAGACGACACCAAAAAATATACCGATCAAAGACATGACCCCAAATGCGCCAACATAAAATCGCCCTATCCAGAAATCGAAAATATCGGCACCGAATAGGGCATAAAGAATAGTTTTTCCGGGTTTCTTATATTGCTTTTCTATTTCAGAAAATGGTACTTTTTCGCCCTCCCTAACACGTTCGATTGCGGGTCGATGTTCTTTGAGGGAAGGATCTTGATCTTCAACAGTTGGAGTTACAATATTGGTTGTCACAGTCTTCCTCACTTAAAGTATGGTGACAAATTTGAGCATTAATAATGCTCACCCGTAGTTGATGCCATCCATACTTAACTTAAATAAATATCCTAACACCATTTTGGTCCAGGTTATATTCAAAAACAAAAACCGACCGTACTAAATCAATTCATACTACGATACACAACCTATGCCATGCCAGGGCACAAGTGTGCATCACAGGATTATTAAGTAGGGTCAGTATTTTTACTTGTAATGCAGGTTTGTCCGGAGCAAAACCTGCATTACAAGAGAATGGTTATAATTATTGACAATTCGATCTTCAAATTAATCGAATTTATATTGTTCTTCTAAGTAATTAACTCAACCAGTTATAGGTAGGAGTGCTTAGAAGAATGAAATGTATAGTCAAAGCAACTCCGATGCCGAGCAAGATGTAGAGAATTAGAACTGTGCGAAATTCGATTGGTCTTTCAGGGGGCATGAGGATCCTTCCTTTTCCTTATAAATAAAAAACTTCAAAATAAAATGACTCTAGCCTTTATTGCTAACCCCACGGTCTCCAAAGGATACACAGGATATGGGCAATGATTGCAATCACCAGGAAGCCATAAGTGGATTTGACAACAATATCGTGCATAAACCATTCTTCATTCGTGAAGAGGTTCTTCCATTTATCGGGCACTTGATCATTGTTGTACTGTTGCGTCGACTCATTACTTTCCATCAAAATTCTCCTTTTTAATGATGATTTGGTCTTCCCAGCCTATAGACTGACAAAGCCAATTGATAACCCAATCGAACAAAGCCTTATTTGTGACACTTGTCATTCATAAATCTTTAATGTCCAATTGCTAGAAATATACCATTAACCTTGGCCATTGTCAACATTATTTCAACCGATTGCCTAACCTTTTTCCGATTTTCACGCCAAAGAATGTTTCAATTTCAACTTTTTGATGTTTATTTGGAACTATTTTTCAAATTCAGCCCGAATTTTAGAAAATTGTTGGACAATAGTTATTCAAACATATGGCAACTGCTCGCTAAATGTGATATTATTTATTAACAATTCTAAATCGGTTTGAAATAACTTTGGCCACGCAATCATCATACTTATAAATCGTAGTTATCGGACATGCAAACGCGTTGAAAATTGGACCCTGGTGATTTTATTCTAATGCCACTTCAGATCGAATAAAGTGAAGGTGAGTCGCATGGACATTTCCGAAACAAAACCGGCTTTCAACTTAAAAGCCGTCGTGCAAAAAACTGGCATCAAGGCTGATACACTGCGTTCGTGGGAACGTCGATATGATTTACCTCAACCGGGTCGAAGCTCAGGAGGGCATAGGCTTTACTCACTGTATGATATTGAGATCATTAAATGGATAATGGCCCAGATTGCTGAAGGCATGACGATAGGGCTGGCGGTAGATTTGTGGCGCAGCATTGAGGAAAAGGGAGAAGATCCATTAAGTATCAAGCCTTCCCCCCCGCCACAGACGGTGCCTGCCGACCGGGGCACACCTTTGATGTCGCTACGCCAACAATGGATTGAACGTTGTCTCGATTATGATGAAGCCGGTGCAAATGCCGTTTTGAACCAGGCATTTGCCCTATTCCCAATTCAACTGGTTTGCGAGGAAGTATTATTTCCCTGCCTGGTTCAAGTCGGAGAAGGTTGGTATCAAAATAAATTGCCTGTTCAGAAAGAACACTTTGTATCAAACTTAACGCTACAAAGAATTGCTGCAATTGCGGCAGCAGCACCTAATCCAACAAGATCAGAAACAATCGTTCTCACTTGCCCACCACAAGAAGAACATACTACAGGATTGCATGTTTTTAGCCTCTTACTCCGCTACAAAGGGTGGCATACCATTTATATAGGGGCGAACGTACCGGCAACTCAATTTGAAGACCTGGTAACTCATGTTAAGCCAAGCCTGATTGTTTTGGCGGCCCAACGTCTATTAACAGCCTCGACATTATTGGACACAGTAGTTCATTTAGATAATATCGGAATCCCAACTGCTTATGGAGGTCGTATCTTCAATATTGAGCCTCAAATCCGCGATCGCATTCCGAGTCATTTTTTAGGCGAGACCGTGACGGCCGGACTCTCAACCGTCGAAAATATTCTTAATGGTAAGCAAAAAATGTCTAATCATTCGGGCACGTCGGAGCATACGCAGAAAATGATCAACATATTTCGTTCTCGCCAGGCCATGATCGGCACGGATGTCTGGCGTTCCCTGAAAGAAGATTCATCTACCTACCCCTACGTGAACGAAACAAATGGGCGAATGGTCGCCGATATTACGGCCGCACTAAATCTAGGTAATTTGGATTACATGGATAAGGAACTAGAATATACCCGGCAGTTGATGACAAATTACAATATTCCCTCAGAGTGGACGGACAACTACCTTAACGCCTTCCACCAGGCCACAAATTGGCATCTGGGAAGTGAATGCCAGCCCATCATTGATTGGTTGGAAAAAGCCAGCAACAACGCGCACGCCTGATAACGATTTTCACAATCTAGTAATTTCCCTCTCCGCTTCACATTTACTTCAAAGGTAATTTCTCTTTAAATAATTGAATTTGGAAAAAAATATAAAATTTTGATGCAATTATATTGCAATTTAATTCAATTCTTGGTATCTTAATTAACACATACAATTTTTTGTACTTCAAAAAGTGAATATTATGAGCAAGAAAGAATCGATTCGCACCCTAAAAAGATTGCATAAGTATTGTAAGGCGAGTGAAAGAGGTTTTAACACCGTTGCCAACACTGTCAAGAATCGTGGCCTGAAGGTATTGCTGAAAACATATGCCCAACAGCGACACAAAATGGCTAACGATTTGGAAGCAATGATAAAAGAATTGGGAGATAGTGTAACCGACCGGCGCAGTCTATTGGAAATTATTCATCGGGGGCGAATTATTATTGTGGCCACATTAACAGTTGGTCCCACCGCAGCAGAAAACGTCGCGCTCAAGGAGGCGATGGTGGGGGAAAAGGCTGCTCTGAAAAATTATCAAAAAGCCTTAACAAAAATTGCAGACCCGGACACAAAAGCTCTGATCCAAAATCAATATGAGACGATTCAAAATACAAGCAGGCAAGTCAGCCACTTGCGAGGGTTGCCTGGCGAACGCCTGGTCGTTCGGCTTTTCAATTCCGACCAAGACGTCGATACAGCCATTGATGCCTTGGAAATGGTTGGTTTTTCAAGAAACATGATGGAGGTTGTCGACCTCGATCAAACGGCCGATCCTTATGAAGAGAACAATCGTGTTGTAAGTGAAACTATAATATCAGGGACCATTGGAGGAGCTATTTGGGGAGTCTTGTTAGGTGCTGTTGTTGGTTTCAGCTTGTTGTTGATGCCTGGAATTCAGGAAGTTCTAGGTATGAACAGCCCCGTCACGATGTGGGGTCTGCTGGCTGTTAGCGGGTTACTCTCCGGAGCCTTACTTGGGGCGCTCCTTGGTTTTTTTATCGGTTTGGGAGTTGCCGGAGAAGATTCTTATACTTACGAAGCGAGTATGGAGCGCGGCTCAATGATGATTCTTCTCCATACCAATCGTCGCCGCGCCCCGGAAGCATCTCAGATTATGCAAGGCGTCAATTTAAAATCAATCGCCGGGCAATTAACGCAATAATCTGTAGCTCTCCACAAAATCATTATACTTGCTTATTCCCATTTATTCTTCGACAACGAGGCGTCCTTGCATCCCCGGAAAGTGACCGGGCACTGTACAAATAACGTCATACTCACCAGGTGCCGGGGCAACAAATACATCATTGTATTCACTTGTACCTTCAACTAGACCAGTATCATACAGAATGATGTCACTATCTGTTTCAGGATCGAATGTCTCCGGCAATGCTACATCGGGCTTGACAATGGCCCAATTATGCTCGAGTGTTCCATTATTCGTTAATTGAACGGTTACTTGCTGACCCGTTGAAACAGTCCAGATCGGTGGATTTTCCACATTATCTGGGGTATCTCCATAGTAAATATCATTTTGAAGGACTTCAATTGTTGCTGATTCAGGTTCTGTATTCTCGGCCGAGCCACCACCCCCGCCACAAGCAGCTAATATCCCGCCAATAAAAAATGCCAAAACAAAAATGATTGTAAAAAACTTCAGGTCCTTTTTTTGCAGTTTCATGAAACCTCCGATCTTTCGCCTGGATTAAAAAATAATAAAGTATTGAAACATATTTCAAATATTTGTCAATTATTTGAAAAAACTACTTTCAAACTTCGCATGCAACATATTATCAAATGATTTTGAATAACAAATACGAGGTGAGATTTATCGGCTCAAGGCTGGCGGTAGAAGACCTAATGAAGCGGCAATCGACCTTTGAACGATTTTCGGCGCGATATTTGCCAGGCGCCAAAGCGTCAGCCAAAATTTTGGATATTGATGAACATAGAGTTGGCGGGCAATTTTTGCTCGCTTCACAAGCATTTGTCCGAGACGATGTTTGAGCAACCTGTCTCTATAATCCACAAAAGAAAAATCACCACTCATAAAGGATTTTTGCACGACCTGAGCCACGACCTCACCATATTCTAGCGCGAAAGAAATTCCCTCCGCAAAAATAGGATCAACTCCGGCCGCATCTCCTACCAATAAGATATTAGGGTGCGAAAATTCTGCTTGAGGATTAAACCAACGAACGGGGTGGCCTTCTAAAAGGACTGCGTGTGGATCGATGTCGCGCGCCTCAAGCCTGGTAAAAAAAGAGCGCTTGAGTTGGCCTCTTTGTCTCCTGTGGGCAGGTTTAGGGACAATGCGGCTGTCAAAAATGCCCCGATTCATGTAAGGTTTGTCGTCTATGAGGCAAGGAAAATCCCAGATATATCCTTGGATTCCTTGGGCTATGCAAGAAAAGTCAAAGGTAGCACACCGTTTTTGCCAATCAATGGATTTTTGCGGATCGATGGATGTAAGCACACGTAGCAAACGCGCCACCCCGACAGTCGATCTCATTCCAAGTTTTCTGCGGATGGTACTATTAGCGCCATCTGCGGCAATGACAATCCTGGCCTGGTATTTTCCTCGATTGGTCGTTAATCTGACACCCTTCTTAACTGGCTGAATTTCTAGCAATTTTTCCCCGGTTTTGAGTTGTAACCCCCGTTCAATAACAGCAGCCGCAAGCGCACCATCAAATTCTTCCCTAATAATGATGCGCATAGCGTTGGGAGAGTGCACGGAGAAGGAATAAGGATCAAGATGGAACACAAGGCGATCAACCGAAAAAGCGGGGACCTCCAGATTCAAATTCAAATGATCGAGTTGTTGCTCCGCGTGGAATGTCATGCCGCCGCCACACAATTTTGGCCTGGGGTGTTCAGCGGCTTCCAGGATCAATAACTCTTTTGTTAATTCCGGGGTTAATTTTGCTATGTGCAACGCGGCGGCTAACCCGGCCGGACCGCCACCGACAATGATAATTTTTTTGGATATTGTTACGCTCATGACGATTTTACCAACCGCCAGAAGTCACTTTTATTTGAAAACGATGTAATACAGGTTGTTTTTCATTTAAGTCAGGCCATTTTTCGGCAGCAAATTCTTTTAGTTGCTGTAAGAGTGGATTAAAAATGGCCTCCGGCAAAAACCAACTTTCATTATCCATGCGATTTTCTATGGCCGCTAACCGTTCATTTGGCGAGAGCCAGGTTGTCCATTCCGCAGCTACAAATTCCGATACCTGGTCGCCCCCAAGTTCGGTCAGGATTTGTTGCGGAGAGATAGTAGCAGATGGTGGACTTAAATCAGGATTCAAGGCTAAGGCTTTTTGCCGTAATGCATCACGCAATTGCCCAAACACCGATTCCGGGTCCACCCAGTCTTCTCCTTGAATAACGATTCCTTCCGGTTTTAATACACGAATACCTTCGGAAATGACCCGTTCCAGGTTATCTGCCAAATGCAATACATGGACAGCTAAAATGGCATCAACGGAATGATCCTTCAGGGGTATTGAATGCATATCACCTTGAAATAATGATAGGCCAGGGGATGATCCGGCAACTTCCGCTAACATATCGGCCGAAATATCAAGACCCATCACATGGCAGCCTGATTTCAATACAGGTTGGGCAATGCGGCCGTTTCCCACGCCGATTTCCAAAATCAGCTTACCTACACCAACTCCTTTAGCAATAGCGGCCCCGATCTGATCAGAAACATCAGGCGGATGCTCGCGCTGGGCTTTATAGCGCCGGGCAATCCGTTCATCAAATGAAAAATCAATATTCATCAATAATTATAGAATTAAGAGGCGGCCGCACCTGCCTCCATCGCCCTGACGGCATCATCTCGATGTAAGCGCGCTTCATGCAAATTATGAAAACGCTTGACACTTATTCGCCATAATATGGCTGCGGCGACCACCATTCCTGCCGCTTCAATGGAAAAGATGCCAAAGTAAGCGACATTGGGTGCTAACAAACCTGTTTCAATGAGCGTCGTGTGTAACAAACCACTGGTAATGGCTGATGTTCCGTTGCCATAGGCCTGGGCCACACCCCATAAACCCATAAACAACCCAACCGCGCCAACGGCTGTCATTTCCATCATCATAGACAAAGCTCCCACATTAAAGAAGCCGGTAAAAATGCCCATAACAAATAAGGAGGGAGCAACCATCCCTTCCTGCCGAATAAGCGCGGCCGTAGCCAACGTAGCCATACCCATTGCTGTTCCGATACAGCCAACCAATGTAATGGTCCTTTTCTTAATAGAAAACAGAACGCTGATGATGCCCATCAATATCATGCCAAGCAGGACGCCACCGCCCCAAATAGGCTGAAAGCCCGTCGTTTCCGTTACAGGCATATTGAAAACTTCGGCACCAAAAACCTCTAAAATGTTGTCTTGCAAAAAGATGGCAAATATGGAAATGAAAATGAAAAGGAAGAAGCCCCGAGCTTGTTTATTTTCCCGGAGCATATTAAAGGCTACCTTCAATGGATTGGTTTCTATATCAACTTCTTCAGCCTGTTTGATTGACTCTTTAAGTTCGTCTCCCTTCAAGCGTTTTTCCATACCTATGACACCTAACAGTGTGGCCGTGATAACGATATAGGGGGTAAGATTATAAAGACGCTGCATAGCTTCCGGCGTATATACAGGGCGTACAATGTTCATCACAATAGCGGCGATAATTGTGCTTAATATGGTGAATGTCCATACGACAGAGATAACGCCTCCGCGTGAGCGGGGTGTGGTGACCTCAGCAATCAGTGAATGATGGGAATCTCCCATAACAGCAATGGCGATCCCGAATATGGCCAGGAGAACAAAACCGGTCAAAAAAGCCATTGGTGAGCCTTCACCCATCGCATGAGCCGTGGAAGGTAAAGCTATAAAGACAAGGCTGCCGACAACACTGGCTAGTATGAGAAATGGCGTACGCCGGTAACCCCAAATTGGCCGACGGTCAGCCAATCGGCCGGCAATGACCTGGAACGGAGACAAAAAATAATGGATGGACAACATTGCCGTGATGACGAGGGCGGTTATTCCAAGTTCGGCAATTGTAATGCGATTGAAATCAATGGTTAACAAAGCAAACATCCATCCGACACCTAATTTTGGCAAAGCTAATCGCAATGTCTTTATTCCAGCTTTCAAATATGATAAGATTTTAGTAACCATTGTTGAAACCTCCTCGAAATCCTGATTTATATTATTTTATAAAGAACATTTTATTGTAATAGATTATACCAATTTTAATACCAAATGCCTAGAAATTACTTGTTCATAGATATGACAAAGGTTTGCAATCAGCTTAAATCCAGAAGGAAAACCAAGAAAACAACAGTAGCAAACACGGTCCACAACGTCAGGAGAAACACCCGCAAGATGTACTCTGAGAAGGAGAAGATACGCATTTTTCTGGAAGGTCTGCGAGGGAATAGGATAAATATATTACGATAGATTGCAGCATAGATCCTTGAAGGTCAAGATTATGTGCTCACAACTGGATCTTGTAGAGATGAGGTTTTTACACTACTGCTATTTTGGGGTAAAGATAGGCAAATAGATAGCAATCGTCATGCCTTGCCCTTTTCCAGGACTGGTGGCGGTGATACGACCGTTATGGGCTTCCACAATGGCCTTAGAAATGGCCAATCCCAATCCGGCACCGCCACTGTCACGGCGCCGGCTTTCTTCTGCACGATAAAAACGATCAAAGACGTGGGGCTGTAATTCCGGGGAAATGCCTTCGCCGTCATCGGTAATCCTTAAGTGAACTTCACCGGCAACCAATTCAGTACCGATGATAATATGCCCACCCTCCGGCGTATGGCGCAAAGCGTTAGCAAGCAGGTTGTGTAGCACCTGCCGCAGACGGTCAGAATCTACTTGAATTTGGGGTATGGTTTCGGCCAGGTTGCAGACAATGGCGACGTTTTTTTCACCGGCGAGGGGCATAAAAAAGGTTGCTGTTTCATTAGCGAGGGTATTGAGGTCAACGGGGACTAAATTCAAGGGCAACTGCCCGGCTTCAGCTTGACTCAGCTGACGCAAATCACGAACCAGGCGGATCAAATGTTTATTTTGGGCGTAAATCCTGCCAATTTCATCTTTATCCAATGCATAAACGTCATCCAAAATGGCGCGCAAATTACCCTGCATCACCGTAAGCGGTGTCAGCAGTTCATGGGATACATCGGCCAACATCATGCGCCGCAGTTGCTCTGAACGTTCAAGGGAGGCGACCATCTGGTTGAAGTTATTGGCTAAATCAGTAATCTCTTGGGCGCCTTTGATCTCGACACGATAGGTTAATTCCTGGGAAGCAACAGCTTTAGTTGCCGTCACAAGTCGTTCGATGGGCAAACTTAGGCCACGACCCAACAAGACCCCGGCTACAACGCCAACAATGAGCGTGGTCAGGAGCAGAAATTGAACGTCACTAACGTATTCTTCCTGGACATAGTAAGCCAGATCTTCCGCCAGAGAATCAATCTGCAAGGATGATAAACCAAGGCTGGATTCTTCATTCAGCCATTCGACATACTCTTTCTCCCAGATCACAATATCTTGTGGCTCAGTGAGCAGCAAGCTGGCGACTGGTAGGACGGTGACGGCAAACACAATAGCGATAATCGACAGGCTGAGGCGTACCCAGAGCCGATTTAATGTGCGCTTGATCATCTTCTTTCCCCGACGAGCCGGTAACCGACACGATGTACAGTTTGTATGTACAACGGCCGTTTCGGATCATCCTCTATCTTTTGCCGCAAATTCTTAATGTGGGTGTCCAAAGTGCGACTCATTCCTTCGTAGGCGTAACCTAAGGCGCGTTCCAGAAGTTCTTCGCGGTCAAAGGTGGTGTTGGGGTGGGACATAAAAGTGACCATCAACTCATATTCGGTGGGGGTTAGTTCTATAGGATTCCCATTTAACGTGAGTTCACGTCTATCCACGTCCAGAGCAAACGCATCGACACGCAGAATTTTGCTGCGCGCCGGTGCTGTCATTTGTACTCTCCGCAGCAGTGCCCGCACCCGGGCCACCACTTCGCGGGCGTTAAACGGTTTGGGGATATAATCATCGGCCCCCAGTTCTAGCCCGATGATTTTTTCGCCGTCGTCGACGCGGGCAGTGAGCATAATGATCGGCAGTGTGCTCAAGCGTAAGTCAGCGCGGATCATACGGGTGATGTCCCAACCATCTTTGTCAGGTAGGCCCAGGTCAAGTACCAACAAATCTAATTCTTCACGATGTAGGGTTTTTACGGCCGTCGCCCCATCATGCGCCACCACCACTGCATAACCCGCCTGCTCCAGATATTCCCGTACCAGACGAGTAATCTCTCGATCATCATCAACCAGTAAAATGCGCTGTTTTTGAAAATTGTCCATTACTAGCAAATTATATCGCTCACCTCACTGGTATTAATTAAAATGAATCGCAAACCCGTTGAGCGGCCTCTAAACCAGAAATGTAAGCACCGTGAATGGTTGCAAAATGGTCTGAGCTTGTATGCTCACCAGCAAAAGTTAGCTGGCCGTTTAGCATTGCTTTGAATGCTTCTATATCTGCTTGGCCGGATCCAACGCCATAATTTGTGTAGGAACCACATGTAAATGGTGACTGTATCCAATCTGACACCATGAATTTTTCTGGCTGGGGGATACTGAAAGATCCTGATGAAATTCGCTATAGTACATAAAGTTCAATAAGCGGCGACGATCCTCCGGTAGATCATCTAATGGTCCTAGCTCATTTAAAGTTTCGTAAACGGATTGATCCACAGTCAAATTACTTGCCAATTCATCCAATGCCGACATGTCGTTATTATAACGCAGAAAAGCACGTGCCAGCTTGAGAAAACCAATCGCATGGCCATCTATGTCGTAGACACGAAGCGAGGAAGAGTTTGTGGGAATCGTTAAAGCAAGATCGTTGGCTTCAGCCAAATTCGTGATTGGGTTGCCGTTAATACCATGTATCCATGATGCGCCCATGTCCAGACCAAATCCTAAATCATCACGAGTCCATACCCGCCCACCAATCCGATCCCGTGCTTCCAAAACAGTAACCTGGTACCCAAAATCATGCAGGGTTCGGGCTGCCGCAAGTCCGGAAAACCCGCTGCCGATAACAATGACCGATTCATCTCCTGATTTACAATTGTTCAATTGTTTAGTTTCTACTACTTCATCTCCTGCATTACATGAGACTCCTAATAGACCCAATAATGCTAAACTTGATAACTGCAAGAATTCACGCCTTTGCAAAATACAATCTCCTATTGTAAAAATTTCTGCGATTCTCTAGTGACCGACCTGTCTAAAGTTGCACTCAACTGCAAAATTCCTATTGAATGTTCCTTGGATGTCTATCCAATTTCTTGGGCGCGTACAATCTTCTTTATCTGCATTGGTTGCCAGCGCCAATGGCTGAGGGTGCGCCACACCCATTCCAATGGACCATATTGAAAATGACTTAGCCACCATGATGAGCAGCCGATCTGGAAAACCCAAATAAGAAAGATAATAAGTAACTGCGACAGCCGATTAAGCGTACCGTATAAACCCAAACCGAAACCATAAAAAATGAATGTGGCGATGAGTGATTGGCCGATATAGTTTGTCAGCGCCATCCGCCCCACCGCCGCCAGGCGCTCCCGTAATACGGCGAGGAAATCCGAACGGCTCCACAACATGATGAGCGCAATATAACCGCAGGCAACAAGTGGTGTAGCGAGGTTATTGGGAACGCGGCCGATGAATAATGAGTAGAATGCATTCCAATCGTTGGCAGTGTATTGAAACAGACTGATTAAGGCAATTGGCAAGCCGACCCCGAATCCCACCAGGGCCATGTTTACATAGAAAGTGTCGCTTCGTTTTGCTGTCAGGATACCCCAGGTGTAAAAGGCCATCCCTACCAGCATCATGCCCAGTGCGCGGCAGAAAAATTCGATGAGTAAACTTATTTCTAGCAGTTCTTCCCCTCGTGTGTAAGGTGCCGTGGGTGCCGTGGATGAATCTTCTGCCAGTCGATAGGCGACCTGTTCGCTGTAATCGCCCCGATAAAGTTCTAGTTCGGAATTTATATCAGTTCCCCCCGGTTGCCAATACGCTTCAAAATAACGCAAATCGGCCGTCGCTAAATTTGGCAACTCACTGTTCACCCATAAATTAAACATTGACGGCACAAAAAAGATCACCAACCCCAAGCCCAACTGCCATTTTGCCGGCATGTGTCGAAACCAGTACAAAACAAACGAACACAACGCATAAATCACCAAAATATCGCCATCCCATACCAGGATGCTGTGCAGAAGTCCGAATATGAGCAGCCAAAAATTGCGCGAATAATAATAAATTAACGGCGACTTGCCCCGCTTCTCTATGTTACCCGTCAGCAACATGACACCAGCCCCGAACAACATGGAAAATAGAGCCATCATTTTCTGATCGGCAAATATATGACTCAAGCTAAACACCAAACGATTCCAAATTTCGTTGCCGCCAAAAACCGTTGGATTGGAATATGCATAACTAGGCATGGCAAAGCTGGACATATTCATCAGCAAAATGCCCAGCAGTGCAAAGCCCCGTAATACATCAATTGCTATAATTCGTTGTTTCATTGATTGCTGCGATGCCATATTGATAACATTACTCATTGTCCAACTCCTTGTTGGTAACTTCTAGTTGCCGATTCCTTGTTTGATGTTGAGGCAATCTTAAACCCAACATCTGAAGAAGTTCTGAAGGAGTTGCAAAGTTGATCTGTGGATTTAGAGAAAATAGAAACTGAGGGTGCAGCCCCGGTTTTTAGATGGTAATGGTGATGAAGGGAAAGCGGTCCTGGCGGGCGAATGCGGCCGTTGACGCGCGACTACGGCCGGGGGTTTGAAGAAAGAGCAGCTTCTGCCAAATCTTCACAAGAGTGCATATCCACCTGGCGCATGATCCACTTGGCCTGTGGGATAGCGCTTGCGGACATGCTGAACTCATCCAATCCCATACCCAGTAAAAGCGGGATTGCTTTGGGCATTCCTGCCAGTTCTCCGCACATCCCAACCCGGATACCTTGTACATGAGCTGCTTCAATCGCGTGTTTGATCAGTCGCAATACAGCTGGGTGCATAGGCTGATACAGGTGGGCCACGCGCTCATTGGTGCGATCGACAGCCAATGTATATTGGGTCAGGTCATTAGTGCCGATGCTGAAAAAATCACAATGTTTGGCCAGAATATCAGCTACCATAACCGCTGCAGGTGTTTCGATCATAATTCCCACCTGCACCTCTTGCGCGAAGGGAATTCTTTCTGCTTTCAATTCGCTGCGAGACAGATCAAGCAGTCGGTTCGCTTCAAGCAGCTCATCAAGACTGCCGATCATCGGATACATGATGCGCACATCATGATCCGGTGCGGCCCGCAGGATTGCACGGAGCTGGGTCTTGAACAGAGCCTCATCGTCCAGGCAAATGCGTATCGCCCGCCAGCCCAGGAAAGGATTCAGCTCCTCCGGAAAATCCAGATATGTGGGTGGTTTGTCACCACCAATATCTAGCGTACGTATGATGATGGGTTTGCCCCGCATCGCTTCAAAGATAGCGCGATATATTCCTACTTGCTTTTCTTCGCTAGGTGGTATAGTCTCATCCAGATAGAGAAATTCAGTGCGCAAGAGACCAACTCCCTCGGCCCCGTGTTTCAAAGCCTGCTTGGCAGAAGCCAGATCTCCGATGTTGGCGAATACCTCAACCCGACGGCCGTCTGCGGTGTATGTCTCTTCCTGCGCTTCAATTCTCATGGCCTCAAATCGCTGCGCCTGTTCCTGGCCTTTCTGGCTATAATCATTGATCGTTTCCGGGGCAGGATCGACGATAATCTCGCCACTTTGACCATCAAGAATGAGAATGTCCCCATTGGCGATTGCGAACACTGCCTCGTTCCCAATGCCGACCACGGCGGGTATACCCAGTGTCCGGGCCAGGATAGCCGTATGCGAAGTTAAACCGCCAACGGCAGTACAGAAACCCAGCGTCATCTCCGGCACAAGACTAGCCGTGTCCGAAGGAGTCAAATCTTCGGCCACAATAATAGCCGGTTCAGGTATGGCATTGAGCGATGTATCAGGGACATCGAGCAATATGCGAATAATACGTCTGCCCACATCTTTCACATCAGCAGCGCGAGCGGCGAACAACTCATCCTCTAAACTGCTCAACATTTCGGCAATCGCCTCCGTGGCATTGACAACCGCCTGTTCAATCGTTTGGCCGCCAGCCAACTGCTCCTTCACTGAATCGTCGAGCATCGGATCTTCAAGCATCATCATATGCGCCTCAAAGATTTTGGCCTGTTCTTCTCCAGCCCTCTGTGCCATCTGCTCAGTAATAGTTTGCAATTCACTGCGCGCCGCTGCGATCGCAGTTTGAAAACGGCCGTATTCACGCTCCATTGATTCCGGGCGCCGGTCCGGCAACGCCACTTCCGCAGGAGCATAACAAAACGCCGGCCCAATCACAACTCCTTCCGACGTGCCAATGCCCTTAACAACGTACTCGCTCATAATTTACTCCCCAAAATTACTGTTGATCAGATCCTCTAGCGCTGCCAGAGACTCCTCTGATTGCTCTCCATCCGCTTCGATTTCAATCATGTCTCCTTTCCCAACCCCCAAGGCCAGAACACTCAATATGCTTTTGGCATTTACCTGCCGGTCGCTTTCCGATTTCAACTTGCGCAGTTGGATCGAGCATGGGTATGAGCTGGCACATTTGACAAATTCAGCTGCCGGCCGTGCATGAAGCCCGACTTCGTGCTCGATCGTGATTTCCAATTTAGACATTTTTCACCCCATCTCCTTACTCATCATGGTCCTTAATTCAGCTAAATCCTGAACGATAAAATCAGGCTGGTGCGGCGCATCCGGCAGATCATCCCGCGTGGCTTCGCCAGTGAGCACCAACACCGTTGCAATGCCGGCCGCTCCAAGAGAGATGTCTGTGTATAACCTATCACCAATCATGCATATATCATTTACGGGCGTTTTCGTCTTCTCAACAACGGCGTCAACAATCGCCTGGTTCGGCTTTCCCACGATGACATCAGGACGCCGGCCGGTTGAAGCTTCTACAAAAGCGATCATCGCTCCAATATCAGGCATGTACCCCCCTTCAATAGGGCAATTGAAGTCAGGGTGTGTGGCAATGTAAGGAATGCCCGCGCGCACAAAATCGCACAATTTCCATAACTTTTTGTAGGTCAAGGTCGTGTCAAACCCCAAGACAGCAAAATCCACGTCATCTTCTCCGAGTTGGAAACCATGCTGCCGGAATTCCTCCTCTAATGCGGGTGTCCCAACCAGATAAATACGTGCATTTGGCCGCTGCTTATTAAGGTAAACGGCCGTGGCCAGGCCCGAAGTAAAAATCTTTTCTCGCTCCATGTCCAGGCCCAGTCGTTGTAACTTGGCTGCATACTGGTCCCGGTGTTTGGATGAATTATTCGTCAAAATGAGGTAAGGTAAACCGCGTTCGTCGAGCAAGCCAATAAACTCTTGCGCGCCGGGTAGCAACTTGTCACCCAAATAGATGGTGCCATCCATATCCAGTAAGAAAAGTTGAATTTGCTTCAAATCTTCTACATTCATTGCGTTTCCTCGGCAAATCGATCCAACAGCCACTCGCAGGTTTCAACCAGCAAAGGAGTGCAGACGTTTTCAAAGTATGAGCCGGATTGATACCATTTAACCTGCTGTGGATCACGTAAGTCAAGACCCAACAGACCCGAACAGGTGCTGCTCCCTTTTTGATTTTCATACCATTGAATCAACTCTGCGCCCAATGCTTTTGCCTTTTTTCTTTTCTGCGCATGTCCCTTATAAGCATGACTGCACTTAGCGCCAATTACCATTAAGCCCCCGGCCAAAACGCCACACGTTAAGCCCTGATTTGCCATACCCCCAGAGAATGTAGATGCCGCTTGCTGTGCCGTAATGGAAGCGAAACCTTCAGCGATAGAGAAGGCGCGAAAGACTGCTTCCGAGCATCCGTAACCGGCCTGGAACAATTTCTCCGCATAGCGTGGGATATCAATGGAGCCGGATACGGCTGTCCCCACACTGCCCGACACTTGCAGATAGGGTTCCACTGCCAGGCGGACTGCTCTTTTCTGCGCCTCTGCCATTTCGATAGGACCCATATAACCAGCTTCCATCGTTGCCGTCAGTTGTTCCTGGACGGCCGTCACCAGCGCCGAGAACACATTGATCTTGCGAATGCCAAGCCCAATCGCCTGGCGCAAATTATCATCTCCCGTTCCTGACGCACCATGCAGCACAAGCGGTACGGGAACCTGCTCATATAACTGTTGCAGCCGGTCAAATTGCAGCGCCGGTTCACCCCGGTAATTACCATGAATCGTCCCCACCGATACAGCCAGGGCATCAATGCCCGTTAGCTCGACAAATTCAACCGCCTGTTCCGGGTCTGTGAATAATGTCTCGCTATCATTCTGATCTGCCTGGGCAATATATTTATCCCCCACAGCGACATGGCCCAATTCCGCCTCTACAGGCACGCCGGCCGCATGAGCGATAGCGACCGCCTCTTTGGTACGCGCCACATTTACTTCCCAGGGTTCTGTACTGGCATCGATCATCACCGAAGTGAAGCCTATATCAACTGCTTCCCGGATCTGTTCCAGGGTTCCTCCATGATCAAGGTGCAAGCCAACCGGCACCGAAGCGCTATCCGCTTCTGCCAGGACAGTCTCGATAAATCGGCGATAGCTTCTTACATCCCGACCGGGCTTTAAGACAGGTGAATAGCTGAGCAAAAGCGGAGCCTTCACCTCTTCCGCCAATTCAATCAGCGCCGAAGCTGTTAATAGATTAATAAAGTCAGGCGCGATGACGGCATATTTTCTTGATTCAGCTTGGTTCAACATCTCATCTAGCGTTACTAACATGGACATCTCCTATATACTCACAACCATATTAAAGATTGCCATAACTTCGCCCTTGAGCAAGAATCCGATAAACTGGCGAAGCCCTGCGGATCAGACCTGTAAATACGGGGTATATGGTTGTTTCTTAATCGGTTTAATACCCAACCATGCTGCCAATTCAAGGGACTCATCCACCAAATTATCATAAACGACCGGGTAATGATGTTGGAACCCGGAAGCCATCAAGGTTTGGATCAAGTCGGGAATGTGTATGAGGTCTCCATTCAGGCGAATGTCAGTCAGCCATCCCCGGCTGCCTATGTAGCTCGGTTTTTGATTATCAATCTTGCCATTCATAACCATCAGTCGCGCAAAATCAGGTGTAAATCCCATCACCGTCACTGATCCGGGTTTCATAACGAGATTGTTTTGCAGACCAATCGGATCCCCTTCATATCCATCAAATAACCAAAGCGGCTGCATCTCTACTCCACTGCTATCGGCCAGAGAAGGAGCTGTTGGCCCACAATGCCAGAGCAAAACGCTTTCGTCCGTTTCATCCATTGATACCAGATCCATTAAAGTGAGGGTTTTATCCCGACTCATATATCGCAAAGCCAACATACTTACCGCGCTGGGAATATCCCCCTCGCAGGCAGCCACCAGTCCCAGATCATTCATGTATCCCATCACCGCACAGACCGCAAAGTGGTAATCTTCTTGAAACTGAGGCCAGCAACTAACAGCCAAGGCGTCAAGCGCATATTCCTCTGCCAGGCTCTGATAGGCTAACTGCATCCGACCCGATTTTTGCAGAGCAATGTCTTGTTCAGCGGCTATTTTCGCTGCTGTTGCTGCGATATCGGCCGCTGCTTCTTTTACTTCTTCGGAGTATTGCTCATTGGCCAGGCGAAGGACTTCTTCAAAGGTAAAATGAGCAACCTGCACGCCCAGGCGTTCCAACAGGGTTTCTTCATTGATCCTCAGGTTATCAAATGATGGGGCAACACCGCCGATGATCCCAACTCGCGCCCCTTGTAGATTAACGACGGCCGTCAACGCCCGCACCGTTATTGCCAGGCGCTGGTCAAATAGAGGTTGGCCGGGACGACCGTAGAACCATTTAACTGTTTTCTTGCTCTCAGCCAGGCGCGTTTTGATAATACTATTGTATAAATTCATTGCCGTAAAGCTGTTTAGAGGCAGGCCCCCTTCCGAGGTAGGCAGCCCTTCCGGCACCGCCCACAAACCCAGGTAACTATCCAGATCGGTGAATGGGTAAATAAAATCACCGGCCGCAAATGAACTCGTTTGCACCAAAATAAAATCAACTTCCCACGCTTGCAGCGCCGCAGCGGCCTGTTGAGCATCATCTACACTGTAAATGCCATCCGGGATCACGTTAAGATCAAACGACAATTGCTGCGCCAACTTCTGAAGCGCGTCACCACTAGCGCTGTATTGGCTTTCCTTGTCTCCGCGAAAGGGAGTACACATCACTCCCACAAGTCCAATTTTTAATTTCCGTGTTTCACCCATTTTCTTTTCCCGTAAGTGTCATATCTATGAATGATCATAGGGCCAATGGAAATAAGGGCCGACAGCAGGGCGCTGCCACAAGGGCAACATCTCATCATCAATAGCACAGAGGGAGAGTGAAAAACCACCCATCTCCTGGGTTGTAAAGTATGAGCCGACGACACTGGATAGGACTTCCATGCCCAACTCTTGTAAACGATTGAATACGCGACGTTGCAATATATGTAGTTCCATCATGGAAGTGCCTCCGGCGCCGTTGAGGAAGGTGAGATAACGGCCGTCGGCCAGGCCAATCAGGTCCTCAACCAACTTTTCCAACAGCATGTCCACTAACTGGTCGGCCGGGAGTTGGTCGCCCTGATAGACACCTGCTTCCCCATGAACACCTGACCCGACCTCAATCTGGCCTGGTTCTAAAGTGAAGAGCGGCTGCCCCGTTGCCGGATGGGTGGCGGGACGGACAGTTACCATCAACGTTGCTGTCCGTTCATTTGTTTTACGCATAATGCGCACAACTTCAGGCAAAGGCGAGCCTGATTCGGCGGCCGCGCCACCGGTTTTCAGCGCAAATAGAAGCCCTCCCAACCCGCGGCGGTCGGACAACCTGTCTCGTGGCGCTGTGGCGATGTCGTCGCCAAGCAGCACCATTTCTACCTGTCTTCCTTCCTGCCGGGCACGGCGCATCGCCAACCTTGCATTGAGAACATCACCCGAATGATTGGAAACCAGCAATACAACTCCAGCGCCGCGATCAGCTTCGGCAACAGCCTGGGCGATGCGTACGCCGGGTGCACAGGTAAAGACAGGTCCATATGCATCAGCATCGAGCAAACCAGGCCCAACAAACCCCCCCATTGAGGGTGTATGTCCACCCCCATGACCAATAGCAAGACCCACCTTGCCGGGCGCTTTGAGATGAGCGCGTGCAAGAATAAGGGGATGGCTGAGTTTGACTAAATGGGGACAAGTAAGTGCCAAGCCCTCCAATTCTTCGGTGATCATATCATCCGGGTGATTGATCAGTTTGCCGGGCGGAAGCGGTTGATCAGCTTCTGTTTCTTCCGTGGTTTTCTCTACTCGCTCCCCTTCCACGATATCGCGCAGAGCGCCTATGATGATGCTCATGGAAGTTGCCCCGGCATCCTGGTATCCTCGTGAACGTTCCCCTAGAAAACGCGCCCGGCCATGTCCGGCAACCATTTCTTGCGTGCTGATTGCTCCCCGCTCGGCCGCTGCCGCAGCCACGTTTAAAGCGGAGGGGAGTTCATCATCAACATGTTTTTCCATAGCGTCGACCGCCAGGGCTAACGCATCAATCATTGTTTTTTGCCCTGGTTTTGCGCCGCCAATATCTTGTACCGCTGCTGACCCACCGGCGAGGAAAGCGGTCACGGTTTTAGTATCCGCGTCTACTTCGCCACGAAAAACAACACCGCCTTCGGCAAAGAATGCGGCCAGCAAGGGGCCAATCGCACCGCCGGCAGAGACCGCCAGCGCTTCTGCGGCCGTATCAAAGAGGCGTCCCAGATCGGTATATGCTCCCTGGGTCGCCTTCTCCGCCGCCAGAAATGCGCGGGCGATTGTATGCCCGTGATCCCCATCCCCTACGGCGCTGTCTAATTCGTTCAACATATCCATCTGCGCCACAAATCGGGCGCTTAAGAGTGCAAACCAGGCCTGCCCTTGCTCCAGATTAAACACCGGCTACCTCCCGGCGCATGAAACGCGCAGCAGCAGTTGCATCTTGCTGTAAGTCATCAAATAGCTGTCGCCAGATAAACAAATCCCGGCCCACTTCGTCACCGGGCTGCACAAAAGACTCCATCACCAACCAACCCCGGTAATCAATCACATCAAGGGCTTGTTTGATCTCCATCCAATCAATCTGGCCCTTGCCCGGGCATTTGCGGTTGTTTTCCGAACAATGAAAGTGCACCAGTTGATCGCCTGCCGCTTGAATGGCAGCAGCCATACTATCCTCTTCTATGTGCATATGGAAGGTATCCAGGTGTAGCCCGACTGCCGGATGATCTACCTCCGCTAACAGCATCAATCCCTGCTTAACAGTATTTATCAAGTAGCCCTCAAACCGGTTCAACACCTCTAGTCCCAGCGTTACACCGACATTATCCGCAATATATGCCACTTCTCGTAGGGAATCAATACAATGCCGCCGCCGCTCCATCATGTTGTCTTCAGGAAACAGCATCCACGGAGCGTAAGTTACGCCGGCTAAGATGGGGCTGCCTAACATCGCCGCACCTTCAAGGCAGGTACGCAGGTGGGCGATTCCCGTCTGGCGGATTTCTTTTACCGGGCTGGTAATATCTGTCGCCGGATTCAAACCAGTGCCGCAGGTCGCCTTCAGGCCATGATCGTCCAACATCAGACGCAGGCTCATAAAGTCCAGCGTGTCCGGCGCAATCATTGGAATTTCTACGCCGTCAAAACCAGCTTCTTTAGCCAGATTGATCAACGGTAGTAGATCATCTGCCCATTTATTTTGCCAGTAGGAAAGGTGAACGCCAATCGGCCGTGTCATATGATTCTCTCTCATGAGAGTGACTGTCACCGCTATGGTGACAGTCACTTCGCAACCAAATGTCTATAGCCCTAACAACCTGGCGATGCCGCCCACGAAAATCGCGATTGACGAGAAGTCATTACCACCAAATGCCTGGATGAAGTTACCGGCCGTATTGGCGATGAAAGGCAGGGCAAGCGCTTGCAATACAATGAGCAGAACACCACCGACAGAAGCGGCGATGATCGCGCCTCGTCGTCCACCAACGCCATTCCCTAACACGGCCGCGGGGCCAACATCAAAGAACGCTGCCACAACCAAGGGTAAGAGCACGTAAGGCCAACCAATAGCGCCAAAAATGACCAGCGCTATGATCGATGTGATCATGGCAATGGGAAAACCTATCGCCAGGGCGTTTTGTCCATAAGGGAAAACCATTGGGCAATCCAGCGCCGGTATGGCGTTGGGTACGATTTTTTCGGCGATGCCATGGAATGCAGGAATGATTTCGCCCAGCATCATACGCACACCGGCTAGTAAGACGACCAAACTAGCGCCAAAAATAATACCCTGGTAAATGGCCCAGAAGAGCCAGATCCAAACTTGACCACCGGCATAGGTATCTGCTACCGATTGTGGGCCAGCTATAAGACCGGCGACGAAATAGAGCAGCATCATGGTAATCGATGTGGAAACAGACATCTCTTTGAAAAAACTTAGCCCGGCCGGGACGTTCATATCTTCCGTTGATTTCGATTCGTCCCCAAACCACTTGGCCAACCAGACACCGACAAATGAGAGGCTAGTCGTCGTGTGGCCTATAGCAAAGTCATCACCGCCAGTCAGCTTGCGCACATGGGGCTGTAATAGGGCGGGCAATATTGTGGAGATGATACCTAAAATGATGGCCCCGGCGATCACTAGAGCGGTTCGCGAAATCTGACCGCCATCGGCCAGTGCGGCCGCTACCATAAAAGCATTCCAAAAGAGTATATGACCTGTAAGAAACACATATTTCAGTGGAGTAAAACGGGCGAGTAGAACATTGACCAGAAAGCCCAAGACCATGATCAAGACAATCTCTACCCCAAATTCACCGAGAAATACGGTGAAGTCGGCCACTTCTTGGGTACCCTCAGTAGAGGAGTAGATCGTCCCAAACATATCTGCCAGTGGGCTAATTACGCCAACGATCAAGTCCACAGCAGCGAACAGAATGGCCACGCCGATCATTGTTTTGATAGTGCCGCCAATAAGGTCACCAAATGATTTACGTTGAATGAGCAGGCCGATAAAGGCAACGATACCAAGCATAAATGTTGGCAGCAGCCTGGGAACTAACGTGAAAATAATATTGACATCCATTTTTTCCTCCTACAAAGACTTTTGCTTTTCATCCTTAATTTTTTGTAATCGTCGTTAACTAATTTGTGATATGAACCTTCTTACTCCGATAGAAACCCATTGGTTTTTAATATCTCAGCATAAAAATTTCTCCTTTACCAATGGATATCTACTATCAATGGGGTATCTTTCAAAACCGGGAGTTGAATGACAATCTTACCGTTGCTCATATGCCAAGTTACCTTTTGTTTTTCTTTATTGAATCCGGCTTCAACGGTTGAAGGCTCCCGGCCATTAACTGCCAGGATCATTTTGATATCCGTATCCCTTTTCAAATAGTTGGCAACTAATATGGTGCTGCGATTTTCGGTTTCCAGCAGATGGGCATCTAGTTCACGGATTTCACGCCCATCATAGATCAGCTGTAGAGTCGGGGATTGGTTCAGCCTGGATAAGACATCCGCCAGCACATTCTTAAGCAGGCCGTCATCACTTTGGACATAGCTTGAATCGGCCTGCGTAGCGATATATAAGCCATATCCTTTTCCATGTTGGGCCAGGGTGATAGCCGGCAAGCCGTCGGCAAATTGGGCGATTCTTTGGGTTCCTTGCTGCGGCCGGACAATGTCTCGATTAAGAAAACTATTGTATGTCTGCCCGCCAAATTGAATTGGAGGCACGGGGGGAGAATCCGCCTCAATGTGAGACAAACCGAACGCTTCCCGCAGCCCAGGCATCGGCAGATGGCGATGATACCACCCTCGTTTATTGAGTGTGCCGCACCGGGCAAAGCCCACCAACAAGCCGCCATTGGCGACGTAGTTTTGCAGGGCCATACTCGTTTCCAGATCTATCAATGCCATTAAGGGCAACACAATCACCTTGTATGCATTGATGGGGCCATCCAGGACCTGGTCCGGGGTGATGAAATCGATCCGGTAATCCAATTCCCACAAAGCTCTGTACGCGCCCCGTTGGGCTGCAAACAGACGCTCTTCTTCATCAACGCCTCGCAGGAATATCGCATTGTCTTTCGATGTCAAAAGGGCAACCTCTCCCTGAGGCACGCGAGCTGCCTTTAGAAAATCGCTGTTCCGGTGAATGTAACGACCCAACTCCCCGGCGGCCGTCAATCGCGGCGTCGGTTGGCCATCCAAATCCACCAAAGCTCCCCAATGCAAAGGTTGGTAATCCCATTCACGCCAGGGCATAAAGAGGATAATCTTGACGTCATGGCCCAGCGCTTCCACGCCATTCCGCCAGATGTCAACAGGGCCTGTGTTGTAATCCGGCCCCATGACCCATCCGCCAATAGGTCCACTCTCTAGTTCATGCAGCCAGAAATCTCTACCAGTCGTCCGGCAAACACTCCTACCGTGATCAAGAAAAATGGAGTTGTGTTCAGGCCGGCCAGCAAGTTTGTTGCCGCTGCCCGGATATAGATCATACCCAATATGATCGACCGCGTGAGCCATTTTCCATTGATCCAGTCCGGTGAAAGTTCCAAAGCGATCATATCCCTTAAAGCTAAAAGTGTTGACAGAAGTCGGATGATCCAGGTCTTTCTGGCGAATGCGATCATGCTGGTGTTTTGCAAAGCGCACAAACATCGCTTGCCAGAACAACCGCCAATCCAACCAGCGCGTGACGCCGGACCAGGCATTCGGCTTGGACTCAGGGGGGGCGATCTCCTGCCAATCGTTATACCAAAATGCCGTCGTTCCCCACATCCATGCCTCGTTCACGGCTTCCAAAGCCTGGTATTTATCCTGCACCCATTGGCGAAATTCCTGGCGGCAATGTGAGCAGTAGCAATAAAGCTCTAATTCAGCCTTCTGAAACGTTGGTAAGAACGGAAATCCAATCTCGTTGCTGATTTGCCAGCCAAAATGATTTGGTTGAGCCAGAGCAAAATCGACAAGCGTATCCAGGTACCTGTCAGATGCCTCACGAAAGGCAGGGTGGTGAATGCACGCCCAATGGTACGAAGCCGCCATCGGATAACGTTGGCCTGAATTGGAAAGAATAACCACATCGGGGTGTTTTGTTGCCAGCCAGAGCGGAGGGCAGGATGCGCCGGTACTGAGTAAGATGGAAATATCAAACTTGGCTGCAACCACATAGAAACGTTCAAGAACATCTAACTGGTACTGTTTCTCCTGTGGCTCTATCCGATCCCAGGAACCATGAACATCGCCAATCCGCAGCAAATTCATGCCTGCCGTTTGCATATGGCGCAGTTCATTTGCCCATTCAGATTCCGGGAAAACTAAAGGTGAGTATGAAGCTCCGTAATAAACAGACATGGCTCACTTTCCAGTGTCAACCAATTCCTTAACAGTGTCGAGTCCTTTCTCGCGAATTTCATCTTTATTGAGGAAATTGTTAATGACAATGACAGGTTCCGGTATATTTTCAAACCGCTTCGCCAGGTCATTCGATGTAAATACCATATCGAAGTTTTCGCTCATGGCAGTCGTCATATCTGCACAGAACGTATCTGCCTGGATGTCACTATCCTTCAGAACCTGGTCAAGCTTGAGTTTCAAGATCATGCTAGACCCCAAACCGAATCCACAAACAACCATAATTCTCATGTCAAAACCCCTTATTTTGATTCAAACTCATCGATAATTTGCCATACATCGGCAATCGTCCCCGCTTCAGCCAATTTTTCTCTCCTGGCATCGTCTTCTAGGAATTGAGCCAAAGCCGACAAAAGACCAATGTGACTCTTACTGTCAGTACCTCCAAACGCCAGCACCAACGATACGGGATCGTTGGCTTTTGAACCGAATTCAACTGGCGTTGCCAGCGTGATCAGACTAATGCCCATGTCTAAGACGCCATCTTCCGGACGAGCATGAGCCAGGGCCAATCCTGGCGCCAAAACCATATACGGTCCCATCTGATGGACGGCATCAATCATGGCCTGAACATAGGCCGGTGTACATTTCCCGGTTGATACAAGTAGATGGCCTGCCGCAGTGACCGCTGCTTCCCAATCGTCTGCTTCTACCTGTAGTTCAATAACGTCTTCCGTCAAATAGTCTCTAATCATTATTTACCCCCTTCAAGCAACTCACGCGCCGTCACATGATCTGTAATCAATACATTCAATAATTCACCCTTTACAGCGGCGCGAATAACCGGTACCTTTTCGGCGCCTCCCGCTACCATGACCCTCATGGGGATCTGGCGAATATCATCCAGGGTAATGCCCACAATTCGCCCATCCAGAGAATTGGCTACATCCTTTCCTGCGGCATCAAAATACCGGCCCAACGTATCACCAACTGCCCCCAGGTTTGTTAGTTTTGCGATGTCTTTCTCATCCAGGTAGTTATGCAGATATAGCAGAGATGATTTATCAACCGGGCCGACACCGTGGAGAAGAATATCACTTCCCCGTGCCACCTCTAACGAACGGGCAATCGTCCCTTCATTTAGGAAGTTTTGGCAGACTTCTTCGGAGGAAACAATCGAGGGTGCATATACGTAATTGACTCGACCACCAACCTGCTCCGCCATCTTAGACACCACGTTATAGGGAGCAAAACCGGAATCCTGATCGCCCAGACCTCCGACGACTTCAGAAAAGAGGCAATCGACTTTTTTATCCGAACGAGTAACGAGGGGGAGGTGGGAAAGCGTACGGCCGTACCCCATTCCAATTCGCAGGTCAGGCTCCAACTTTGGGAGCAGCCATTCGGAGGCGCCTTGGGCCAGGGAGAAATAGAGAGGCTCACCAGGCTCGGCATGTGGGACCACAAACGCGTCTTGTAACCCAAGCTCTCGGCAAAGCGCTTGTTCTTCTGCGAAAAACGTCGCCCCAGGCGCCTTGACGGTAATTTGGACAGTCCCATCTTGCCTGGCCTGTTGCAACAGGCGGTTTACTTTTATGCGAGAAATTCCCAGCCTGCCACCAATTTCCTTCTGCGTCAACTCCTCCATGTAGTAAAGCCAGGCTACACGCGTAATTAAGTGAGATTTACTCGAATTGTTGCTCTGCGCGGATGAGGAAGACAAGTCAAAACTCCCGAATGTTCATATGTTCACTAATTGTTCATATGTAACATTAGTGTAACATAAGACTTTGATTAAGGCAAGGGTCAATTTCTTATGTGGTCGGACGCTTTGGTTGATATCCCCAGACAATCAGGCCAATTGCAACTACAACAAAACTCAACAGATTCAACCAAATTGGAACCAAATTTCTAGTTAGTATATACAGGGAAAACCCACTCGTGACAACGAGCCAGGTAAAAGCAGGGTGAATCCATAAATATTCCTGAAATCGACGTTTGCCCCCAAAAAACCAAAAAGCAACAGTAAAACCCACGGCGATAAGTCCCCAAAAGGCATTTAATTGAATTACACCCAATAAGAGGAGCGTTGTTATCAAGAAACCAACAGCTCCCATAAGTGTTAACCTAGCCGGGTTTCGCAATTGTAATGTTATCCAAAGTGTTGAAAAGCTCAGAAAATAGGAAAATACCAGGGCAATGACAAGAATATCATTGAAGCTGTCAGGAAATATAGGTGGATTCTCAATTGGGAAAAGAAAAATCAGGAGCCATAAGATCGCCAGAGGAATGACAAAGCCCAAGAGGAAGATCAAGACAGGTTCATGTAAGGGTCGTTGTTTTTGTCGATACCACAGGATAATCCCGATGAGGAGGAGCAAAAAACTTGTCCCCGTTGCAGGATTAGCGAAAAATGGATACCACCAAAAGAGTGCTGCGCCCACCAAGGGTCCAGCAAAGAAGAATACAACCAAGAACCATTTATCAGCTGGATGGACTCTTAAAGATCCTCCATACATCTTGAGACGATCGGCCGGTATGCGCTTAGCACCAATAATTCCCATAACCATTGGCAATAAAACTGCAAAACGCCAGACCCACACCATTGATGGCAACGTAAGATAATACCAACCAATCGCCACAAAAAGGAGTACCAAAATCATCACATTAAACCCGACTAAAGCGCCTGTATACTTCAACATAAAGAGGACAACCTTGGGTTTCTCACCTTTTTCCATGTTGGCACTTGTATCGGCTTCCGTAAACAAGGCAATGAGTAAGGGTAATCCAATCCAGGCGGCTGCAAAAGTTAAGGTGGCCTGTAGGCGAATAGGAACAGTTGTTAGCGGCCATTGCAAGATTGGAACCAAAGACCACGCTGCAGCTATCCACATAAAAATGAAGCTTAAAAAGGCAAAAAGATTATCGGTAGAGAACCGATCAGTTAAGGATGAGATGGACCAGATGGTCATGCCGGCCCAACTAGTCCTCGCATGGGCATCTGCCTGTGACCAATTAAAAATACTATCTAACCAATCAATAATTATGTTCCAAGCAAAGATAATACCAAAAGACTTAATTGCTTCAGAATTAGTTCTCTCACGCTCGACAAACCATTGAGGATTAATTTTTTGAATTTCATCACCCGATAAAGGACTATAAAATCCTAATTGTAATAATTCATTTGCCTCTTTAAGTGATTGGATCCCACTACATCGAAAAAGTACTTTAATCAATGTCTCTAAGATAAATCGATCCGTATGTTTTATCTTTCTTTCCCCAGATTCCCAGTGGCCAATTAATTTTCCACTAACACCTATATCCAATAATTCAGCAAGGCGAGATTGGGTTAAGTAATTACGGGTAGTCGGCATTGGGTCTTTGGTTCTCAACCGATGTTCTTTCAATCTCGTGCCAAAATCGCTCATTTAACACTCTTAACCGTTGAATAAGGTCAAATCCTCCAAATTCGTACTATTTTCTACACTTTTGAGCATTCACAAATCTTGCTGATTTTCATATCCTGAAGCCAAGTTTGAACTTTACCAATTGAATAGACCCAACTCGCACTCACTATTATCAAATTTTATTGGCTTGATTAGCTGCTTGCCATGATAAGCTGATACATGTGCCCTTTCCTAGTATTGAGTCAACTTGCAGTGCGGCATCAATAAAGGAAGCACGCTCATGCATATGGGCTAAACCAAAATGATTGTTGTTGCGCAATTGATTGAAATTAAGTTGGCCATCAATCGCAAATCCTACCCCATCATCGGCTACAGTGAATTGGATATATCCGGATTCTAGTTGTCCTTGTACTTGGATGATATGGGCTTCAGCATGGTCTAAAGCATTCTCAATAGCTAACTGAACGATTCGGAGCATATTCTGCTCGACTTCGACGCTATAACGCACTATTGAGTAATTGACGTCAAATGTGATCGCAACTTCATCCTGGTGCAGTTGATTTAAGTTATCAATTAACTCATCTAAGGCTGCCCAAAGACCAAAATCCAATAATTTAGGTCTTAATGTAACCATAGTTTGCCTGATGCGTGTAACAAGGGATTGATATATAGACTCAAGATGAGGATTTTCAGCTGAAACTGCTTTCGATAGCAAAGCAAGATTGTTCAATATCTCATCATGCAGCAATCGTGCAAGATTAGCCTTTTCCACTTCTTGATGATCTATACTGTTCTTGTATAAAGCATGTAGCTGTTCCGATTGTTGAATATTGGTAAGCGCAATGCTGATCTGGTTTGCCAGTAATTTTAGAAGCGTTATTTCTTCTTGCCGGTACTCATCATCAGGATCATGTTTTCCCAGGAGCCATAAACCGATCAGTTTATTTTCAATTCGTAATGGTATTACAAGATACGCCCAGGAAACAATGGCCGTTATTCTGGACTGTATATGTTCGTCAAAGTCTTTATCAAGCGGTGAGAATCCCAGACGAGTTGGAACATCTGCTTTGGTTACACCATCAACATATAAAACATCACAATGGCCCTGGTCTTTTAAAAGAAGTAAAACGGATTGTTTAATTAATAAACTCGGGACAATTTCCTCTTTAACTGTTTGAACCAATTGTTGTCTGGTGGAACTTGTAACGATGTGGGTTGTAAAGTGCTCAACGATTTGATCGTATGGAACAGGTATTCCCAACAACTTTCTTTCAACAAAACGCTGGAAAGGGCGGAACCCAAAAGCCGTTATTAGACTAGCTACCAGGACGATTATTGCATTGAAAATAATTGAGTTCTCCGGCAAATTCTGAAGCCTAACAATGAGGCTCATAAAAATGGTTAAGATAATGAGCAACAAAAGAAACAAATAGTAGGTAGCAATTCGGTTTGTTCTTAATTCAAGCCACCCGGTTGGACGCCGATAAGCCGTATAAAAATAAACAGCAGGTAATGCAGGCAATGTTAACAAAGCTAATGCCCCTGTAAGTGGTTGAATATAAAAAAAGCTAATGACAAAAACGATGAGAAGAGGAACAATAGCGAATAATAAAGTAACCACAAGTAATTTTATGGGCGAGCGATAACTCGGCTGCAAGAAGTAATGCAAGATAATTAGCAAAACCGTTCCGCCTAAGGCTATTAATGCGGCAATAAAGTAGGCATTAAGTGGAAGTAACAATAACCATTCAGAGACCGCAAGAGCTATCCCACCTAGATACAAAAAAATCCATATATAAACCGGCAATTTTTTAAGTGGAACGGGAAAAACCCAGTGAAGATGCAAGTAAACGGGGATGCATAGCCAAAGTACGGAACGCATTACAATGGCACTCAGCCAAACATGGTGGCTTGATACGGTTCCAGCTATTAGCCAGATAGCTGTTAAATAATAAAAAAGAATCAGCAGCCACCATCGAAGATCTTTTGGACGAATCAGAATAAACGTAGCCACACCAGCAAAAAAGAAAAAATAAGCTAACCACCAAATGTCAATAACTCTTCCCCATACCTCATTGGAGTTTATACCTGGAATTTCCCACTCTATATCCTTTATCTCCCCATCACGTATTACCGAAATAGGTATGGTTTGACCAGGTACAGCATCTTCAAAGAGCAGTCGGTACAAGTTTGGCCGAAAATCGGATTTCCAGTTGACATCTCCGACACTAACAATGAGGTCACCTTCTTCAATAATCTGTTTCGGGTTGGACACTGTGTAGACAGTTTCAACTTGTCCCGTTGCACTGTTGATGTAAATACCTGCATATGGAACAACCCAAAACTTGGCAAAAGTGTAACCAACTAAAATAAGCAAAGTGAATAAAGTAATACCTGAATCGACTGGGTTTTGGAATTTTGATGCGGCACTCAATATTTTCATAACTTAACTTATCCACCACATTGATTAAAGGCAAGGAACTAAGGAGGTGATAATTATCAGTAATAGGTTTATCTAACCAATTCTAACCAAATAAGTGAATAAATGTATTAGTGTAAAAAGGAGAAATTTAAAATGTTAGCAAATATGGAAGCTTTCTATGTGCAGCTCAATTCAGAAGATCATTCTACAAGCATCCCTATAGGTGATCTTGTAAATGTAACACATATGAATCTTAAAGAACTGGCGTTGCTCACTAGCGAACTTACATGGAGCATGTGGGGCTAAAAAAATAGCCTGCTAGTTTTTTTGCGTTCAAGCAAAGTGAAAGGGCTGGCCGACAAATTGTTGGCCAGTCCTTTCTGGAGATAACAATGAACATTTATGAAGCAACAGCATCTTATCTGAGTAGTCTTTTCCCCACTCAAGAATGGCCTTATATGCAAAAGCTCATTAATAGGGCCAGAGCTAACAAACCACACAATTGGCAATTACCATTTGTTACTTGTGAAGCTGTTGGGGGGGAATTAGAGGAAGCAGTGCCGGGCGCGGCCGCAATCGCTTGCCTACAAATCAGTATCTTACTTATTGATGACCTACTTGATGAAGATCCGCGTGGTGAATATCATAACCTTGGAACGGCTCAAACTGCCAATCTTGCGGCCGGTTTCCAAGCTGTTGGTCTTGATGCTGTCTCAAAGTGTGATGCGAAACCACAAACCAAATTGCTTATTCTCCAACACTTAAACCAAATGCTACTTACAACGACTTTCGGGCAACATCTTGACATTCATAATCCCAGCAATGAATTGGATTATTGGAAACTAGTACGTACTAAAAGCACGCCTTTTTTCAGCACAGCATTTTATATTGGCGCTCTTCTGGGACAGGCAACAGAAATTGTAACAAAAAACATCCGACATCTAGGTGAATTGTATGGGGAAATGATCCAGATCCATGATGATATTAATGATGTTCTAGCTGTACCTGCAAACCCTGATTGGATAATGGGGCGCTTACCACTGCCATTATTATTTGCTCAAGTTGTCAAGCATCCGGAGCGGGAGCGTTTTATCAATTTGCGCTCGGAAATTACTAACCCGGACGCATTGCGAGAGGCACAAACTATTTTAATTCGTTGTGGTGCCATCAGCTATTCCATTGCCCATCTTATTGAGCGGCACAATAAGATGCAAAAGCTGCTGGAATCTACTTCACTCATACATCGACAGCAGCTATCAGGATTGCTTCAGACCGTCATTGAGCCAGTGAATAGATTGTTGGAAAAATCAAAGTTGATTTGAAAAGTAATCGGGGATTGGAGCAGTCATCTTCCCTTCATCCCAACGGAATATGTCAAAGATTTGTGGCCAGACCATTTTCAATCAACCGTCATCGTGAAAACCGAACTCTTCTTCCGGGGTAATTAAACCGAGAAGACGAGCCTTAGCAACCGCAGATGCTCGCGTCTTTACACCTAATTGAGAATATACCCTTCTCATTAAATTACGATATGTTGAATGAGCGATATTTAGCATTTTTGCCAGTTCAGTCATAGGTACATCAGGATAAGCAGCACAAAGAGATAAAGCTTCTAGCTGACGAGTCGTTAGAGCGGGTTTTGAATTAGCCCCACTCAAAAACAATTGGTGGGCTTGTTGACTTAAATGAACCCCTCCCCGTGATACTGAGCGAACAACGGATTCCAAATCCTCCAGAACTTGATAATCGTCTTTGACAATAAATCCTTTAGCGCCCGCATCCATGGCTATCCTTATGAGTGTGCGCTGGCAATGCATTGAAATTATTAAAACGTTCAGCTCCGGATATTGTCTCAAAAGCTGAGGCAGAACGTATAGAATTGGATATGGATTAGAGTTACAAGCAGAAGTCGGGACATCTAGATCTAATAGAAGAATATCAATCCGATTTTCCGCAAGCGATATTTCAAGTTCTTCACCAGTTCGTGCAACTGCGGCAATGCTTATATCCGGCACGTTTTCTAACCGATATCGATAACCATCAATAGAAGGCTGATGATCATCAAGTATTGCCACGTTCAGTTTTGTTACCATGTCTAATCCTCAAACTCTCAATACATACAGATTAGCACTCTTGCTTCCAATAACAATATCCTTATTGCAAAATAAGTACAGTTGTCTACAAACAAAATACTCCCGACTATTCTACCTTGGAGAAAATTAAAGTAGTATTAAGTCAAGTCGCACGTTTGGTGGGGAGGATATATAAAAAGTTGTAAGCTAACGAGAAACCCCCTTTCTCATGAGAAAGGTTTGCATCCCCTCAATAGCGAAATCTTGAGGAACGAATCCAGGAAATCAAGAATTTATCCACCAGCACATTTCGAGAAACACTGAGAAAAAAAGAGTCTTCTTACACTGGATGGTTTCCAACCGGTGTCTTTTCTATGGAGCGCACAAACCTACTCGCGCTTTACTCGCTGTCGCGGGCTGAGCACATGCTGTACGCCATCACCAATCAGATTGAAACCTAAAACAAGAATCAGGATTGCCAGTCCGGCAAAAACTGACAGCCACCAGGCGGAGCGGTGCACATTTCCGGCGGATAGGACTTGCCCCCAGCTAGCGTGGTTGGGGTCACCCAGGCCAAGAAAGCTCAACGACGCTTCAAACAAAATGGCATAAGCCATCTGCAGTGTAGAGTTGGCGATAACGGGATAGAGACCGTTTGGTAGAATATGTCGGACCAGAATGCGCGGATGTCCAGCCCCGGAGGCGACGGCCGCTTTCACAAATGTGCGAGTTTTCAATGTCAATACCTGCGCACGAACAATCTTAGCATTAGATGGCCAAAGCGTTAAACCAACAACGATCATTGTATAAAGGATGTTGTTACCGAACAGAGCCACCACAGTAACGATGAGTACAAACTGCGGAATCATCAGAAATATCTCGACAATTCGCGAGACGAGGTCATCAAGCCAGCCACCCACATAAGCGGGAATAGCCCCTGCGATGATACCAATCACCAACGATATGCCTGCTACACCAAAGCCGAATGCCATTGAAACAATGGTTCCGTGAATCAACCAGCTCAGCACATCCCGGCCAATTTGATCCGTTCCCAAAGGGTAGCTTGAGCTTGGCGGGTGGAGTGTGTCATCCAGTAATTCAAATGGATCATGAGGGGCAATTAGATCGGCGGAAAGAGAGATGAGTATAGCGCCCAGGACAATGACGACGCCTAATACAGCGGTTTTGTTCGTTTTGTACTGTGCCCAGAAATTCGACAAACTTTCCAGCAGTTGACGGAGGCGCGTCGCGAGCCGAAAGTTAGTTGAGGGGACCTGGGTGTCGTTGATTTCAGCGTCAGTTCTGCTACTCATTACTAAATTTCACTCGAGGATCCAGATACATATAGACCATGTCTGTAATGAAGCTGGCAATTACCACCGCGGCCGATGCAAAGAGAAAAATACCCATCAGTGTCGGGTAATCCCTATTGCCGATAGCCTGCCAAAGCAACAGCCCAATGCCCGGCCAGCTAAATACAGTTTCTGTGAGCACTGCTCCAGTTAAAATGAAGCCCAGTGTCAGGCCGGCGACAGTCACCGTCGGTAAGAGTGCGTTTCGCAGCGCATGGCGAAAGAAGACCCGATTGTCGCTTAGCCCAAATGCCCGCGCCGTGGTGATGTAATCCTCGCCCATTGTTTCAATCACGCTGGCGCGCGTGATTCGCACAAAGATGGGCAGATTGAAGGCAGTCAACGCCAATATTGGCAGCACGGCGTGCCACAATACGTCAGCATAATAGCGAATGCCCGTATGCTTGGCGATAATGTCAGACATGCCGCTAGATGGGAACCAGTCAAGCGTTCGTGAGAACACCAGAATCAAGAGCAAACCAAACCAAAATATGGGCATGGAATAGAAAACAAGGGAGGTGATCCAAATAGTCGAGTCGGTTCGGGAGGGAAATCGGCCGGCCGAATAGGCCCCTATTAAAGTACCCAGAATGATAGATAACAAACTGGCGGAAACCATTAGGATTAATGTTTGCGGCAGCCGTTCCCAGATTAACTCTGAAACAGGTGTCAGATAGTTGTAGGAATAGCCCAGATCACCGTTGAATAACTTCTGTATATAGATGAGAAACTGCGTTCCTAATGGTTGGTCCAGCCCAAAGGCAACACGAATAGCCTCCACATTTTCAGGCGTTGCCATTTCACCGGCCATCACCCGGGCAGGATCGCCCGGGGCAAGCCGGATCAGCATGAAGTTTATCAGTATAATCGCCGCAATCGTGGGGACGATCTGCAAAAGGCGCCGAATAACATATGTTGGCATGCTTATCAACTCCTAGAAGCTGGACTCAACATGAGGTGCATTATGATTTCTCAAAGAACCGGTCAAACTTGCCTTCAAATTCATGATAGGCTTGCTGCTTAAAGCGTTTGATTGTGCCCTGAACCGTATGAAAGTCCATCCAATTATTTATCCAGTTTAAGAATCGTTGATCCCCAGGCTTGACGGCTGGATGAGAATAATCAATTGAGGTGATAACCGGCCGGCCTTCTTCATCTTTAAGAACTGTGCAGTCAGGGTGCAGCTTCAAGAAATTAGGCACAGCCTGATCACTCAACGTAATATCAACCTCAGCTAAATCCACCGCTTCCAACGCTCGTTCGGTGTTTGGATAATATTTGATCTGCGCCTTTGGATAGCGTTGGCGGATTTGTTCCTCCTGCGAGTCGCCGCGCCCACACGAAATAGAGCGATCCGGATGGTTGATGTCACTCTCAGATTTCACGGTGCTATCCTTGCGCAAGACAATCTTCCCCTCATAGTTCAACACGCGGCCTGTTGAGAACTCCACCTCAAGTGCCCGCTGCGGTGTATTGGTATGCTTCATACAGATGTCGATTCGGCCATCTAGGAGAGCGGGAATATGATCTGCCCAGGCCAGGTCGACAAACTCTACCTGGACTCCCAGATCCGAGGCTAACTGCTCTCCCAACTTACCAACAATGCCGGACGGCTCGCCCGTGTCGGGATCAAGATATTGTTCTGCACTTGGCGACCAACGGACGCCAACACGTACAACACCCCGATCCAAAATCATATCTAGTCGTGATCGCTCGTTTATTGTAATTGACATTTTTTCTTCCTTGTTTGACTATTTCTTGATTTCTAGCGTACGGTCAGTGGAGCCATTTTTTGAAACCTTGTTTTCCGGCAACTTAGATAAAGGATCTTCAGCCACAAAGTGATTGGGTTCAACTTCTACTAAGGGCTTTGGCATCTCACTGTGATCAAAGGAGAATGTCCATTCCTCATCCACGGGCCGCTCGACGGTTGGATCGGCAACCTGGACGGAGTTGATAAGACGTCTCGTATACGGATGAAGCGGATTATGTAGCACTTGATCCGTCGGTCCATATTCCACAATTCGGCCCTCATACATGATGGCGATGCGATTGCACATATAACGAGCCACTGATAAGTCATGAGTGATGAAGAGATAAGTGAGACCTAGCTCGTCCTGAAGGGTGCGCATGAGGGAAAGAATGGCTGCACGTACTGAAACATCGAGCATCGACACAGGTTCATCCGCCACCAAAAAGGTGGGGTTGAGAATGATAGCGCGGGCAATGGCCACACGTTGGCGCTCCCCACCGCTCAATTCATGAGGATATTTGGTCAGGTATTTTTCGGCCGGCCGCAGCCCAACTTTCTCAATTGTTGCAATCACATTCCCGTGTCGCTCATGTCGATGGCCAATCCGGTGAATGGCCAGCGGCTCAAGCACGGTATCCTGAACCCGGTATCGTGGATTAAGGGAATCGTAGGGATCCTGGAAAATGACCTGCACAACCTGGCGGAAATCGCGAAGACGTCGCCCGCTCAGCCCTGAGATATCCACATCATCAAACAAGATTCTTCCTCCAGTTGGTTTCTCCAGTAAGGCAAGCATCATACCCAGCGTCGTCTTGCCGGAGCCACTCTGGCCAACCAATCCCATGCATTCTCCACGCTCAATGAGCAAATTTACATGATCGACAGCAATGGTAAAATCAGGCGCTTCTGCACGGGCAGTTTGGCCAATAGTGCGCCGCGCATCAAAACGCTTGGTAAGTCCTTCTGTGCGAACATGGACATCCGGAATTTCGCTCATTCCGCTTCCTCAACGCTGCTAATAGGAGCAAGTATCCGGGGATCGGCAGCAAAATGACATCGTGAGATATGCTGCTTTGAGAGTTCCACGATTGGTGGTTTAGTTGTCTGGCATAAAGGCATCGTGAATACACAACGAGACTCAAAACGACAGGGGGGCAGGGGATCCAGCAAGTTGGGTGGGGAGCCAGGCACCGATACCAACTCCTGCTTTGGCCCAAACAAATTGGGGATAGATTTCATCAATCCAATGGTATATGGGTGGCGAGGTTCTTTGAAAATCGTGTAAACATCAGCATATTCTACGATTTGAGCGGCGTACATGACGGCTACAGAATCGCATGTATCTGCAATTACACCCAAATCATGGGAGATGACAATGAGGGCAATGTCTAATTCCTTGGCTAGAGTCTTGAGTTGGCCAAGAATTTGACTTTGGACCACAACATCCAACGCTGTTGTTGGTTCATCAGCTATAAGCAGATCGGGATCACATAATAAGCTCATGGCAATGACAACACGCTGCTTCATCCCACCGCTCAGTTCATGAGGATATCTCCGCAATATACGCCGTTCTAAATCGACCATTTCAAACAGCTCTTCACACTTGCGCTGGACTTCTGCCGACGGCAGCTTCTGGTGGTTCAACAATGCTTCGCTCATTATGTCGCCAACGCGCATCACGGGATTGAGCGAATTCATGGCCGCTTGAAAAACCATGGATATATTATTCCAGCGGACAACCCGCAACTCATCCTCTGACATCTGAGCGATGTCCTGGCCATTAAGAATGATCTGGCCATTTTCGATTCGGGCGTTCGGTGGCAGGAGGCGCATAAGTGAGAAAGCCAGTGTACTCTTGCCGCATCCCGATTCACCAACGATTCCCAAGGTTTCTGAGCGCTCGACCGAGAAGCTAACATCATGAACCGCCGTCATCCACTTTGATTGGACGCGATACTCGACATGGAGATTGTTGACTTGCAGTAATGTCACACTCAGATCCTTATTGCTGCCTGGCTACTCACCAACCTTCATTCCGGTATCTCATCCATTTTACCCATGATTAGAACCGTTTCTCCTGATGTGCGAACAGGAGTAGTGTACATCATGAGCACAACGCCAGTTAATTGCGAAGAAAATGTGGCGATAACCTCACCATGCAGGTTTTGCATTTCCCCGATGCGGTCGCCAACACGAAGATAGTCGCCGACAGTCACATCCGGAAAAAACATACCGCCAAAGCTAGACTTCATTATATACATCCCATAACATTCTTCGTGCTCGATATTATCTTGGACTTCGCCTTCGAGCATGCCCATATAGCGCATACAGTTTTTGATCCCTTTAATTTCCATCTCCACGATCTCAGGGTCCAATGTGCCGGCGCCGCCGGCCTCAATGAGCACTGAGGGCACACCGGCCAGTGCTGCGTTGCCTACGCTGGTTAATCCGGATTGCAATCCTGCGAAGTAGGTGCCTTGTTCGTCTTCTGAAGCGCTCAGATCGTCAATTCCTTTGCCCATAATGTTCAAGAGCTTAATATCAAACAAACGGGCTAATTTTTCTGAAAGCTGATCGACCGGCTCGTTACCCACGCGCTGGCAGCAGGTATGGGGAGGGATCTCTTCAATTAGATCGCCGCTGTGTAGATCCATATATACGTCCGAGCGTTTGATGATGTCATTGTAGATAGTGTAAGTAATCTGTTCACTCACTGTACCGTATCTGTTGCCGGGAAAAACACGATTAACGTTCTGGCCATCAATGGGATTGACAAAGGGGGTGCGTGTTTCAAATGCCGGGAGATTCACTACCGGAACGAGAATAAGCGTACCGCTCAACTCCTTGGGATCAATCTCTTGACCCAGACGCATACAGGTAACCACACCGGCATACTCAGCGCCATGAACCGCGGCCGTAATAGACATAGTGGGTCCATCCTCAGCACCATTGACAACCGTGATAGGTAAATTCAAGTCAGTTGCCGGCCGGTTAGCAATTGGTAATGAGCCAAAAGCTCGTGTTCCTGGCTCAACTTTCATGCCCGCAATCTCTACAATATTAGCCATCCGAAAACTCCTTTTTAATTTAACGATCTTGAACCCAATTTATTTTACAGTCAAAATACGACGGCCAATCACCCGACTCAAAGGGCAGTCAAAGGCTCTTCAATAAGCTGAGCCAATGTGTTCAGGAATTGCGCCGCGCGTGCGCCATCGACCACCCGATGATCGCATGATAAGTTAAGCACCATCATCGGTCGAACCACAGGTTGGCCATCAACAGGTATGATGCGGTCCGCAATTCGCCCGACAGCCAATATGGCGGCTTGAGGCGGATTGATGACAGCTTGGAAACTGTCGATGCCATACATGCCCAGGTTGCTAATGGTAAATGTACCCCCCGTAACTTCTTCAGGGCGCAGAGTACCGTCGCGCGCCCGAGCAACCAGATTGGCCCGCCGCTCGGCAATGGCAGGCACACTCAATGTGTGAGCGTCATGGATGACCGGCACAACAAGCCCCTCATCTATACCGGTGGCGAGGCCAATGTGAACGGCCGAATTTTCCACAATAGAGTTGTTAACCCACTGCGCATTTAGCCGGGGATGCCGGCGTAAGGAGAGGGCTACGAGGCGAACCAGCAGGTCGGTAAAAGTAACCTTCACCGACGACTGGTTAAGCATGATAGACCGCCATGCTTGTAAGCGGTCGGCCGACACCTCGCGCATTAGATAGAAATGGGGGACCGTCGTCCAGCTTTGGGTTGTACGTTCCGCCATCACTCGCCATATGTTCCCCATTTCTGATTTGGCGGCAGAGGCTGTGCTCGGAATTGCTGCCGGCATCATGGAATCGGAATGATGGGCCGTATCCAAATCGGCTGCCAGCACGGCACCATTTGGTCCGGAACCCTGTATACTATCCAGTTGAAGATTGCGTTCAATGGCCAGCCTCCGTGCCTTTGGCGAGGCTGCCGGCAATGATGGGCGTGGAGCAGGAATTATCCGCCGGGCCAGGTAAGCTGCAACATCCTCCTTCTTAATCTGGCCGCCGTCAGGCTTAACCAAAGCCGGGTTGAGATCATGTTCAGCCATCATGCGTGTGGCCACAGGACTTGAGCTGATATTGGCCAAATGCGGTTTACTAGAAGCAGGAATGCTGGATCTATCTGATATGGTCGTTGCCCGACTATGAAAGGACTTCGGAGTGGGGGCTGATTCACCAGGTGCGAGAATGAGTGCAACGGTCTGCCCCACCGGCACGACATCACCCGCATCGGCCGTCACATGGCTCAGGATGCCAGTGGCCGGAGCCTCGATTTCCACCGTTACTTTATCGGTTTCGATCTCCATGATCGGCTCTTCCTTCTCAACCTGCTCTCCTTCAACCTTCAACCAACGAATTAAAGTTCCAGTTTCTTGCGCCATACCAAGCGCAGGCATAATAACGTTCGTGGGCAAAGCAGACCTCTTATGTCCCTTGCCCGTCGGTAGAACGCTTTGCCGAAGCATGTGCAGAGTCTGCTACCTGAGTTGCCAACCCGTCTTGGTGATTGTGTGCACGGAGCCAATTTGGGGTTGATAGTGCCAATTGACCTGTGGCCGTTTGATATCGACCCCCGGAAACAATCAGTTCCTCGGCCGGGAAGCGGCTAATAATTTCACAGCCGTCTTCAGTCACCACAAGCTCCTCTTCAATGCGAGCAGCCGACCAACCATCGGATGCCGGCCAGAAGGTCTCAAGGGCAAAGACCATGCCTGCTTTTATCGTTTCGGGGTGGTCAAGAGAGACAAGGCGGCTGAAAACGGGTTTTTCCCAAATAGACAGTCCAATACCATGGCCATACTGCAAACCGAAACAAGACTCCTCATCCGGAAAACCAAACTCCTGAGCCTTAGGCCAAACGCTCACGACCTCAGCTGTAGTTACCCCTGGACGAATCAGATCGATGGCCGCATCCAGGTAATCACGGCATCGTTTATAGGCTTCAATGAGCGCTTGAGATGCGCTGCCAATGGCGAAGGTACGATAATAACAGGTCCGATAGCCCATATAACTGTGTAGAATATCGAAGTAAACAGGATCTCCCGGGCGCAAAATGCGGTCGCTAAACACGTGGGGATGAGGGTTGCACCTTTCACCGCCAATCGCATTGACCCCCTCGACCTGCTCTGAGCCAAGTTGATAGAGCAATTGGCTTACTAAGGCAACGCATTCACTCTCGCTCATACCAGCGCGCATCGTTTCATACAACTTCTCATAAGCAGCATCGACCATCATACTGGCCGTATTCAATAACGTTATCTCATCCTGAGTCTTTATAACTCTGGCTTCTTGCATGAGTTGCTGGCCATCAACCACTTGTAATCCTTCCGCTTGCAGGGCAAAAAGAACCGGCGGTTCGACCACATCAACACCAATTGGTTCGTTTGCCAACCCTCGTTCTTCCAGTTCTTGACGAATCTTACGTGCCACATCCTCCGCTCGCCCTGACTCTGGGGACATAGCCCCGCGAAGTGTTGAGATACCGGCACGGGATCGGCCATCGCCCAACCAGGGGCAGTAAAGTTCATGATGGCGGGCGGCAGAGCCAAAATCCCAATTAATGGGGTCATCGTTTTGTGGCAGAAGACAAAATCGGGAGAGTTTGTCCATAGCCCACGTCCCAATATGCGTTGACGTAATATAGCGGATGTTGTTCATATCGAAACAGAGTAATGAACCTATCTCCGATTTTGATAGAACGGCTTTAATCCGATCCAGGCGCTCCGTTCGCAGCCGGTCAAAATTTGTCCGCTCTTCCCAATCGACACCCATAAGTCCAAAAGTTTTCAATGCCATACCGTTGTTTCCCCTTTTGTTATTGGCGCTGACACAAGCTCTTCGCCATTTCGACGACGTCGCCGGCTGTGGGAATGGTGAGATCCTCAAGCACAGGCGAGAATGGGATAGGCACATTCATGGCGCCCAACCGCTTGACCGGCGCATCCAGGTAATAGAAAGCGCCGTCGGCGATGACAGAGGCCAGCTCAGCTGTTACTCCATATTGTTCATACCCTTCATCAATTACAATAACTCGACTGGTTTTTATAACGGATTGGATCAGGGTATTCTTATCCAGAGGGATAGTCGTGCGCGGATCAATGACCTCGCTCTCAATCCCAAACTCGACAAGTGATTCCGCTGCTTCCAGTGCGACCTGGACCATGCTGCTCGTGGCAACCATGGTGATGTCGGAACCAATTCGTTTGATATCAGCCAACCCAAATGGGATGACATACTCTTCATCAGGGACAGGACCTTTGCTCTGATAAAGCATCTTGTCCTCGAAAAATGCTACTGGATTATCATCCCGTATAGCTGTCTTAAGTAGACCTTTCGCATCATAAGGTGTGGAAGGTACAACCACCTTTAGCCCCGGAATGTGACTCAACCAGCTATGAAGTGATTGTGAATGCTGCGCACCAGAGCGCCGCGAGGCTCCCAATGTGGTCCGCAAAACCATGGGAACATGCAGCTTTCCACCTGACATATAATGAATCTTTGCTGCCTGATTAACCATTTGATCCATCGTCAGCGTCACAAAATCACCAAACATGATGTCCACCACGGGACGCATCCCGGCCACCGCGGCGCCGACAGCCAAACCCGTGATGCCGGCTTCCGATATCGGTGAGTCGAGGATACGTTCCGGGCCAAATTCGTCGACCAACCCTGTAAGCACCTTGAAAGTTGTACCGGCCTCGGCAATATCTTCGCCAATGAGAAAAACTGCCGGATCGCGCCGCAGTTCTTCTGCCAAGGCCTCGCGAACGGCCTGGCCGAATGTCATCTCACGCTGAGCTGTTTGGATTGGATTTAGAAGTTGTTGACTATGCATAAATGTGTTTGCTCACCTCGCTAACGGCCGGATATGGAGCCTCAAGGGCAAACTGTACAGCCTCATCTACTTCTTTTTGAACCGTTGATCTAATTTCCGAAAGAAGTTGGTTAGACACATTATGTTCAGCAAGAAGCCAATCTGCACACAACTGAATCGGATCGCGGTTGCCGCGCCACTCTTTTTCTTCCGCTTTTGATCGGTAATACGTACGGTCTATATCACCGACATGATGTCCATGAAAACGATAAGTTTCACACAGTAAAAAAGCGGGACCCTCGCCGGCACGCGCATGCTCAACTAGCGGTTGGGCCGATTTATAGACCCTGGTCACATCCTGACCGTCAACGGCTTGTGTTCGAATACCGAAAGCTTGCGCACGTGCTAGTAATTCGCCTGCCATCGTCTCTGAGTAATGGGTATATTCACCATAAAGATTATTTTCACAGACGTATAGAACGGGCAATGCCCATAATGAGGCCAAATTCATTGTTTCATAGAGGAGGCCTTGACCCAACGCACCTTCGCCAAAGAAACAAACAGCCACACGGCCGTTTCCCAGACGGCGGGCTGCAAATGCGGCACCAGTGGCAATACCCGCGCTTCCGCCAACAATTGCGTTCGCCCCCAGGTTACCTGTTTCGGGGTCTGCGATATGCATCGATCCCCCTTTGCCACGACAATAACCATCGGCTTTACCCAACAGCTCAGCGAACATGCGGTTGACCTGGGCACCCTTGGCCAGACAGTGACCATGACCTCGATGTGTGCTGGTAATATAGTCCGTATTTAGAAGCGCTTCACAGACACCCACGGCGACAGCTTCCTGGCCGATATAAAGATGAGCCAGCCCTGGCATCTTGGCAGATGTATATAACTCATTTACACGCTCCTCGAAAAAGCGTATCTTGATCATCTGCTCAAACATGTGCAGTCCAAGTTCTACATCCATTAAGACGTTTCTCCCAGGCTCAATGCCGTTTTAATTGTTATTGTGTTTTATTGGCAGTGGCTAGCCGGTGGCTGATTCACCACCGCGTATTAGCTTCGATCACTCTCTGTATAAAAATTCGAGACAGGTTTGCTGCACAGTGCAAACGGTCAATTGAAGGCAGTAGGAGCCGTTAAGTACGGCCGAGTAGTTCACCCTGCTTAAACAAGTATAGATATATTGTACACTTGTGTCAAATTTTATTGTACATTGAATCATTATTTCGATCAAAAATAGAAAATATTCTCGAAAAATCCCCAAAATGTACATTATTATAAAACAAATGGTTGACAAAACTGAACATTCTGCCTATAATTTGTTTAATATTGTTAAACAAATTCTCATTTTAAGTAACATCCTTGTTGATTTTTCAAGTAGCTTGTCCCTTTGAAAGGTGACTCTAGCCCAAGAAAATGCACATGCTAAACATTGGAGAAAGACTTCGCACCGCACGCAAAGAACAGAATCTTAGTTTAAGAGCATTAGCCGCTAAAGCGAATGTCAGCGCCAGCTTACTAAGTCAAATCGAAAACGATCATGCTAACCCGTCGGTCGTCACACTTTTTGAAATCGCTAAGGCGCTTTCTGTTCCTGTCCACTATTTCTTTCCTTTTTCCGAAGAAGACACAGACAACAATCATACTGACGATGTTTGGGCACAACTCGATGATAATGGTCAAGACACTTCAGGGATCATTGAAATGGTATCCGATCAACTTAGCGCTTCACAAGACATAGCGCGGGCAAAAAGGATGTCTTCCCAGCTAATACAAGTGCCCAATGATCGTAAGTTTGTTCTTCGCGTTGACCAACGTCCCATGATTGAGCTGATGGGCGGCGTTGTTTGGTCTCGACTAACTCCTCAGGAAGAGACAGGGCTTGAGTTTCTTGAGATCCGCTATGAGGTAGGTGGAACATCCGGACCGGCCAAAAGCAGACATTCTGGGCGTGAGTTTGGACTCGTTCTTGAAGGGGAACTACGGCTCGAGTTGGGTTTTGATGAATATTTACTCACGCCCGGTGACAGCGTCATTTTCAGCTCAGCCATTCCACATCGTTTAAGCAACGCTGGTGACGTACCGATGCAAGCTGTGTGGGTAAACATTGATTACCATTAATCTGATAGAAAACAGGCGCCATTCTGCATTTTTGAACTGATAAGCGCCCTGCTGCAAAAAAATTCTGATGTCTAAAGCAGCTTAGCAACGCTGCGACTGGATATCAGCAATCTAAATCACCATTTATCCATCCCATGACCTTTAGGGTCATGGAAGTTAGTTAAATCAATAAGGAAACTGATATGAAGTTTGGTGTCTGTTTACCTACGTTTCGGTATGGTGCTGAACCTACCACCGAGCACATCTTCTCAATTGTTCGGGCAGCCGAACAGGCCGGGTATGATTCCGTTTGGGCAGGTGACCACGTTTTAGTACCTGCTGACCAGACGCGAATGCGCTTTTTTGCTGACCCACTGGTCACTTTAAGTGTTGTAGCCGGCATGAGTCATACGCTGGAACTGGGCACATCTGTCGTGATTGCACCCCTTCGGAATCCATTTGTATTGGCCAAAGAGGCGGCAACACTTGATTTTCTGTCCGGCGGTCGGCTTATATTAGGTCTGGGTGCGGGCTGGTTAGAGCCTGAATTTGATTATTTGAATGCGGACTTTAAGGAACGGGGCCGTCTCTTTGATGAAACATTGCAAATTTTACGCGCGGTATGGGGCGCGGTGCCGGCCTCCTTCACCGGTGATTATTACCAGGTTGAGGAAGCCGTTTTGGAACCTCAACCCGCCAGGCCAGGTGGACCACCGATATGGATTGGAGGTGGCTCCTGCGCGGCTCTGCGCCGCACGGCTCGATTTGGTAATGCATGGCACGCTGATGATACCCCGGCTGATGATATCGCTGTTATTCGCGAGCAGCTCTCCGAACTTCTGGCTGAAACAGGGCGAACGGCCGAGGTTACCACCCGTGTAACCACTAAGATTCGCGGGCTGAATGACAGTGAAGAGGAGCGCAAAGAACGTGGTGAAGGCTATTACCGTGACGCAGATGCCTGGTCTGGAGTTGAAGGTTCGGCTGACGAACTATACGATCAGGTTTGCGAGTTTGCCGACGCAGGCTCAACCCATTACATAGCCCAATTTGAACACACGACAGTGGAAGACCACATCGCGGCGCTGGAAGCATTCGCTGACAACGTGATATCTAAGTTTCACTCCTAGAGGAAATCTTGATCCTGCTTCGCGCCAATATAAACCGTGACTTTAAATTAGATTGAGGTAAGGAAACCATGTCAAAGAAACTGGTTGTCTGGCTGAACGTTGATCCAGCCAAAGAGGAATCATTTAATCAATGGTACCAAGACGATTATATCCCTCGTTTTGTGCAGCAAATTCCCGGCATCATCCATGTTAGCCGCTGGAATGTGCCCGGCACACAAACATATTTAACAATCTACGAACTGGATCCGGAAACAACTGAGGCAGCCCTCATGGCTGCTTTGAAAAACCCGGCCCGTCAGGCCGAACGGGACGAATGGAACGAATGGGAACACGCCTTTTTATCCGACTTCCGTGATGGCTTCTTTGAGCAAACGTTCTCATACACACCATAAGGACACGCCTGATCTGGCCGGCCACATTTCGTCACCTATTAAATTCTTAGGGCAAGAAAGGAGAAAGTAATGAAAATAACCGGTTTACAACATGTTGGCATTCCTGTCAGTGATATGGATCGCTCGCTAGAATTTTATCAGAATGTCTTGGGACTTGAATTGTTATTCTTGACCGAAGGATCTGGTGAAGCTACCTCTAAAGCAGTTGGCGTGCCCAATGCCCATCTCAAGTTTGCATTTCTCCGGGCGGGAGACGCTATCTTCGAGCTGCTTCAATACATCACGCCTACAGGCAAACCATATACTGGCATGAACTGTGATGTAGGCGCTACACATGTCGCCTTTGAAGTTGAGGATATTGAGGAAGCGTATCAAAATTTAACAGCGCAGGGAATCCAGTTCAATACATCCCCTGTTCATCTTGATGAAGGTCCGTTGGCCGGCTGTGCTTTCGCCTATTTCCCCGACCCTGACGGCATTCAACTAGAAATTTTCCAGGCGGCCGAGAAACCAGAGTATCTAAAGTGAGTGTATTCGCTCTGGAAACCGCAACAGCTTGTTTGCTTGATGAACACGCGAGCGCTGGGTAAGGTTTTTCACTAAAGGATTTACGATGCTAAGTCTTCGAGAATGTTGGCGACAGGATGAGTTGATTTGGGGACCTTCTCTGAAATTCAGAGATCCGGCAATCATTGAGATCCTGGGCCATGCAGGAATTCGGTCAGTCGTGATCGACCAGGAACACGCCACACTTAGTGAGGAAATCATTGAGCACCTGATACGCGCTGCGCTGCTTGTCAATGTTATCCCAGTAGTACGGGTCGCCGAGAATCGCGCACCGATGATCTCAAAAGCACTTGACATGGGGGCGATGGGCGTTGTAGTGCCTCATGTTACCACCGCTGCCGAAGCAGCCGCTGCTGTTCAAGCAGCCAAGTTCTATCCCTTAGGTAACAGAGGATTGGATCCAACTGTACGCGCCGGAAACTATTCATTCCAGGAACCGGGCACTTATTATCAGCACTCCAACGAACAAACTGCCATCATCGTTCAAATTGAAGGAGCAGTCGGGGTTGAAAACGCGGCCGAGATTGTGGCCACGCCAGGATTGGATGCTGTTTTTATTGGCCCTTATGATCTATCCCAATCCCTGGGAATCCCTGGCCAGGTGCGTGATCCACTATTGCGCCAGGCGATGACCGACATTGTGGCGCTCAGCCGAGAAGCCGGAATCGTCGTGGGCACCTTTGCGGCCAATATACCTGACCTTGAATTTTGGTTGGACGCCGGAATTCGATATTTCTGGTACTCAACCGACAATATCATGCTGGCAGCGCAATCTCGCACAGTTGTGGGCGAGGTTTCGTTAACCATAAGTCATATGACCGAAAAGGCAATGGCAGCCACCAGGAATTTGTAACGCTATGAAAGCAATGAATCCCCGTGTCATCTCCATGCCACACTCTGGTATCAGGGAAATTGTCAATCAGGTTGTAAATATGCCCGATGTCATCCGGCTTGAAATTGGGCAGCCAAGTTTCAATACCCCCGATCACATTATTGATGCCACAAACGAGGCGGCGCGCTCTGGCTTTACAGGCTATACCGAAAGCGCCGGCTATCTCTCATTACGCAAGCTGCTGGTGGAGAAACTCAACCATATTAATGACATTGAAACACAACCGGACAATCTGACAATTACGGTAGGGGCTATGGGCGGCATTGCTTCGGCCATGCTAGCTTTGTGCAAACCGGGAGACGAAGTGTTGATACCGGATCCGGCCTGGCCAAATTATGACATGGTCGTTCAGGGGATTGGCGGTATTGCCCGGCTCTATCCCTGTCCGCCGGAAAACGCCTTTTTACCAGATATGGACGCTTTAGGTGCGCTTGTCAATGACAAAACCAGTGTCCTGGTGCTCAACAGCCCTGTAAACCCGACGGGCGTCGTCTACCCGGCTGATGTCGTTGAAGCGTTAGTCGGCTTTGCTCATGAGCATGACCTGTGGGTAATCGCCGATGAAGTATATGATCAGCTCGTCTTCGACCGGCCTCATATTAGCCCAACGGCATTCGACCGGGATGGTCGCGTCATCACTGTTTTTAGCTTCTCAAAAACCTACGCCATGACCGGCTGGCGATTAGGCTATGTTGTGGCACCGGATGCGGTTTCTGAAGAGATACAGAAACTCCAAGAGCCATCAGTTTCATGCGCCCCAGCGCTATCACAAAAGGCAGCAGAGGCAGCCCTTCTCGGACCACAAGATTGTGTGGAAATGATGCGCCAGGTCTATCAACACCGGCGGAATCTCATCGTTCAAAAACTGAAAGAGCACAACCTGTATCAATATACCCCCCAGGGCGCATTCTATGTCCTGGTTGATATTTCGCAATCCGGATTGGACTCACGTTCTTTCGCATTTACGCTTTTGGATGAAATGAAAGTTGCTGTAGCGCCGGGGCAAGCGTTTGGTGCAATAGCTGATGATTATGTAAGGATTTCATTATGTGCTGATGACGAGTCTCTAATAAAAGGGCTGGATCGTATTGCAACGTTTATTCAGGGACATTGTTAGAAGTAAGTAATGGGGATTTTTTGGTACTCCAATTAAACCCACCTTCAAAGAGAGGTATTGCTATATGTAATAAAAAACGGAAAAGAGCCATATGTTCAATGTAGGGAGTCAGTGAAGATTGTTGATACCTATAGAAATTGAAAAGGAGTGGGACATGATACGTTTTAAGCAGTTATTTTTAGTAATATTTATAGTGGCGATGACTTTTGTGATTGTATCTTGTGGAGGAAACACCGCAGGAACTGAAACTACGGCAGAGGCTGAGTCAGCCGAGGCCGAAGCCGAGGAGCCGGCCGAAGATCAACCGGCCGAGGCCGAAGAACCGGCTGAGGATGAACCGGCCAAAAGTGAAGAAATGGTCGAGACTGCTGGAGAAGGTAACGTAGGCGGCACCTTGGTGGCCGGGGCGCTTTCCGGGCTGGAGCCAAAGAGTCTCAATCCTAACTTCCGGCGTGATGATGGTTCATTGCGTTCTGCTGCTCTACTCTATTGCCAGCTTGTGTATTCAGACTTTACGCATGGCACTGGTATTTATCCCGAGCTGGCCGAGAGTTGGGACGTGAACGAGGATGCCACCGAGTTCACTTTCTACCTGGTGGAAAACGCAACCTGGCACGACGGGACACCACTAACATCGGCCGATGTGGCCTGGACACTGAACGAAATCATGGACAAAGAAGGCGGTGCCGTCGATTTCTTGACAGGCATTGAGTCTATTGAGACACCGGATGATCATACGGTTCAAATAACCCTAAGCGAACCAGATGCGGCATTCCTGGATGGTCTCGGCTCATTTTATGGTCCGAAGATTATGCCGGCTCACCTTTATGAAGGAACAGACTGGACGACAAATGAGTTCAATGATAATCCGGTAGGTTGTGGACCATTCAAGTTTGTGGAATGGCAGAAAGGCAGCTACATTGAAGTGGAAGCCAATCCCGACTACTATCGGGGACGCCCGCTTCTGGACCGGCACATCATGCGCTTTTATGCTCTGGAAGGCTTG
>JANQGC010000263.1 GCA_028277515.1 Anaerolineae bacterium
CGGTTCGAGTCGGGAGGTTTCCGCACCGTTCTGAAAGAGGCCGGAGGTGAAATCCCTCCGGCTTACTCGCCACGTGGACGAGTACGTTCGCGAAAGATGCGAGCCGAATTCCGGCATCTTGACTTGCGTGCGCAGCTGCGCTCAAGCGGTGTTGTCAACATTGCGAAGACCACCTGGGAAAATGCTATAGACCTGATGAGGTTTCTCTCCCCCATTGGCCTGCTTTGAGCATTGAATAGCTGTGCACACAAGGAGTTAACTAAGCACAAGGCTGTGTTGTTTGAGCGGTCGATTAGAGCAATCAGCAGTAAAAGGGGCAATGTTGGCCATCAAGACCTCTTAACCCGCTGATGCCGAGCAAGTCCCAGCAGCCGTTTCAGGTTTGCTGCTGCGGTATCCGGCCTTCCGAAGCTCGCTTTCCTGCGGTTCTCCAAAGTGCGGTGCTGGTAGTTTTTCGGACGAAAACAGCGCAAGCGGGGGCAATTGGGCAATATTGTTCCTCAAACTGACCTTGAATCGCCAAATTTCCCGGAGGTTTCCAGCTTTGGATCATCCGGTACCTCTTAATTCACGGGCGACAAAGGCCGGGCAACTTGCCTCAGGGGGATTCGGGGATGAGGTTGTCTGAGATCATGAGCCTCCCATCCAAATATAGACAGCCGCTCCCAAGATGTTCTGAGGGAGTTGGTTCACTCGCCTCTTGGAGATGCCTTTTTGTCGCAGAGGCAATTTGCCGTAAATTTACCATTCTTTAATAGTTGCTTGACTACTTTTTAGAGGTTCTAACATAACTTCCGGATATCTACCCCTGCCTTGCTCGGAGGAAGAAATGAAGGATTCAGCAGTTCGTTACGGTGTCGTGGCTCTCACCATCGCCGGTATGTTGTGTGCCTGCGATTCCCAAGAATCTTCACGGCACTCAAGCAACTCCCACAAACATCGCTCAAGTTCATCTTACCCGTCCGTCGAACTGAGAGCAGGACAAGCTGACAATCGACTGGATTTTATGGTGGGACAGAAAGTGGTAAGTGACGATATGCCAGCTGGTCCACGCCCAACTATTCAGCTCCCTGAGAATGCTGTGATATCATTTCGCTAACCGTCGATGACAATGTTGTTGTGGGTTCAAAGCTGATCAATCCGAAGCTGCAGGTCAAGCATAGGCCTGCAGCTAGCCTTTCGGTGCCTAGTTTGGACGGATTTATTTGGCGCAAGAAGGAGAAGGGGAAGGCGATGTATGGTATTTTTGTCCGTCGGTCAATGCAGCTTACGGTGTGCGTGGCACTTTTACTTTCGTCAGCTTGTGGTAAGTTAGGGCAAATTCAAGAAAGCAGCACGGACAACTCAACACACACCACAACAAATAATACTACAACAACACACAATCATAACTCAGGACGCAGCCAGGATAATGTTTTTTGGGGAGAGGAGCCGGCACGCCGCAATCTCCCTCAGGGAGTTCACTGGCCGCCACCAGATAGCTTCAAAGTTACATTGAAGCTTGAGGATAACGCGATTACGACAGCGCGGATCAGCGATAAGGAATTACCTGGCGGGTATACCATAAGACCCGGCCGTAAGTACTATTCATTCAATTATGGGCTGCACTGGGAACTGTTCGTGGAACCAGTTGTGCAGCCCGTTAGTTCACCCTTGAGGGCTACCTATGTTGTAGATATTCGAAGTGGTGAAGATAGAATTACCGAAGAAATTATTAAACGTGTCGGGATAAATCAAAACAGGACGACAATATGTCCCGACCATGATTGGCCGCCCGGACAGTGTATTGATTTGGATGAAGTGCCTCAATACATATACGCCTGCATTGCACTTCAGGAGCTACCCAACGGTGACTGGATACCTAGACACGCACAGCAATGCAATACTCAAGCCGCAGATACTAGGGCGGTTAAAGACTTGGCTTTTGAGTTCAAAAAAGGGGACAGTACAGATGAACGACTAACAAATATCGCTACGATCAGGACGCCGCAATTTCCACGACTGAAGTGGCGTGCGGAGCTAACTCCCGAATCTCTTAAAGACCATAAGCAGGGCAATCCACTGCGGTTCACCTTGATTCAATCTGAGCATGATTAGTGAGGGGAGTGGACTTCACATGAGCAGCAACACGATCCCAGAAGCTGATACTAACGCTGATGTGAGGGAGGATAAGCACCCAAAAGTGATTATGGCTTTACTGCTTATGGTGGTTTTGGTATCGTGTGTGTCATCCATGCCAGCCGAGCTAGCTATCAATGAAGTGTCCCCAGGAAAGGAAGCGAATACGACGAACTGGCAATCATCACCCGGGTCTCTGGCACAATATATCCGCAGAAAAATCACCGTAATCCAAACAAGTGATATTCTGCCTGAAAACCAAATTGAAACTGGCATTATATACGCCGCTGAATTTTTAACAAAGGAATTCGGCGTTCCGGTTATTACACATCCGATTTCGATTGTAGTTCAAAGCTCTTCGGCAGACAATCACGCAAGAACCTCAGTAAGAGGACAGGAGCGGACTATTTACGTTGACCCTATCAATTTTTTCAAGACAGAGTGGCCCTACTTAGTCCATGAACTGTTTCACGCTCTATATCAAGATCAAGTATTTGTATCATTGAGCGTTGGTGTTGTAGAAGGTTGGGCGCATTATGCCGAGCTGCGTAGCCGATATGAAGGCATACCCAACGCAGATATAATGGAAAATTTGCTTGCGCAGAAAAATATGAAGATGGTGAAATGCAGAAAAGTATTTCCTGCCCCGGAAGAGTGGCAGCAAGCTTTAGCGAATGGAATAAACACAGCATATTTCGAAAGCGCATGCCCACTACTATACCGCTCACACAGTGAAAATCGACACGCCCTAGAGCAATATCAAAAATGGACCATTAGAAACGGAATGGTATCGAACTATCCAGATTTTTGTCATTTCCATCCGACCAGGTCTCGAGACGGATATGAAATTAATCTACATATGAGGGCAGTACAGACGTGTCTAAAAGCAATCGGGTATTATGATGGTATTATCGATGGCGTATTTGGCCCAAAAACTAAGGCAGGAATAGATAGGGTAGCCAGTCGTTATGGTATATCACCAACAGTGAATTTGCCAACCATATGGCTAGTGAAGAGGCAAATAGTATTTTTCTTTGTCGGAGTGATATAAGGCCACATTGGGCGAACAATACACCAGCCCACAGAAAGAACAAAAGAGATGGAGCGACGAATGTCGCAGGGATGTGTGAAATTAGGCGTGAAATCTGTTGTAATAGTTAATTGCACCTCTTGACTGAGCTTATCTCGGACACCCACCCGAAAAGACGGTATCTCGACGTGACGCCGTAGCTGATGGTCATACATGCTGGTAGTACACACATCGGCATGGCCTACAGCTTCCTTGATGATTTCAACGGGCACGTCTGCATCGAGGGTAGATGTTATAAAGGTGGCCCGTGGGAGGTTAGCCGTAGAGGCATAGCGCTTGAAGATATCGGCAATTTGCTAAGGGGTGGTGACGTGCACTCCATCTGATCATCTAACTGCGGATGGTTGCCGACACCTGAACGGCTCTGCATTTCCTTCGCCTGGCCAGACCTCGTTTGCGCGGCGCACTCCTAGAAATAGCGGGCGGCTTGTTCCCGGGCACCGACTCGGGCCGCGAAGGCTGTCGCTAGAGACTGGCTCAAGCTGACGCCATCCGCCGCAAGCCAGTCGTCATGGCCTGCTTCGGACTTCGTTCCTGCCGCCGACGGCTTCACCCACGCCTCGGCATCGCTCAGTTTTTCGATCGTATCTATGGGATGAGCTG
>JANQGC010000277.1 GCA_028277515.1 Anaerolineae bacterium
CCCAACTCTTTGGCGTGCGCTTTCTGCTGCATCGCAGACGCAAAGCACGGCAGCGTGGGGAGCCCGCTCGTGACCCGAAGTGGACGTTCCTCAGGTCCAGCCGAGCACCAGATCTTTCTGAATTGGAGAAATCGTCACATTGACGGCCAAGCTTGCAAACGCGACAACACGGCTCCTTCTCTTGTAATGATGAATCAGATGGCGACAAGTTCACCCCATGATGTTCAGCGTCCGCCGAAGTAAGGTGAATCAAATTACTGGGGAAGGGCCAGCTGGACCAATCGCTTGGCGCAAAACCGGATCCAGGCAAGCCATTGATGCCGCGGTGGAACTCGGAATGCCAGCTTTGAGAGCACCGATTAGCAGTATCGTTGCACCTTTCTCATTTGGCCAAATTGGGGCTGATTATCTGTGACGGCCCCGGGTCCCAAAATGCAACGTACGGTTCTGCCCTATAGGAAAGAAGTTGACGGTCTGAGGGCCATAGCTGTCCTTGCCGTGGTTTTCTATCATGCTGATTTTACGTGGTTTTCCGGCGGCTATGTCGGAGTAGACGTGTTCTTCGTAATTAGTGGCTACCTCATAACGAGCCTAATTCTAGTTGGCATTGAGGGTGGCCAGTTTACGCTCAAACATTTTTGGATGAGGCGCACAAGAAGAATATTGCCAGCGCTTTTTACTGTATGCCTGCTTTCGGCGCCGGTGGCCTGGTACCTCATGATGCCTTATCAGCTGGAGCAATTCGCGCTTTCCGCCGGTGCTGCGGCCCTGTTCGTCGCAAACATTTACATGTGGAGGAACTCCGGGTATTTCACAGATGACGCTATCGAAATTCCGCTGCTCCACACATGGAGCCTTTCAGTCGAAGAGCAATTTTATTTAACTTATCCTATATTTATTATAATTGTTATTAAATATATTGGCCATAGGTTTTTGACCATTACTCTGATGGGCTTGTTGTTGGTCAGCTTGGTCACTGCGCAATGGGGCGCACATAATGCTCCAGTGGCGAATTTCTTCATTTTGCCGACACGGGCGTGGGAACTTCTCATGGGAGCTGTCGCTGCACGCTTACTTGCCTCCGGCTTGCCGGAGAATCCCAGGCTTGCCGATTTATTTGCATTGGTCGGGTTGGCTCTCATCGTTTTTGCTATTGTGTTCTTCGCTGACAACACACCAAATCCCAGCTTTTTCACACTTGCACCAACAATCGGCGCCACTTTGATTATCTTATTCGCCACGCCTGAAACTATAGTCGGAAAACTGCTTTCGACGCGCTCCATGGTCGGCATAGGACTGATCAGTTACAGTTTCTATCTATGGCATTATCCTGTCTTTTCGTTTGCCAAACTTGCTGACCTGCCTGGTCTGAACGGTCTGCTCCCCTGGATCCTGATTATGGTGAGCGTGGGCCTCGCTTATCTTAGTTGGCGATTTGTCGAAAACCCCTTCCGCAACCCGAATGTCACAAGACCATTCACGGTTCTCAGCGCGGCGGGGGTCGGCTTCGCTTTGTGTATCGGGCTTGCGGCGATGGGAAAACTGACCAAAGGCTGGGAAGAGAACTTTGTAAGTCGCTTTGGCCAGCCTGGCATGGCAATCATTCGTGCGCTGAACACGCGGGGCGTGGATGGAATGCAAAAGAATGATGGGTGCCGGTTTTGGTCTGAAACGGCCGACGAAGCGTTCTTGAAGCGTTTCCGGGCATGTGCGCTCACACAGGGCCCAGCCACCCTAGTGTTTGGAGATTCCCATGCAATGGACTTGTACAACGCGCTCTATTTGAACAGCAAACAGCCGTTTTTGGTCGGCCTGCTGAAGGGCGGTTGTCGCCTTTATCAAGAGGAACCGAATTGTTCATATGAGGACGTAACTAAGCTCGCAAATGATTTCCCAAACAAAATTGGATTAGCACTCTACACTCAAAGCGGCTCCTACTTGCTCAACTGGAAGGGACCCAATTCTGAAATACGCGAAAACTCAATAATGGCTGTCTCGCGCTACCTTACCAATCTGTCAGAACTTACCACCACAATTTGGTTGGGTCCGCAGATTGAACCCGGCATCGATTTGCGTAAGATTCACCCTGGAACCGGTCGCCGCCCGCCTTTAGGGAGGGCCAACATAAACGCAATCGAAAAATTGGACAAAAAGCTTCAAATTCATTCCAAAAAGCATAGCTCCTTTACTTACGTATCAAAACTGCAAGCTGTAAATTATGATCATAAACGAGATTTCCTAGTAGACGGAGAATACACGTACTCTGATACTGATCATTGGAGCACTTTCGGTGAAAAACTGTATGGTACGCGATTGTCAACTCATCTGCGGGCACTTGGTTACAATGGATTCTAGCGCTCAAAAAATGCGTCGCGCCCAATTGGTTAGTTCATTCAAATGTCTCCAATTGGCAGATTTTGTTGATTTAGTCGTCGACCTGCGTGTTCCCGACGTCCGCTCTTAGTAAAAGCGGACGTTCGGACCGGATGGCAAAGCGATAGCCCACGATCAACATCCGGATCATCAGCTCAGGGTCGATCGAGGGACGGCCGATCGGGCTGTAAAAAGGGCTTCAACTTCTACCGGATGCCGCTCAGATTGAGGTGCGCGTCAATCCGGCGGAGCAGATGATCGTCACGGACATGATCTTCCAGGCAGAAGTCTTAGAAAAGCCGCTCTGGAGCACTCTGAAAGCCCATCATCGATCCGTCCTCCCAGACCCATTGCCAAGAAAAACGGAATCACCGTTCGCACACCGCAGCAACCGGCTTTTTCGACAAAATCTGCCCAAACCGGTCATTCGGGAAATGGCCAAACTGACCCTGCAGAAAGCACGATTGCGTGGGATTTGGTTAGGTTGTTTCCTCGGCCATTAGGAGAGCCTCGGTTGTCTCCATACCGAACTCCTCTAGCTCGAAAGGCCGCCGGGCTACTTCTCGATAACCTGCACGAGCATAGGCGCGAATTGCGCTGACATTTGTGGCGGCTACGACCAGCGCAAGGCCCGGACACCCATTACG
>JANQGC010000243.1 GCA_028277515.1 Anaerolineae bacterium
TTCCTGGCGCTGCTTTCGCATTGGCCTGGTTATGGATCTTAAACCCGCTTTATGGACCACTCAATCTGTTGCTCGGTGCGCTCGGTCTGACACCACCGGCGTGGCTATTCGACCCTGCCTGGGTCAAACCGGGCCTGGCCTTTATTGCCTTATGGCAGATCGGGGAAGGCTTCATTATCAGCCTGGCTGTCCTTTATGATATTCCGGATGAAATCGAAGATGCGGCGCGGATTGATGGCGCAGGATCTGGGGGGATGATGCGTTATATTTTACTGCCGTTGGCGGCTCCCATCCTGCTCTTACTCACCTTGCGGGATGCTATTTTGACCTTTCAGGAATCGTTTACACATATCACAATTTTGACACAGGGGGGACCCTATTATGCATCCTATACCTTGCCGATATTTATTTATGAGCAGGCTTTTGGTCTGCGTGATTTCGGAACAGCAAGCGCCGCATTGTGGATGCTCTACGCCTTGACAGGGATCGTTATTGTGATTTTATATCTCGTCGCTAAACAGTGGAATATTGGAACAACGGATGAAACGTTTATTCTTTGAAAATATCAACGGCCGTTCCTTATTGCGGCTGCTGGTTGCCTTATTTTTCCTCTTACCCTTGTTCTGGATGATCATGGCTTCCCTCATTCCACAGGGGCAGGCACTGCCGCTCTCATGGCCCTGGTCTTCGTCCGGCACAACGCTTGAGAATTTCGGCCGATTATTTCGACTGCTGCCGATCGGCCGGTATACCTTAAACTCCTTAATTGTTGCCGGTGTCGCCCTACCGATCAGTTTAATCATCGGTTCCCTGGCCGGATTGGGGATGGCTCGCCTTTCAGCTAAAAGCCAGCGACGATGGGTGGTCATTTCGCTGTCAGTGTTGATGATTCCGGGCATCGCCTTGTGGATTCCACGTTTCATCCTTTATAGCCAATTAGGTTGGTATGACTCGATAATGGCTCTAATTGCGCCGGCCTGGATGGGAACCAGTCCATTCTTCGTGCTGATGTTTTATCGTGCCTTCCGCCGCATCCCTTCAGCAATATACGATGCTGCGCAGTTGGATGGGGCGGGAATGCTCAGAACCTGGTGGTCCGTGACGCTGCCAATGGCCAGAACAACGGTTTTTGCCGTCTCGCTGCTCACTTTTGTCATTTACTGGGGCGACTTTACCAGCCCTTTCCTTTACCTCCGCAGTGGAAATTTGATCACACTGCCGGTTGCTTTACAAAGTTTGCAACAAATGAGCCGGTCTGATTGGCCACTGATGCTGTCCGCGGCCGTGTGGACGATCACGATCCCTGTACTTCTATTGATATTACTGCAACCATTGATCAATCGCTTAAGCAGGAGTAATAGAAAACCGTGAGGCCATTTCCAGGAAAAATCAACTATTTGATATTTCTATTCCTGCCAGTCGTTCTTATCGGCTGCGCCCCTGGAGAACAAACAAATGTCTCATTCATGGTATTCGGCGACCCGGCTGAATTTAACGCCTACAAGGAATTGGTTGATTTTTTCAATAGGGAGCAGACGGACATTCAGGTGCAGTTAACCCATGTTCCTGCTCCAGCAGCCTATCGCACACGCCTGGCGACGGAATTTGCGGCCGGAAGCCCGCCTGATATCACATTGATGAACTACCGCCGGTTTACCGAGTTTGCCGTAAATGACTTATTAGAGCCTATTGATCCCTACCTGGAAACAAGCGAACTTATCCAAAAAGAGGATTTTTATCCTATCGCTATTGAAGCATTTACCTGGCAGGGGGCGCTGGTTTGTCTGCCGCAGAATATTTCTAGCCTGGTTGTTTATTATAATCAAGATTTATTTGATGCTGCCGGGGTTGCATATCCCCCTGATGGGTGGGGTTGGGAGGAATTCGTGGCAACGGCCGCTGCTTTGACCCAGGATGTCGATGGAGACGGCAGGATCGATCAGTATGGGCTGGGCATTGATCCCTCTCTCTTTCGGCTGGCACCTTTCGTTTGGCAGAATGGGGGGCCAGTCGTGGATGACCAGGCGCGACCCAGCCGGCTGACCTTGACCAGGCCGCCCTCTTTGGCCGCGCTGAAATGGTTTACAGATCTGCACAATGTCCATCAAGTTGTGCCAGGTCGAGTGGCAGAGGCTGCACAGGACAGCGAAAGCCGCTTTTTAGCTGGGACAACAGCGATGTATCTCAACAGTCGCCGAGGCGTGCCCGCTTATCGGGAGATTAACCAATTTAAGTGGGATGTTGCTCCGCTGCCGTCCGGAAAAGAAACAGCAGGCATCCTGCACAGCGACGCTTATTGCCTTTCAGCGGCCGCAGCGAACAAAGACGCAGCCTGGAAGTTCATCGAATTCGCCAATTCCGTCCAGGGTCAAACGATTATTGCCCGTTCGGGACGGATAGTGCCTTCCCTGATTACAGTAGCCGAATCTGATGCATTTCTTAATCCCGCTCAGCCGCCAGGCCGTGCAACGGTTTTTCTTGACAATGCGCCAATCTTGCGTCGCGTGCCGTTGATCAGCACCTGGCAGGAGATTGAGAATGTTGCTAGCCAGGAAATCGAGCGCGCTTTTTATGGTGATATTACGCCAGAAGAGGCCGCTCGCTTAGCCTTTCAGCGAACGGAGGAGTATTTTTTTCGCGCCCAGTCAAGTATTGACCAGGCGCGATAAATTTAAACCGGGCTATTCGACCCCCAACCAATTAGCAACGGATTGCTCAAGAGCTAATTCATCCATATCAGGCATTTCGCTGAAAATATCAATCAGTGTGGCTTGCAGTGGTTCGAGTTCGACACCGTTAGCTTGCATAACCTCGGCAATGGTTTGCCCATCGGCTAATTGGGCTTGAATTTCCTCAACAGTTAATCCAGATTCCTCGGCGACGGCCGAAAATGCTTCACTCATGATCTGTCCACGCTGCGCTCCTTCGGAGACGATACCCATTTTGTCCTCTAATAAGCGGGTAACTATTCCGGTTAACATGCGATCTTGGATTTGGGCAGGGCCATTCTCAGAAAATTGGGCCTGGCGTGTCGCTAGATCATCTTCGCTTAAGTTAGCGCTCCCTAAACCGCCTGGTCCTCCCCCACCTGGACCACCGCCACCTGGAAAGTTAGCGCCCGGACCTCCACCGCTTTGAAAACCACGCTGAGAGGTTTCCTGGTTTGCATTGCCGCCTAATCCGCGACCACCCCCGCCAAATGTGAGTTCACCGCTTTCAATTAAAGCCGTCATTTTATCTTCTGTTAGTTCCATACCAGATATTGCTGCCAATTGGTCTGCATTCATGGCCTCTTCAATTGAGATAATAACCGCCTCTAATTCGACCTCGGCCGTATTGTCACTGGAACTTAATGTTTGATATGCTTGCCAGAGCGGCAGTAAATCGGCAGCTTGTTCGGAATTAACTGCCAATTCTGTTTCTTCAAGCTGAATAGTTCCTAAAGCCAGTTGTGCCGGGATGGTCAGCGCACCTGAAAAGTTATCAGACAGTTGAGGCTCTTCTCCGCTCCCGACCGCTTCATTTGACTCAGAACCCTGGTTAGAAACAGTATCAGATCCTACAGAACCCGATGTATTTGTTGGATTAGTATTTGAATCAGCGCCGGCGCAGGCGGCTAAAAATATGAATAGAGATAATACACTTAAAATTAATAGAGACTTTTTCATAACTTTTCTCCAATATATGAATTATTCATGGCGTAATGCATCAATGGGATCAAGCTGGGCCGCCTTATTGGCCGGAAAAAAACCAAAGAAGGCGCCGACGGCTGCGGCTGATCCAAAGGCGAGGAGTATCGAACTGGGTGATATCACAGTTCGCATATCGCTGGTTGAACCAAACAGATAAGAACCGGCAACACCTGCTAAAACACCGATCAAGCCGCCGACCAGGCTGAGCATTAACGCTTCAATCAGGAACTGTAGACGAATATCATTTGGGGTAGCGCCGACGGACTGTCGTATACCGATTTCTCTTGTGCGCTCGGTGACACTGACCAGCATAATATTCATGATGCCGATTCCGCCGACAAGCAGCGATACACCGGCTACCCAGGCTAATAAGCTGCGGAATGCTTCGGTTGCTGCACCTTGTGTTTCCACAATATCATCCTGTGTTTGCATGGTGAATGGCAGTTCGTCTACCGCCACCCCTTTGCTTGCGGCCAGCTTGAGTTGGATTTGGTTGATGACATCATCCATCACCACATCCTCTTCAATTTCGGCGTAAATAATCCTGACGCGATCGCCGACAAAGCTGGCAAACTGTGAGGGGATGAATTTGTCAAAGACCAGGTTGATGGGCACATAGAGCTGTGAGTCGAAGTCTGTATTCCCGACAACGCCTTTCGGTTCGGCAACACCGATGACGGTTAATTTTGTTGTGTCTATTGTCAATGATTGGCCAATGGGATCAGCATCACCAAACAGATCTTCAACAAGTGAGGCCCCCAAAACAGCCACTTTGGCGCTGCGATCATTTTCGGCTTCATTGAAATAACGGCCGTCAGCGACAGAAACATCACGGACTGACGGGAAATCAGGTGTCGTACCTAATATGCCAACATCCGCTAAGGTCGCATTATCAGACTGAACGGTCTGTGAGCTGAATTGTTCTACTGAAGTACCCTCGACCCCTCTGATTCCGGATACAATTTCTACATCGTCATAAACTAAAGTGATACCCTCTTCTTGACTGCCCGGTCTTCCGCCACCAGGTCCGGCTTGAATAAATACCAGGTTGGCTCCAAGACCTTGAATCTGTTCAGCAATGGCTGTTTCTGTCCCGGTGCTGATGGCGATCATGATAATAACAGCGGCAACGCCAATGATGACCCCAAGCATGGTCAGTAAAGAGCGAATCTTATTACGAATAACGCCCTCCCACGAAATTCGGATAATTTCCAGGGGGTTTATCATGCCGGAGGTATTGTATTCGGTTGTTGTTTCGGGCTTCTGGGCTGTGGACGTTTGAGTTAAGGTTTCTTCTAATGATGACATATTATTTTTCCCCATTCGCCATATCGGTGCCAATACGGCCGTCAACGAGAACAATTTTGCGCTCAGTTTGCTCAGCGATATCCGGTTCATGAGTGACCATTAGAATAGTGCCACCGCGGCCGTGTAATTCATGCAATATGGCCATAATTTCACCACCGGTTTTTGTGTCCAGGTTCCCTGTTGGCTCATCGGCCATAATTAAAACCGGATCGTTGACCAGAGCGCGGGCGATGGCCACCCGCTGGCGTTGCCCACCAGACAATTCACTGGGTTCATGGTGGGCGCGATCAGCCAGCCCAACCGCTTCCAGGGCAGACATCGCTTTTTCTTTGCGATCGGTGTTTGAAATGTTGCTCTCTCTTTTGTATACAAGAGGGAGCATGACATTGCTTAAGGCGCTGGTCCGGGGCAGCAGGTTGAAGGATTGGAAAATAAAGCCGATTTGACGATTACGGATGGCCGCCAGTTGTACTTTATTCAATCCACCGACATCCTCATTGGCGAGTAGATACTGCCCTTCGGTCGGCCGGTCCAGACAGCCCAGGATATTCATCAATGTGCTTTTGCCTGATCCGGATGGTCCCATCACGGCGACAAACTCCCCTTCATTGATGCGAATATCCACACCATCCAGAGCCTTAACCTTCAAGTCGCCCATGCCGTAGATTTTACGCAGATTATTGGTTTCGATGATCGTTTGCATGCTGCACCTTTTAGATTGGTCCAATTTCTGAAATTGGACCAATCTGCTTTATTTACTCCGTCTCAATCAGTCCTGTTGTTACCTCCTCGCCCACTTCCAGGCCGGAAATAATTTCGGCAAAGGTAAAGTCCATTAAACCTATTTCAACAAACCTGATTTCCGGTTCTCCGTTTTCCATCACGAAAACAGCATATTGGCCAGGCGACAATTCACGCACCGCTTCAACCGGAACTAACAGTGCATTTTCTGCTCTCCCTCCTACGACCTCAACCGTGGCATTCAAACCGACTGGCAGGGTTTGTGGTTTACTAAATGAGTCTTCATTCAGCAGTACCAGGGCACGAATCACAGACACACCTGAAACCTGATTGAGCTGTGGATCAACCTGAACGATATGTCCGCTAAAGATCTCATCGGGCAGTGCATCAAACGACACCTCAACTTCAAAATCCTGGCCAACTTTGTCAAGGTCGGTTTCATCCAAATAAATTTCCAGGAGTGGCTGTTCTAAATTGGCTAAAACGAGGAAATTGCTGGAAGCGATTTCACCCACTGATCCATTGACTTCCATCACGGTCCCATCAATTGGAGCTGTTAGATAGGTGTCGTTTAATGCCTCCTCGGCGGCTTTCACATTTAGTTGAGCTTGCTCCAGATTTACCTGGTTAGATTCGCGATTGAGTTGCGCTTGCTGAAGGGCGAGTTCCGCCTGGCGCACGGCCGTTTGAGCTGCCTCAATCTCCTCATCTATTGGCCCGCTTTTAGCAGCTTCTAATGCAATTTCAGCGCTCAAAACATTGCCTTGTGCATTGGTTGAACTACTGATGTTGCTGCTGGAGATGGAGGAGTTATACTGCAACCGGGCGATTTCAAGATTATCTTCTGCTCGTTCAATGGCACTGATTGCGGATTCACGCTCATTTTCAATTCTGTCGCTGTAGGGTTCGCCTGTACAATTTGGGTGCTGCTCGCCTGTTTTACAGTAAGGATCATTGATGTAAAGTTCCCATTCGCGCCCTGGATCAAAAGCGGTTTCGTAGGCTGCTTGAGCATCTACCAGGGCTTGCTCTGCTTGTTCCAGGCTAATGGCTTGGATTTGAGTGTTGCTGTACGTAGCAGCTTCCTGGCCGCGAGCGGCGGAATATGAGGCTTCAGCGGCCGCCAGATTAGCTTCAGCCTGGGCGATTTCGTCCGGATCAGGTTCCCAATTCAGCAGTTCGTCTAAGGTTGATTGCGCTTCTTCCAGGTTTAGCTTTGCCTGTTCAATATTGATATCATCGAAACTAACCCCAACCTCGGTAGTCGATGCCTCGGTTTGAAACGATGCTTGTGAAAGCTGAAGCTGTGCATTGAGCAGGGATTCCTGGGCATCCGAGTCGTCCAGGCGTGCCAAAATGTCTCCTGCCTGAACATCATCGCCCACTTGAGTTAACAGCTCGGCAATCACCCCATTCACCGGAAAGCTGAGATTGATTTCTTCGGCCGGTATCACCGTTCCGGCGCCGGTGGCTGAAATGGTAATGTCCCCCTGTCGGACAGTAGTCGTTTGTACTTCCTGCGAACTTTCATCTGCGACAGTTTGGGCTGTCGTGTTGTTGTAATAAACAAAGGCACCGCCCAACACAACTATTAATAGTAGTGGGCCGAAAATCCATAACCATTTTCTTTTCATCCGAATTCACTCCTGATCAGCGATTGGTCCCTAAATGTAAGATTGGACTCGTATCCTGTAATGCATCCCGATCATACAGAAGAGATTTTTAGAAGTGTTAAGGAAATTATTTAGATATTGTTAAGATTTATCGTTAAGGAAAATTGAGGAACCTGGCAGGGTAAAATGGCCGGGATTCAGCTCGACATAAAGCTGAATATCAAACAGAGAACTTTTTGAGATTTGAGAGAAGAGAAACAAATGAGAATCTAGGATTCGCTGCAAAGCGCTTCTATATCATCTATTTCTTTCGGTGGCTCCGGCAGGACTTCACAGCCATCTTCGGTGATCAGTATACCGCTTTCGATGCGGATACCAATGTCTTCTTCAGGAATAGATAACAGCGGCTCAATGACTATGACAACCCCTGGTTCAAACGGTTTATCCTGGTCGCCGTTGGCATCATGAATATTAAGACCAACGGGATGCCCGGCTGTGCCGTAACCATATTGGGCAAGCCCATGATCTTGATAATGCTCATAAATGGCTTTGTGAGCTTCAAGCTGGGTTGAACCAGGTTTCATGGTGGCGATTGCTTTCTTTTGAGCTTCAAGGACAATGCTATAAAGCTCTCTTTGCCTGAGGCTGAATCGGCCGTTTGCCGGAAAGGTGGTTGAAATATCCGTGGAATAACCATTGCAAATAATTCCTGAGTCTAAAAGGACGAGATCACCATCCTGGATGACCTGATTGTTGTCCATGTAATGGGCGACGGCCGCGTTTTTCCCCGAAGCCACAATGATTGATGCCTCGTAGTTGTCCAGGCCAAAGGTGATGTCTTGCCCCTGGATGCGTGCTTCATATTCAAAAATAGCGTGCCCAACTGCTTCATTAATTCCCGGTTTGAGGGCACGCATGATTTTTTTATAGATTTCGGAATGGACGGCAAAGGCGCGGCGCAGGCATTCAATTTCGTAAGGTTCTTTCACCCAACGCATATCATGAATTTTCGGAGCGATGTTTTTGAACTGTAACCAATAGAATCGATCTCTGATGCGGTTAATAACAGCGATCTCAGCCGGTAGTGAGCCATCCAATCTTGGGTTTCCTGGCGTATTTAACCAAAGCACCTCTTCCTTCATCAGGTTTTCGGCCAGGAATTCATTTAATTTGGAGAGGTTATAGATAGTGTTTACACCGGTTTTTCTTCGTATATCGTCAAAGGAATCCCCTTCGCCATCCATGTATTTTGTTTTCTCATCACGCTCTTCAACGAAGAGTAGTTCATTGAGTTTATACCCGCGCCCGACTTCGGGGCTGTGAGCAGTCGCCCAGCGGTCGATCATTACACCCTCAGGGGCGAGAAGGAGGGTCGCTTTTTGCGAGTTTAATCCGGTGAGATATTGTAAATTTTTGTCAAATAAAAAAGGGTCAGGGGACATGCCGGATGAATTGATGAGGGCTATGCCCTCAATTTGGCGGGACAAGCGTTGGCGACGAGCACGATACATATCGGCTAGATTGTTGTTTGCGTCCATTGGAACCTCCAACTGGAAATCATTGATTTGGCAAGGTTTACGAAATAATATCTCTTTCTCTGGCAAGAATCGAATTGTAATGTGTTTCGAGTCAGGTATAAGTGTGTATAAAAAATCTTCTGCCTAAAGTGAACAATAGTGTGGTATCCTCTGAAAAGTGATTACCATTAACACATTTAAAATTTGTGGAGGCAAAAATGGCAGAGTTTTTGAAAATTGCAACGTTGGATTCTGATGCAGTCGAGAAAATAAGAGCGCTGGAAAAATCAACCGGCAGCCATATTATGGCCTTTAAGCCAGGCCTTGAGGTTGCCGATCTTTCTGATTCGCAAATGGATGCTGTGCAGCGCGTTGAAGATGATCTGGGTGTGATTTTGATTGTCTATAAAAAATAATTGCAAGTGGGCTTTTTCTTTGGGAATCTGAGGCCTAAATTGACGCAGTTAAGGATAACGATTCCAAAGGAGGGACAGGATCACTGATAGGGCCGCAAAGGCTGCGCCAAGTAATGAGAAGCCGACACTGATTTCAATTTGTTCCTTTTGCAAAACGAACTCAGTTGGCAAATCGACAAAAACCTCATAAAGTTGTTCCGCGTTCTCTGCCCGATAATAGTCACCCCCGGTAAGCTCGGCCATGCCTTGCAAGGTGTCTTCATCTAAAATGAGGAATCGGCGAAAGTTGCCAAAACTTCCGGTCCCGAATCCTCCTCCGGGTCCACCGATCCCACCAAAACCATCGCCAAAGGCGTCACCGCCTATTTGCTGAGGTGTGCACACCATTTCTTGAGGTTCGGCCGAGCCAAAGCCAATGGTATAGACGCGAACATTACGGTCGGCTGCTTGCTGAGCCGCATCCAGGGGTAGGGGTCCGCGGCTGTTCGCCCCATCCGTAAGAACGACAATGATGTCTGGTTGATAGAAACCTTCCTCAGTTTCACCGCTGTCAGGATTGCCGCTTAAATCGAGGGCGCTGTGGGCTACCGTTTCGTTTACTTCAGCAATGGCATCAATTGATTTAAGGGTTGCGCTGCCAATTGCTGTACCAATAGATGTTGTGAAGTTTTCGACTGCATTTTTCAATGCTTCCTTATCGTGTGTAGGGGGCACAACAACTTCAGCAAAACCAGCAAAAGCAACGATGCCGATACGCACATCATCGGCCTGTTCATCTATAAAAGATAAGGCCGCATCCTGGGCTACTGAAAGCCGGTTTGGTGAGACATCGGTGGCACACATGCTTCTTGAGATGTCGACAGCCAGGATGATTGAAGTACGGCTGAGCGGAATTTCTGCTTCAACAACAGGGCGGGAAAAGGCTGTTGTGAGGCCGGCTATGGCTAACAAAAACAAAATAAAAGGTAGATGTTGCCTCAAGTGAGAGTGCCTGGGCATTGCCTCGCGGATAAGCGAGAGGCTGGAATAGCGCACCGCGTATTTTCGTTTTCGCCGCAGATTCCAGATATATAGGGCGATTAGAAGAGGGATGATGAACAGCAGTAGCAGTGAGAAAGGCCAAAGAAAGTGCATTAAGGCATTCTCCCAAACCACAGCATGGAAAATGCAGCGCCTAATAGAAAGAAAAACAAGCCAATGGCGGCCAACACGGCCGTGATTTCCATCTTTTCTCCACTAATTGACAGGTGTAAGTCGACATTTTCATAAATATCTTGCAGCGTTTCTTCATCTTCAGCCTGATAGTAGGTCCCATTGGTCATATCAGCGATGGCGACTAGAGTGGGTTCGTTTAATTGGGACAGAATACTAAAGCCCTCCAACTCAATGACAGTTCCTTCCGGACTGCCCAGGCCAACGGGATAGATGCGCACACCGGCTTCGGCCGCTAATTGAGCGATTTCCAAAGGGTCGAGAGCAGTGGTGTCTTCGCCATCCGTGAGCATTAAAACGGCGGCGGGAGATATTTTATCCAGATCAACCTGGGGAGTTCCTTCTGCAAATGCTTCCGGATCAATGGCAATGGCTTCACCTGCCAGCGCATTTAAGGCGCTGAATATGCCCTGTCCCAGAGATGTCGCCCCCTGTGGCGTGAGTCTTTCGATTGTGTCCAGGAGGGTGGTTTGATCATCCGTAGGTGGCTGCACGACGATGCCGCCATCGCTGAAAGCGACAACGCCGATCTGCACTGTTTCAGGCTGGTTTTCAACAAAATTTCGTGCAGCAACTTTGGCGGCTTCCATTCGTGTTGGTTGCAAATCATCGGCAATCATACTGTTGGACACATCAAAAGCCAGGATAACCGTGCCCTCGATACGAGGTAAATCGATGAACATTTCCGGCCGGGCTGTGCTCAATAATAGGATCGACAGACCAATCAAGAAGATTAGATGAGGAATGTGCCTCCTTCTCCCCAGACTATGGCCGGAACTGCTCTGAATAATGCCCATCGATCCCATCGCGGCAAGCGACTGCTCTCGTCTTCTTAAGAGCCTTCTATACAAATAGATAAATAATGGGATGAGCAAAAGTGTCGCCAGCATCCAGGGCCATATAAAGGTCACTTTATCCCCTTCTTTTTTTTCTTAAGACCGCCATGCGTACTATCGCGGTCACCAAATCTTCGCTGGTAGACATGGAGAATAGATCCACCCCGGCTCGTTTTAGATTCTCTTTTAGCTTCTCTTCACGGGTTTCGGCCGCGGCTAGAAACCGGCGGCGAAAGTCCGGGTTGCTGGTGTCTACGAATAGCTGTTCCCCCGTCTCTGAATCTTCGACGACAATCAACCCGGCGTCAGGAAGTTCAACCTCGCTTTTATCCCACAGCCTGATGCCGATTAATTCATGGCGGCGATTGAGTAATGATAACGGCCGCTGCCATCCCGGTTTGCTGATAAAGTCCGATATTACAAATACGAGTGAGCGTCTTTTGAAGGTGTTTAAACCGGCGTTCAATAATATTTGCAGATCCGTCCCCGCTGTTTGCGATTTTTTCATCTTTCGTTGTAATTCACGGACGAGGCGCAGTACCTGGTTTCGACCGCCGCGCGGCGTGATAATGCGATCAATGCGTTCGTTATAAAGGATCGCGCCCACGCGATTTCCGCTGCGGGTCAGCAGACGGGCTAAAGTGATCACCAATTCGATCAGTACATTTTCTTTCGGCCGTTCGCTAGGACCGAATCCCATTGAGGGACTTAAATCAAGCAAGAACCAGGCCGTGATCTCCCTGTCTTCTACAAATTGTCGAACGTAGGGCGTATTCATTCGCGCCGTCACATTCCAGTCAATATGGCGAATGTCATCCTGTAGTTGATATTCGCGTAGATCGGCAAAATCAAGGCCGGTTCCGTAAAATAAAGTCCGGTAATCCCCTTGCAGCAGGCCATCCAAACGGCGAATAACCCGCCATTCAAGCCGGTGCAAGATTTGATCGGGTGTTTCTGTTTGCTTAGCCGGAGATTCGGCTGCGACGGCGGTCATGTAGAGGAACCTCAGGTATGGGAACCGCATCAAGTATGCGTTTAAGTAAATCGTCAGCGGATATATTGTCGGCCAGGGCTTCGTAGGATAAAACCAGGCGGTGGCGAATGACATCAAGGGCAAGATCACGTACATCCTGCGGCAAGGCATAAGCACGGCCGCGCACATATGCAAGAGCGCGCCCGGCAAGGATTAGATTGATCGAGGCCCGAGGGCTGGCCCCAAACAATATGTATGGTGCAAGATCTCCCTTGTCAAATTGAGCCGGCTCACGGGTTGCTTTGACCAGTTGAACGGCGTATTCGATTAGGGCGGGATCAATATAGACTCCATCTACAGCTTGCTGCAATTCAATTAGCTGCTCGCTGTTAATGACTTGCTGAATGGCCTGCAAAGCACCGGTCATGCGCTCGACTATGACAAATTCTTCAGTCTCAGATGGATAGCCCACTAACACTTTGAGCATAAAACGATCGACCTGGGCTTCAGGCAGGGGATAGGTTCCTTCGGATTCGATGGGATTTTGGGTGGCCATAACCAGAAAGGGATTGGGAACTTTGTGGGTTTCCCGGCCGATCGTGACCTGTCGTTCTTGCATCACCTCTAAGAGTGCGCTTTGCACTTTGGCCGGCGCGCGGTTGATTTCGTCCGCCAGAAGGAGATTCGTAAAAACCGGGCCAAATGAGGTGTTGAAATCTCCCGATTTTTGATTGTAAATACGCGTGCCGATCAGGTCGGCGGGAACGAGATCGGGCGTAAATTGTATGCGCTGGAACTGGCCGCCAATGGTGGAAGCCAGGGTTTTGATGGCCATCGTCTTGGCCAGGCCCGGCACGCCTTCCACCAGGATATGGCCACGGGCCAAGAGAGCCACGACAAGTCGCTCTAATAATATATCTTGCCCAACGATGATCTTTTTGACCTCGTAAAGCACTTTTTCCATAGGTTTGTCATTGTTGGGAGGTAGTCTTTGCTCCATATTTATCTGCCTTTTTCGATTAATATCCCGGTCCGCCGGCCGCGGAAACGGCCGTGCCAATAGGAACAGCAAAGCCGATGCCTACGAAAAATGGTTGGTCGGAAGGGTTGGCCAGGGCGGTGACGATGCCTACGACCTGGCCGTTGCGGTTGAGTAAGGGGCCGCCGGAGTTTCCAGGATTGACGGCCGTGTCAAATTGAATCAACCCCTCCAAGCGTTGCTCCTCGTTTATGGGAATTGAGCGGCCAAAACCGGATATGACTCCGGCGCTCATTGAAGCGGCTAAGCCCATAGGATTACCAATGGCAAAGGCTTCATCCCCAACACGCATGGTTCCTGGGTTTCCCAATGTTGCCGGAACAATTAATTCCGGCAAAGGGTTGGGGCGCAGCACGGCGATGTCATTTTCCGGCTCGGCCGAAATTATCTCCGCTTTTGATCGGCTGCCATCAGCGAATTGAATTTCAATTGTTTCCGCATCAGAGACAACATGGAGCGCCGTCAATACATCTCCGTTCCCATTGACCACAACGCCACTGCCTACTCCATACCCATCGTCTTCAGTCGCATCCTCCTTTTGGGTTTGGATAAAAACGAGGGAAGGAAGAACGGATTGATAAACATGGGTGGAAAATGGGAGCGGGGGTGTTGCTGAGGCCATAGCTTGGACGATTCTTTCGTCAACGTCATCCTGATTCAAAGTCGGAGTGATAGGGAACAACAGGCTGTAGATCAAAATACCGAACAAGGCCGAAAAAAATATCAGAACAAGAAATATCAGATGCTGCAGTTTGATACGATTAAAAATCCGTGAGATCATTTTTTCTTTATGAGCACCTATTGTTTTTTTACTTGTTGTTCATTGGCGATGTTGCCATCTTATTGTAAAGTTGTTTTGGATTCGTCTGGTCATTGTACTTTATTAGAAGCCTTGAGCAGAAAAAAATTAATATTGTTAGCTTAAGTTTACGATGTGAGGCTAGATCATGAGAAAAATATGGAGTTTGTTCGGTTTAATTTTACTTGGACGGATCGTAACCCGATACATTGATCCAAACACCGGGGGGATGCTATTTCAATTTTTAGCCGTGATATTTGCTCTATTATCGACCGCATTTTTGTTCTTTTCGGCGCAGATTAAGGCAGCGTTTGCACGAATTAAGCGTATCTTCCGCGAGCGTGACCAACACGACCAGGAAACAATGGGCGAGGTTTTACCGAAAGGACCGGAGGATCAGCCGGATACGGGAAACTGAACCGTTCCATAGCCTACCAGGTAGCCTTTTTAGGTCACTTGCCACAAATTTCCCATAAATAAAACGACACCCCCGGTCTTGGTTACTTACTTTGCTTGCATATGCAAATTGTGCAGAGTAGCAAAGCAGCCAGGGGTGCCTGTTAATAGTCAGATCGATTAAAAATGTTTAAGAGTTAAATTTTCTACTCACCTCTCAAACCTTTGATATCTCCCTACGCTTCAATCAAATCCGTTATTCTTTCTAATCGGCTTTCATGCTGACAGGCATGAACAGCTTCGATCCTTTCGCAAAAATGGCAGTTGTGTTAATGCTTTCATCAAAGGTAATTTGTATTGTCGATGCGTTATCATTAATATCGCCGGTCCAGGCCACAAATCGCCAGCCATTTGCCGGAGTTGCTTTTAACGTGACCCTGTCTCCAAAGAAATAGATTGTTTTCTGCGGCGTGATGGTGACAGTTCCCTGGCCGGTTTTGTTGATGTCCAACTCATAATTTTCTTGCACAAACCTGGCTCTCACATCCGTATCACTGTTCATGATAATTTTTATATTGGGATTGTTTCCGGCAATATCTCCTTCCCAGCCCTCGAAGAGCCACCCGGCGTAGGGAATTGCATTCAACGTGACCTGTGTGCCGGCTTCGTAAGAAGGAAGATTTGGCGATATATTGACCGTCCCGCCATCCCCGTTTCCATGACTTTCTATCTCTAAATCAATGGAATAAAATGACGTATTTTTTATATTGACCTGGCCACTGCCCAGGTTGCCTGAATTTCCGGATGGCTGCTCTGGGATGTCATTATTACTATCAATATGGACCCAGAATTGATGGTCACCGGATGATAGCCCGGACCATTCTACACTTGCAGCATATGATTTTGTGCCACAGCCACGGACGAGTGGATCGACGGTTGTCGTTGCAATAGGTTGAGTTCGCGCCGCATCACGATAAAATGTTACATTAAAGGGGGCATCGACGGCCGTACTCCCGATATTGCGAAAAGCGACTGATAGTTGAGCGGTTCCTCCTCCTTGTCCTTGTTGGGTCTGGAAGGCAGATACACTCTCAATAACAAGATTTTTATAAGTTGATTCAGCTAAAATGTGATTCTTAAAGGTGTTGCCCAAATCGTTAAATTGAGTGGCATCATTGCGCAATAAATTACCCGAATTGCCATTACTCGATTTTGCGGAAAACCAGATCCATTGTTGGACCAGTTTATTATCATCAAGGGGATATCCTAAGCTGGCGCTCTTCGCATTGTTTAAATAATCGAATGTGCCAAGCATAAATTGGGAAACGCGTTGAGGCGTGAAGCAATTGCCAAACTCGTCCTTTAGACTGCAATTTTCACCGCTTCCAGTATAGGGGTAAAGCGTGCCATACTCAGTGATCACTAATGGTTTATTTTGCTGCCCGCGATCTTTCATCCATTGCCGCATAGCGACAATTTGATCGGCGAAAATGGATAAATCATCATGCTCCGCCAGGCAGTAAACATCATCATCAGGGCAAAGGGCTCCATCTCCACCGGAGGCCCGTTTGCCCAAGCCAGGATCGGTTCCTAAGGCGACGCTGGCGATATTGTTAGGTTGCCCATTGCTATCAAGTTCAGGAAGCACATAGGCGTGAATCGTCCATACATCGACGGGCATCGGTTCGCCATACTTTTGTAAATAAGCGTCCCACATCATATCCAAATACTGCAGGCGCATCGGCGTGATTTGGATCAGGCCGGCGTTGGCCACGCGCGCCGTGGGGTCATTGCTTTTGATAAAGTTATAAACTTCATGATACGCTTCTACATATATATCGGCATATATGTCATCCGTAGCTAGATTTTTGGGATTAATGTCGCCTGGGTTAGGACCGCGTTCGATCTCATTGCCAACCATCCACAAATCACCGGGATTATCTTTGATTAAGTTAGCCAGGTATTGGTCGAGGGGGAAGTTTGTATACCAATCGGGTAGATATTGGCCGGATTCGGTCTTTTCCTGTTTGGTGCGAATCAAGTGGATGAATTCGGCATCATTTTCCGGTAAGGGACCATGCCATTTTGGATGATTGTATTTGTAGAATATGCCGGCTCCGGTTTCTGGAATAACCCAGGCCGTATTCTCGGCCGAAATGAGGCCATACCGGCAGTTTGCTAATATATTGTTCTTGTTATCATCTTCGCTAAAATTATTTGCAATATCTTCGTTCGATATTGCATATGAAATGTGAGCGCTGTCAAATTGAACGAGTAGCATCGTTCCCAAAAATAAAAATATCAGGATGATAGCCACGCGTCTCGGTCGGAAGGTTTTTATTGATGCCACCATATAATCTCCAAGAAAATGAATGCTAGGTTTTGACAATTCTTAATGGGTGAGTTCATCATAGCTTTTGGTTATAGGAATTACAAGTACATTGTTATAAATTTTGGGTGGATGGCCAATGCGATTCTAATTTTGTTTGTTTTCAAACTTAAGTGGAGCGAACTTCATAATCTTAGAAACCCGGTGTTTTTTTTATTTCATATTTCAGTCAAGTATAAGCATCAATTTTGACAATTTTATTTCCAAAAACCGAGTTTCTCTTACTTAATATGAATAAATCTATTTATAAGCGGGCTCCGGTTCAGAATCGATGGTATTAGTAATCTCTTCTGGATTTACTTCCTGACGCCACCAGGCCACAGCCAAGATTAAAAATACTGCCAGAAAAAAGCCTACGGCTCCGGCCATGATAACTCTTAAGAAAGAGTTACTACGAGATGGATTAGTAGGCACCGATGCTTTGCTTGCTAGAAGGACGCCTTGGCTGCTATTGTGGGAAGCGATTCGCTCTTCATCTACTTTACGTGCCAGGGTTAAATAAGTCTCCTCAACAATGTCTTTATTACGACTTATACGCGCCCCTTCAGTATTTATTTCTGTTATTTCTTTTTGGAGAGATAATATTTGGGGTTCCAAGGGTTCCAGATATTGATTGATCCTTGACATTTCTTTGTTTAAGACATTGGAAAGTTCATCTAACAGAGCGATCTGTTCTCTTTTATTCAGAACATTAAAATCTTCCACAGAGTCAAACTGAAATGGAAGTGTGACATTCGTCTCTGCTCTATATGTTTTTAGTTGGAAGGAGACCCCTGTTAATTTGTCGGCAAGTGTTAAATCACTGGTCCCAGTTCGTTCTGCCAATTCTTCTTTAAAGGCTTGAATATCATCAAGTAAAAATTGGGCGTTCTCCCTTCTGGTTAACAGGCGATTTTTCAAATCTGTGAGTCTGGTGAGTTCACCCCCAAGAAATACAACACGATTTTGAGCCTGGAAGTTGATTCTTTCCTGTTCTGCTAAATTCAACTGCCGCTCAGACTCCTCAAGTTGATTTTCAAAATATAGCAATTCGCTGTTTTCTGTATTACTGTAATTATCATTAACTCTCTCTACAAATATTTCGGCCCAAGCATTAGCAATTTCTGTGGACTGTTCAGGATCAACACTTAAACTTGTCAAGCGCAGTAAGCGAGGATCCTCGCTTAAACTGGCGCTTAGCATGCCATGCAGCTGTTCCACGGTCTCGATATTAGGGGATGATACCTGTTTAAAAAGATTTTCAAGTACTTCATCACTCAACGCAATTTCAGGGAAGGCCCTAACTGGCCGATCTTCATCTATGGACCTGATCCTAGGATCAAATTGTAGTTGTTGGCTAGGTTCACTTATTACAACAAGAGCAGTGCTACTGTAAATTGGTGTACGCCTAATTCCAATAATAAAAGAGATTACAGCGACGATGACTGCAGCGCTAACTATCAAATACCATTTGCTGATTAAGGCTTTTGTATAATATCGAATGAAATCGCTTTCTTCGTTCATATCACTCCTAATAGTTACTTGATATTGTGGTGTTTTGATGTTCTGAGTCCTGGTTTGTTTACATTAATTTTTTATTCTTCTGGTGATAAAAATAAGAACAATTGTCAAGGGCACAAATGATTTTATGGCCATTATTAACACATTGCTCCATCCGCCACCCATTACTGCAAGCGACCAGGGTGCAATTACGGCAGCGTATATTACAACCATATTTCGATTCCAATTTAAATAAGGTTGAAAGGTCTTGTACAATAATTTCGTTATTATTCCATGTAGCCAAAGAATGATGATTACCCCAATGATACCAAAATTCCAATAAGCTTCACCGATAATATTTGGAGGTATGCCGCCATCACCGCGAAAACCAAAGATTTTTTCTCTGACTTCCCAGCCTATAGAAATTATCGGTTTTTCACTCCATAAGGTTCTTGGGATAGGGGCATACAACCACGTTATATAAGTACTGCCATATTTATAACGACTGTTATCTTCTTGCACGAAATCGATAATAAAGGCGGTTGTTGATACATCAAGCATATCTCGACTACCGATGAGATCATCTAAAATTCCTGCATCTAAGGCCCTACTTGACCTGCGAAGTGTTAGCATGAAGCTTAAAATTAATAATGCAATTACTCCAACAATAGCCAGCGATTTGAGTGATATACGGTTCCTCAAGTAGTGCCATATGATAACACTGGATAAAACTAACCATAATAATCCACCTCGACTGCTTGTTGTAAACGGAGGAATGGCTGCAATGAGGAAAACAATAAAGACAGCTAAACCACTAAAAGAGAACCATTTTTTGCTCGCCCTTGCAAACCAGGCTATTATGAGCAAGAAGGCTGTCTGGCTTAAATCGCTCGCCCAGCGGAGATATCCTAGTGATGACCTTCCTCCTTCAGTGTCAAAATAGCGTTTGCTTGATAGGTCAGCGATATCCCCAAAAACAAATCCCGTCTCCCTTAAAAGGATGACGGTACTAAATATTGATATAATCGAAAAAATCAGAACAGCAAGAAAAAGTCGTCTGCTATGCCAATCTCCGCTGCGTGCTATACCAATTCTTTTTAATGAAAGTCCTCCGGGAACCTGCAAATAACCAATGACAAAAAAAGTTAAGCCGATAATGATCACAATTACTGCAGGAATTAAAAAAGTTCCCGATTCCCCTCGTAATAAAAAAAATATATCGGCATTGGGGTATAAGAGTAAATATAAAACCCTGGCTGAAACACCAATCAAAACAGCAAGGATAGTAAAAGTGAGGGGTTGAAAAATGTCATAGGTTTTCATCAAAAACACAGGCAATATCAAGACGTAAAGTGCCGTCAATGCACTTGCGCCTAATAGTGCTTGTTCTAATCCAATGTCGATTGTTAGTAGAAACATGGAACTGATAATTAATATCGTTAAAACAAACGCTGCGATTAATCCCAGATTTTTGGATGTTTTTTCAATGCTTTGTGAACTCATAAATAATTAACTAGATTGAACCAATTTTCGGTAAATAAGAATGGTTTCCCGTGCAATATGGTTCCAATTACAGCATTCTTCTACCCATCTTTTTCCCTTTTGGCTAATCTTTTTTAAAGCTTCTTGATTAGATAGGGCGTAGCTTAATCCCTCAACAATACTGTCAACATTGGGTTCTGTAAGCAGGCCAGTTTCTCCCTGCTTGATCGCATACGGTAAATCTCCAACTCGGGTGGCGATGATTACACTTCCCAAAGGCATGGCGATCATGGCTATAGCACTCTGAGTGGCATCCAAATAAGGCAATAAGGTTAATGAAGCACGTCGGAAGAAAATCCCAACTTCATCTTCGTCAATATAGCGATCATGTATTTCGAAGTAGGGGCGTTCGCGCATTTTGATTAGTAGTGTTTTTAGTTCTTTTTCCCAACCAGCTTTTCTCAAATCCCTGGCCACTTTTGTAGGCCCAGCAACAATAAATTTTACATTAGGATACTTCGCATTTATTCTCTCAGCTATTGGCAATAGCAACCTAAACCCTTTATTTGGTCTCAGTTCACCAAAAAATAAAATTGTATTCTCTTCACGTTTAACCTCTCGTAACCTAGGAAAATCAAATATGGATTTGTAACTCCCAAGAGCAATTATTGAGACCCGATTAGAAGATACGCCATGATTGGCTAAAATTTGTTTTCCTTGTGGACCGTGAACGAATATGTGAGTTGTTTTTTTACGCAAAACATAACGAGAGAATTTACTCAGCGACGATTTTCCCATGCCCGTATGTGGTTCCGGATCATGCTCGGTAACTGCAAGGGGAATATCTTTTGATAGAAAAGCCAATGGGGTAGCACCATAAATAAAACTTGAGCCGGCAGTATCATGAATCACGTCAGGTTTCCAATCAGCGATGATCTTTTGCAAGGTTGAACAAATATTAATTCTATCCTGCAATCTTTGACAAGGGATCAATTTTTTGTTCAATCCATTTGATAAAGACAGCAATTTTTTGTTTTGTTGAACTGATTTTTCAAGGACAGTGAGGGTATCAATGTCATCCTGTTCAGACAAGCCGCGGGCAAACAATATGCCATAATGTTGAATGCCGATGGTAGATAAATTGATATGAAGCACACGCAATCTTTGACGGATCATAGTAACCAACTCTGTTTCAATTCCTGAAGCGAACAGCCTAATATTTGCTCTAATGATTTTATATCTTCTTCGAAGATCGGCTTAAGATATTTAACGGCATTGGGATCAATTACAGGTTTTGGGGAAAAGAGTACCCTGCGGACCGGCTCTTTCCAGTATCCAATTCCTGGTAAGGTATGCATAGGAATCCAGCGACGCAATGCCATCAACCTGGAAACAAAGGCGTTTTGAGGAATTCCGCCTGGATTAGCAAGAGGGAGATCAACCGTTGATGCTTGAAATTGATC
>JANQGC010000078.1 GCA_028277515.1 Anaerolineae bacterium
ATTTTTCAATAGCGTAACCGCGACATCCATTTCGCGCCGACGAATGCCGACGAAAATTGGAATTTTCGGTTACGGTGTAGGGTTAACGACAAAATCTGCGGAATCTGCACAATTGATTCCCGATTTATTTTCTGAACTTTCATAAGCGGTTACTACCAACCACTCGGAGTAAGTCCCCTCCTGGCACGGTCTGGAGACCGGCCAGAGCGTCCTTACAGGATTATAAAACAAGCCACTAACAGGTTGGCCCTGATAATTTGTTAATCTCCAATAGCCGTTGAACCGCCGAAGCGGTTACTACCAACTACCAGGCAAGTAGATATTGGTTAATCTACTATTTGACCGCAACATATTATAATTGTTGCCAGAAAGCGGACCAAATTCAACCGTTGCCCTCAATCATCTGCCCCAGCCGCTCAAGCTGCGTTTTCAACTCAGCAGGATCTTTAAAGTATTCCAGGGTCAACACCTGGGGCCGGGTGCGCTTTAAGATCCACTCCAGAACCCGGTAATCTTCCTCTCCCAGCGGCTCATGGGCATCATATAGAACGCCATTCTTTTCCCTGGGACCGCTAACGTGCATGTGCACCACCTTTTCCAAGGGCAGTTCATTGATGTAATCTTCAATCTGCCATCCCCGTAAGGCGGCGGCGACACGTGCGTGGCTGGTGTCCAACAGCATGTTGCATCCGGTTTGTTCCAGGATAGTATTGATTATGCGCGGGTCAGATTGAAATTGATACTTTCCGCCGGGTAGCATAGGCATATTTTCTAACACAACCGGGACATCGAGCGCCTCCTGTAATCCGCGAACACGGCCGATCAATCGTTTGACCATGAGCCTCTCACCGGGCAGCGGCAAGGCGATTTTATACCGTTTTGCCAGCCGCAGATAACCATACGGCAGCAGGTCGATATGCGGCGTGGCCCAGGGTGATTGGGTCAATTGATGGTAATTTTTAATACTCTGAACAGCAGTGGCTGCGCGAAATGTGCAGGTCAGCAAATTGCCGGCATGGAAATGAACGGCCAAATCGGGCAGTTCCATGCGGGCCATGACCACTTCTTTTTCGCTGAACCAGGGACCGGTTTCTACGGCCGATAGCGGGGGACGGCCGTCTTGCAAAACCTGGAGCAGCGCCTGGGAATAACTAACGGATAATGAGATCACCGCAACTGGCCACCATCAATCTACCGTATGGACCACCCCGGCTTCGGAATCAACGCCGGAAACAGGGGGCAAGCCCTGCGCACCGCAAGCACCTTCCACGCCGCAGTCGCCATGAATAATATCCTGTGGATCATTCCGCCGCCGCAGCTTGAAAACTACAGGCCAGGCCAATGCCGTCAGCACTCCCCCCACCACATAACCGGCTGCGATGGAACGGGTTTCGGCGAGCCAGCCCAACCCGGTTTGCCCGGCAACACTGCCCGTACTGTCCACCAGGCTGTTGAATGAAACCACCGTCGCCCGCTGCTCAGAAGGAATAAGCTGGTGCATATAAGCCTGTTTTACAGGCAGCCAGATACCCATGCTTAAGGAAGTAACAAGATAGAAAAAGACAGCCAGCCAGAACGACTGGACAAGCCCAACAGCAACGGCCGAAATTGTGCCCCCAATCACCGCGATGAGCAGCAGGGTTGTCCGCCGCCCAGGTTTGTTTGAGCGCCACTTGACCACATAATTACCCGCCATCATGGAGAGAGAAATCAAGGCAGCGACCACACCGGCCACCCAGGGGGCATCCTGCCCCAATAATTCCAGGAAATAGGGCTGCCAGGCATAAAAACCCCAGGTGGAAAATAGAGCCAGAATGAATGAGGTGATGATCAATAGACGGATTGACGGCTGCTGCCAACCATACTGCACACTGGCCCGGGCGATCCTGGACATTTCAGATGGCATCTCACTCATTTTTGTTTTACTGGGTGTAAAACCAATCTCCTTCATGGTGAAGAAAGCGACGACGAAGACGATGGCTAATAGACCGCAGCGAATGAGGAAAGGGATGTCGAGACGAAAGCTGCCAAAAATTCCACCGGACACGGTTCCAACCAACATGGCCACGGCCGAAATCATCGCCCCCTGGGAAAAAACATCGTCCAAAGTCCCGCTGTAATCGGTAGCATTGAGCGCATCCACCAACCAGGCTTCCATCGCTCCGGAGAAAAAAGTGTATCCCAAACCCAAGATGACGGACATGACAGCGAAAAGAAAAAACCCACCATTCACATAATCTACTAATACATAACCTAGCGTCCCAATGAACAACACGGCAATACTGAGCAAGAATGAAGTCCGCCTGCCCTGCGTGTCGGCCAACACCCCGGTAGGAATCTCAAAGAGAGCCATGGCTCCCGTGAAGACGGCATTGGCGAAAAAGACCTCGGAGATGCTTAACCCGGCGTCGAGAAGAAAAAGCGTGTTGACCCCCCAGATAATGGAGGCAGATAAGGTATATAGACCGGTCAGGACCAGGTAACTGCGAATAATGCTGCTGCTTTTCACATTCATTGTTTGTGGAGATAGATCTTGGGGGAAATTGGAAATAATGCAAATAATATGGACCAATCTTGAAGATTGGTCCACTTTCTTATTGAAACAATTCTTTAACAGGGATAGCTTGTTTGTCTTTGACCTTATCTAACCAATCAAACATCGTATCCAGCGCTAATCCCAGGTTTCCCACCTGGCAGTGGTTCTGTCCCCCTTCGGCGCGGGTGAATATGCAAGCGGTCACGGAACGCGCATTCTTCAAGGCGGCCACTTGTAGATGGTACAGTTTCATGGGAATGAAATGGTCTTCCTCACCAGTTAGAATTAGCACATCCTGAGTCACAAGATCGGGGCGCTGGTTAGCCTCGTTGAATTGAAGCATGATGTCAGAAGCATCCACCGGATGAGGTTCTTTGGTAATGTACATCAAGTTGTCAACGCCCCATTTTTCCTGCGGCATCATCCGCATTTTCACATTGGTCAACAGTTCGGTCAGGCGGCGATGGCCGAGCATCCAGCGCGCGAAACCGGCCACGAATGTCGGTGGGATCTGCATATAGTCAAAGGCGATGCTAGAGGCAATCACCCGTTTGATACGCGGTTCAAAGGCGGCAGCACGGAAGCAGAGCCATCCACCCATAGAGATACCCAGTATGGACACATCATCCAGGTCGAAGAAATCAAGCACGGTCGTCATCGGCTTTTCCCATTCATAAGTCAGAGGAATACCGCTGAATCGCAAGGTGCCACCCTGACCGGGACCCTCAAACAGATAGACATCATATCCTCTGGCGGCAAAGAAAGTAGCCATAGAATAAAACTCCTCAATGAAAGAGTCGAATCCGCCAAAGATGACTAAGTCGCCGATGTGATCGGCCGTTTGCCTATCAACCTTTATCGCCGTGAGATACCCGTTTTCATAAGGAATCCAGAAGCGTTTGAGCGGCTCATCGGGAAAGAGTTGATTATAAAAAAGATCAATAAACGTCTCATAAACGATCATCTTGTCCGGGTCGTCCCCGGCGGTGAAGAATTCGGCCGCGCGATAGAAGAAGGTGCCATTCAGCAAACGCCCTTCCTCCATCGCTTGCTGAGCTTGACGAAGCATCTCGTCCTTCCAATCATCCAGCGTTTGAATATTCGCGCCCGCCTGACGCATATCTTCCAGCCGTTCGTAACCCATGGAATGCCAGCGGTTGAGTTGGTAATCAATTATTTTTGTCTTGTGCAGTTGGTGATAGCCAACCGGAAATTCAAATTGTTTCATTGTATTGTCTCCAAACTGGTCGCAAGCTTTCTAGCTTGCGCCGAAAATTATGACTGCCAGATGTCCCAATCACCAGATACCCTCTGCCCGGCAGGCAATCTATCGGCCGTCTTTGCAAAAGAAGAAGCCATCTCCGGCCCATCTTGCGGAGCCGCCAGACCACTTTTCATAAAATCAATCAAATGATTTAAATCATCTTCAACATCTTCATAATCCCACTTCTCTTCATCCTGCTTGACAATATTGCCAAAGTTGGTGAATAAAAAAGTGATCGTCTTCTTGATAAAGGGCAAGGGTAAATCCTGGCGGAAATCACCCTTTTGATAAGCCCTTTCTATTAACTGGTTCATACCCTGATTTTCTTCAAAATTATTCTCCGCCAGGGCCTTCTCGTAAATCGGCCGGCCTTTCTCCTGCAAAAAACGCTCAGCAAATTGGTCGATTTGTGGATACTCGGCAGCAAACGCCATGCTATAGCGCACCTGGGTCTTGAAAATGGAAAAAATATCAGCCTGGAAATCCTCCGGGCGCATGGTCTGACGCAGGAAAGCACGTTTACGGGCGATCATCACCTCAATCAACGCCAGGTACAATCCTTCCTTGTTTTGAAAATGGTAATAAAACTGCCCTTTGCTCATGCCCGCCTTGTGCAGGATGCGGTTAATAGAGGCCTGTTCATATCCCAGGGAAATAAATTCCGCCATCGCTGCATCAAAGAGCGCAGCGCTGTGTTCAAAGTTTTTTACAAATGACATGGGAATATTATAGACCTATAGGTCTAGACCGTCAAGTCTAATTTAGGGAAATCGGCCGTTTGACCGGTCAACTTTATTTATCTCTGTTTTCTTCCACGCACAAGAAAGGCTCTCTCCCTTCCCCGCCGTGATAATTAAACAGCTCGTCTCCTACCTGAAGTTGGATCAAATACCCTTCCGTGAGCACTTGGATATACATCATGCCCGGCTGGGGGCAACCATAAGCGCCGTCCGGCCAGACTTTGGTCTCGAAACTGATCACTGAAATCTGATCTTCACTAATCTTCTGGCGCTGGGCCAGGTCTTGAACGACAAGGGCAACAAGGGATTCAGACCCCGCCGGAATCGGGGATTGTTCGTTTGTGACTGGTGTCATCTCTAAAACCTCCTCGGTTGGCTGTAGGGTTTGGGTAGCGGGGGCAGGTTGGGGCGTATCTGTCGGCATTGGCGTAGCTGATGGTGGCACGGCCGTGTCTAACATCTCTCCAGTTGCAGTGGGCAAAATCGTCGGACTGCCCAATTCAGTTTGAGTTTGCGGCACACAGGCGGCCAAAACTGCCAGCAAAAAGCCAATCCAGGTATACTTATTAATTATTACCTTCATAACTTGTCTCCAGTAACAACGTAACCGCGAAATCCATTTCGCGCTCCTCTGGCGAGGATATGAATCCTCGGTTACCTTTACTAATAGACGTTACCCTCGCTCTAATAGTTCCGATCACATGTACTAACAAAAAACACCCAGTAAAAACGGGTGCAGTTACAAATTGTATAAAATCGGAGGGTTCGATTTGGGTCGGTCGTCGAATGATAGGGGTGGGTCGGCGCGGCATAATATTGACCATAACCATGACCTGCCCACCGCGCCGGCTCACCCTTCACAGCCATTCGGTGTCTTGCCGGGCGAGACAGGCGGGATGGTTAGCCAATGGTTTCCGGCAAGATTTCGCCCCGCCTGTCCCGCCACTACGACAATGATCGAAGTATTGTAGAGATCGACTTTCGTGTCAACCCAAATCATGCACAACAAGTTTCGCTGGTTTGAATTTGCTGCTTATGGCGGTGAGGGTGACTTTGCAAACCGGCCACTGAACAGTTCATTAGCCACGGCCGTGCCCCCCAAAATCAACGCCCCTCCGACGGCTATGCCCGGCGTCACCGGTTCCGCGAGAAAAATATACGCCCATAACACAGCAAAAAAAGGTACCAGGTAGGTCACCGTCAAAGACTTGCTGGATCCGATCCGTTGGATCAAATGGTAGTAGAGAATAAATGCTACTGAGGTCGCCAAAACTGCCAGGGCCAATGCTATCCATAAGGCGAACGGGCTGGGGCGGCCTGGTGGGGCGGAAAATGGAATGGCGGGCAGCAAAAAAAGCCCAGCGCCGATCTGGCTGCCTGTCGTCACAGAAAGCGGCGCCACATTTCCCAATTTCTGACGCGAATAGGGCGCACCAATGGCATAGAGCAAGGCAGCGAGCAGAGTAGCCCCTACCGCCCAAAACCCCAGTTTTGATCCTCCGCCGCTATCCCAACCGATCAGCAGCACCACGCCGGCAAAACCAAGCAGAAATCCGGCGATACGCGAGAGGGTCAGTCGCTCCCCAAGCCAAAAGTAAGCCACGACAACGCCAAACAAAGGCGTAGTCGCATTCAAAATTGACGTCAGGCCGGCCGGCAGGAAAATCGTTGCATATGCCAATAGAGTAAAAGGGACGGCCGAGTTAATAATCCCCAAGATGAACATCTCTTTCCAGTACGTTCGTAAATCACGCAGCTTGCCCATCCAGGCCAATACGGGCAACAGCAGCAGCCCTGCGACTATTACCCGAAACGTCACCAGCCAGATCGGTCCCATTTCCGGCGACGCAATCCGATAAAAAAGAAATGAAGCGCCCCAAATGGACGCTAGAAATAGCAACTCAAAAAAGTAAATCAGACTCATACATACACCTGGGTTAATTGTAAAGCCCTCATAATAATTATGCGACCCAAAACTTGCTCTTAAGTAATTTTGCATCAGGTTTGTCTTTTTTGCTGTGGGATTTCCAGAGGTACAAGAAAATAAAATTTGAGATCCTTTTGAACGTTTACGTAACAGATTCTATTTGATTATTACGTATTTCTTTTACTTTGGAGATTCTAGAACAACTTAATCTGCATTTTTCCGTAAAGGATTGTAAGCTAGGAGAGTGCAAAATAGACACATGCACCCTTGACGAGGAGATTCAACAGGAGAACAATTCACATGCCCCAACCCGCCATTCAGGTCGAAAACCTGGACAAACGCTTCAACGACATCCACGCTGTCAACGACGTTACCTTTCAGGTTGAACAAGGGGAAATCTTCAGCCTGCTCGGTCCCAACGGTGCTGGAAAAAGCACGACCATCTCTATGATTTCCGGGCTGCTTCCCCCGGATCAAGGGGATGCCTCGATCATGGGACACTCCATCAGCCGCGATGGAGCGATGGCCAAAGCGCATATTGGCGTCGTTCCGCAAGAAATCGCCCTTTACACCGATCTGACCGCACGTGAAAACCTGGAATTCTGGGGCAAAATGTATGGCCTGCGTGGCAAGCCGCTCAGCCGGCGGGTGGATGAAGTGCTGGACTTAATCGGCCTGACCGAC
>JANQGC010000278.1 GCA_028277515.1 Anaerolineae bacterium
TTGTATAGGCGCTGCACCTCATCGGATGTGAGCCAGGCATGGCGGTGGCAGGTGGGATCTATTTTGTTGAAATCGCGGAAATAGCGGCCGCAGCCGCAGTTGGGCATGTGTGAAATGACCAGGCCCAGGATATTGACCAGTTCCTCAAAGACTTTGTGTTCGGTGACCGGGATTTCATAGTTGAGTTCATTCATTAGTAGATCCTCTCCACGGCCGAATTTTGTTCGGTCCAGTTGGCGTGCCGGCTCTGCCCTTCGGAGGCGTAAAGGGCCTGCTGCAGCGCGGTGTTGTAGGCGACCTCGTCGCGCCGTGCGTTTTGGGCGAGCTGGGCCATGAGCAGCGAACTGTTTGATGTCGGGTTTTGCTGCTCGGCGCTGGCCAGGTGTAGGGAGGCCATCCAGCGGCAATATTTGACCAGCAGCTGCTGGTGTTCTTCGGGCACGGTGTTGGTTTCGGTGGGGGTTGCGGGGTCCGCCATTAATTGGTGGTAGGCATTGTAATAGACTTCAATGCTCTCGCCGGTTGACGGGTCGGCGGAGATGATGATCTCGTCGACGTTGTTGTCGTCGCGATTGCGGATGATGTCGTAGTATTCGTCCGATTCCCACCAGCCAACGGCCGTGTAGGGTTTACGGACCAGGTATTCGGGCGGGTCCTCGCCGGTCGGATATTCGACTGACAGCGTACCTAAAAAATCCTGGGGCAGGTCGTATTGGTTGTCGTCATCGGCGCAGTTGATGGTTGTCATTTTGCCGCGCGGGAAGTATTGCGAGTAGTCGCGAATGGCGTCGTTGAGGAAGGTGCCGATCATTTCTGTGTCCCAGGTTGTGTCCGATTCATCGTTTAAGAAGACCTGGATGCGGTTGATCATGTTGTTGAGTGTGCCGGCTGCTGCTGCGGCCGAGCCTGAAAAGGTGCTTGATGTTGCCATGAGTTTATCCTTTTTTGTTTACACGCATGGGACTGTTTTTGTTTGTGCTTTTTCTATTGTGTTGAATGTCCTTTCTCCGTTTATGTGTTTTTGGACGATTGTGCAAGGATTGGTGTCCTGGTGGTTGACGATCCGCGTCTCGGTGGGCTTATTTTCGCTGTTTTCTGGATAAATGTGCAAATTCATTAGTCTATGGGCAATCACGGGGGATTGCCCCTACGATACGGTTAATGTATCCGGATTGCTAAAGCTGTAGCCGGCTTTTTGCGCCCAGCCGTAGTAAGTGCCGGCGTCCAACCAGGGTTTCTCGTCGTCGCTGGCTCTGGCGACGCCGTTGGCGTCGGTTGTACCGGCCCAGATAATGTTCGTGCCGCCGCTGTCGGTGGAGATCCAGACTTCGACGCCTTCGATGGGGTTGGAGCCGTCATCAATGGTGTAGGTGTACTCGATGGCGCCGGCTGTGCTGAATAAGGTTGTATCATGGGTGTGGATGATCATCGGGTCGATCAGCACATCGTCGGCGCTGCTGACGGCGCTCAAGATGATCGCGTCGGCGTTGGTCTCGGCCTGGAGCATGTCAAAATAATAAACACCCGGATGATCGGTTGCATCCAGTTCAGTGGGATTTGTGTCGTTTGTGGCGGCCGGGGTTCCGCCATCTTTGCTGATTTGCGCCGTGATATTTGCGGCGTCTCCTGTTTTTCCGCTGTCATTGATGCTATCCCATGCGAAGATGAATATTTTTTGACTGCTGGTGTTTTTGTAGAAAGGCATTATTTATTCCTTCGGTCTTGGACAATCACGGGGGATTGCCCCTACGGTCTTGACAATAACAGGGGATTGTCCCTACAGTCGGTGTATCTTGGGCAATCTCAGCGGCTCTTTACGTTGTACGGCGCCGATGTCGAGGTATTGGGGCAGGTTTATTTCAGGAAATGCCCCGGGCCAGGCGCCGGCGCGCAGATTGCCCTTGGCTCGGAAGTCGCCGTTGGCCGGGTCGACGAGGCCGCTCTCGCTCAGGCCAACGTTGCCCGTGTCTAGCCAGACCTCGCCGTTTTTGATTTCGTTTTGGTTGTTGTTGTAGAAGTAGTTGTTGACGTGCATTGTAATGCGGGAATTGGAGCGGTAAAGCACGCCCCGCCCGCCTGCTGCGGAAAAGCCCTCAAAGTAGTTGTTTAGGACGTTGATGATGGAGTGGTCGCAGTCGATGCCCTGGCCGGAGCCGCTATTGCTGTAAAGGGTGTTGTTTATTATGGCAACTTTGTTGCCCGTGACGGAGATGCCGTCTGTACTGCCGTCGATGTCGATGATGTTGTTGATTATGACGGCGTTATTGACGGCCGAGATGGCGGCAGCGAAGTCATTGACTTTGTTTTCAAAGTAGTTGCCCAGGACGATACAATCGGCTGCTACGCGAGTTCCTATGTTGGCATCGTAGAAGTAGCAATTGAACACGTATCCACTACCAGTAATGACTATGCAGTTACCGGTTGTGCCGTGGATTGTGCAGTTGATGATAGTGATGTTGGTGTCGAGGTGGACGATGTTGGCGGAGCCGCCGCTGTGGATTTCCAGGTCTTTTAAGACGATGTGGTCTAGGGTGGTGCTAGAGAATAGGGAATTAGAATTACAATCAATGACACCAATGCCGCCATCTCCGGCAGCATTTTCATAGCCGCTAATGATTACTGGCGCATCCTCGGTAGGTGTGCCATAGCTGGATAGGTCTAGCGCGGCCGCGAGGACCTCATCGGTTCCGGCCTTGATGTTGATTTGGTCTCCATCCGTCGCGTCGCGCGTGATGGTGTCTAGAGCATACTGCAGATCGCCGTAGGGGTCGCCGATGGTGCCGGCTCCGGAGTTGGCGGCGATGGAGGGGTCGACGTAGTAGTGAGAAGTGGTCATGAGTCTAGGAGGGCAAGGACGGGGCCTTGCCCGTACATTAGTCTATCCAGAAGTGCCGCTGCTCTCCTTCAAGCAGTGGTTCGTGATCGAGTTTAAGGAAGGTGATAGATTCCTCTGAGGCGGTGATGCGCCAGCGCGTTTTGCCGATGATCAGGGAGATTGTTTGCATTTGGGGTTCCTCCGGGGGATCGGGCGGGTTGTCCGCCAGTTCTTTTATTTCGATGTCCTGGAACTCGTATAGTCCCGATCCGGATCGGCCGCGCAGTTCCACCCGCAGCTTTTTCACGCCGGGGGGCACGGCGAAGATATGCTCAAAGGGCGCCGGATCATCCGGGCCGGCCGGTCCGATCTCCACGGCCTGCTCAACGGAGTGGATTTGTTCGCCCGGCAAATTGGCGATCCAGACCAGGGAAACGCGCAGCAGGGGGGCTGTCGTGTAGACTTTCCCGCTGATCGTGAACTTCGCGCCAGCGTTGACCGGTTCCTGGAAGTCGGCGACCCAGCGGCCGCGGTCATTGACGCCATTGGCGATGATCACATATGTATTGTCGGCGGATTTGGAAAGGTGGGGGCTGCCGCTGTCTGTTATGGGGGTGAAGTTTAGGGTCATGGGTTCCTCATGGGTGGGCAAGGACGGGGCCTTGCCCCAACGGGGCTTGCCCGTACAGGATGGTAGGCCCCTAGCTTTTCCTGGTCTGGTGTTTGCTGGCTGTGGTCCGTTTTTTGGATTTGTCGTCGGTTTTTTTGGGCTCAGGCTTCGGCTCGGCCGGTACCACGCCTTTGAATTTTTGAAAATTGGTTAGGAGCACGGTGTAGGTGCCATCTTCTTGTTTTCGATAGTGCGTGATTTGACTTTCGTCAATTCCCATTGCTTTTGCGATTCGTTTTTTTAATTGGGTGGTCATAATTTTATCCTTTTTTTACAGGTATCCGGACGATCCAGGGGGAGAAGAGAAGAAGAATCAGTCTCGGTTTGCCGGTTTAGGAGCGCCGCCCGGATACCTGCGAGGGGTGCTATCAGGCCAGGTTCCTGTCGTAAGTCAGGGTGACCTAGCCTGGAATAGCCTATTACGGACATTGTTACTTCAGCAACAAATGTGACAGCCTGGTGGTCACACAAACTGCGATCGATGGATATGTGACGCGCCGGTGGTCACAAATCGAATGACCAGGTTAATTGGCGAAGCGCAGGACGATAGAGCCGGTGACGGTAGGTGACGTGCCGCCGGTGAAGTTAAAGTCTACCTCGTAGCGCCAGTTATCATCTTTGTCGACGGGGATGTTGGCGGTCTCGTCGGTCTCGGAATCGGGCGTGTGGCGCGTCTGGCCGGCCGCGGTGCCGATGGAAGAAGCGGCGATCACATTTTTGGTTGCTGTGCCGTCGGTGATGTCGACGTCGATGGTGACGGCCGTTGGTGAGCCGGCGACGGCGGAGAGGTAGACAAGCACCTCGATCAGACGCAAAGGCGTTTTATTGACGCCCAGGGGGACGGCAAAGACGTTGTCGGCGTCGTCCTGGGTAGTGAAATTGTGTACATGTTCGATGAAGTTGTTCATTTGGTTTGTTCCTCCAGAAGGGCAATCACGGGGGATTGCCCGTACGATATGTGAAAAACAAGAAGGGCGTGGGGTCCAGTCTCCTTAGTTTCCATACGGAGTGCCCTTCCCGGGGCGTGGCCAAAGGACCCCACTAAATCAAAATATGGGTATCGAATTTAGGCGACGTTGCGCTTGCCGATGCCGCGCGGCCCGTTCACATTCACGGCGAACCAGTCGCGGACCTTGATCGGCATCACGTCGTTAGTGAAGATTAATCCCTGCTCCTCACTGGTCACGCTGTAAAGCTCCGGTGCGGGGTGCATGCCGCCACCGGGGGATTGTGCATAAGAGATTTGAATGACGGGGTAGACATCGGGATCGACGATGTAAGCCCAATCGTTGGCGTCGGTCCAGTCAGGCACAACCAGGGGTACCGGCCGGGGATCTACGGGGCCGCGACTTTCGGCGGCGATGTTATAGCTGGTTGGCATGCCTTCGCCATAGCCGAAGATGCTTAGGGCTGTGTCGTATAACTCAGCCGGCACCAAAAGATAGCGCGGGAACACGGCCAACGCCTTGCCGGAATTGACCTCCGTGTGCTCGAAACACTCGGCGCGCGCCGCGCTCCAGGCGGTCAAGTCCGATCCTAATGCCGTGGTTTGCACGTTGTTGTGATTGGCATGGAACAGAGCGGTACTGTCTTGAGCCAGGGTAGGCCCAACGCCGGAATTGCTGGTGAAGATGTTGGAGATGGCGGCCGACCTGGTTCTTACCGCCGCTGTGGCCAGGGCGCGCGGCACAGCCTGGATCTGCACGATCTGGCTGTTGCGGATCATCTCCATCGTGACCCCCACGTAGCCACCTTTCTTGGTGAAGGATGCTTCTTCCTTCACGTCGTCGACGGTCAACTCCGTGTAGGCTGCCCCTTCGGCCACGGTGGGTAGATTCCCCACCCCGCCGTAGGTGATCAGCTTCATGGCCTGGACGGAGCCGTCGTTGGGGATGGGAAAGGTGATCCGCTCATACCAGCGCCAGAAATCGAGGCGGCTCATCTGGATTTGAACGACTTTGTTCATGGCATCGACGGCCATATTGGCCAGGGTCGTTGTGTCTGCCGCGGCCAGCATCACCCGCTCCGGCTTGAACGTGCCGTGAAACTCGACATCGCCGGTGAGGGCGACGTAGAGGGAGGCCAGGTCGCGATAATTGGCGGGTGGTGCAGGGGTTTCGGGGACGCCGAAGAACCAGTCCACATGCGACTGGATATCATCCAGGGGCGCGCGCACATAAGCCACAGGCCGGTCACCAAGCTGGATCACATCATGACGGTCCAGTTCTTGCAGCTCCTCGCGGGCGGCGCGGATGGCTTCGTGTACCTGGTCGGGCGATTCATACCGATTTTGCATTAAGCGATTCTTCACCACAGGGGGCAAGTCTGATTGCTGGAAGATGGTGCGCACGGCCGTCTGGGCGATCTCATCCACCCAGGCCGAGGTAAGTTGCCGCTTTTCCTCGGCTTGATCTTCTAGCGTTTGCATAAAGGCGGCAGCACGGTCTTTTTCTTTTTCTTCGTGTTCGGCTGCCTGGGTTGGTTCAGTCATTTTGTTTACCTCCAATAAGGACTGATTGAGGGCTGACAGCTTCTGTAAGATACGGCCGTCTGCCGCTGGGAAAAATACGAGGTCTGCGGATTCGATTTGCAGGAACCTCTTAACCTGTCGGCCGTTTCCGGCGTACTCAGGATAAAAAACGAGTGAGATGCCGACATTTGGGGGCTGTTGGCCATTGTCCTGCAAGGCGGTAATTTCATCTAGCAGGTCGATGATCGGCCGGTTGGTACTGGTATTGAAAACGGTTAGGGTGGCCTCGACGCTTTCATCATCGGCATTGAATGCTGGCTCATGCCAGGATCCAAGCAGGTTGCGCATTGATGGATGTTCGTCGATAGCTGAATGATCGATGAAACAAGCCAGGCCGTTGAATTGGCCGCTGGCGATGGCGGCCTTAATAGCTTCTGCGCTTATTTCCAGCTTCATTTCCTTGTTTAGCTTGTCGCGCGGCCGGCCGGCGCGGATCAGCCTGGCGCGATATTGGTGCGGGCGGCTGCTGCGGCGGAGTTTGGCCGGCGCGGCCGATAGTTTTAGAGCGGTTTTGAGAGGATGCGCCAGGTGGTAATTGATATAAGCATCGGCGAAGATCCTGGCTCTTTCTTCGTCGGGACTGTGTGCGGCCAATGCTTGCGAGTGGAATAAGATGAATTTGTCATCCTCGATGATGCCGGTGTCTATGAATTTCTCGAACAACTTAACCAGGTCGGCGAGCGTGTAATGTTTAGCGATTTCGTCTATCTGGTTAAATAGCTCGGCCGCTAGCATATTGGTTGTCCCATTGAATGCGGAAAAAATGCCGGTTCGGTTGGCGGCCGGCGCGTCGACAACGTCTGTGGCTATTAATTTCTCGATACGGAAAGCGGGCAGCTTGTTCGTTGCGTTGTCCGGCCTGCCCCTGCCTGCCTCAACCTCGCTGCCGTCGTCCAGGATCCATACTCGTTTGCCTCTGAAGGCGATGGACATGCCGAAAGCGGCCGGGTCTTCGGTGGCCAGGTCTTCAACATAGGTGCGCAGGTCGCCGTCGGGGCTGCCTGCGGCAGCCCCGACAAAATGTAGATCGGCCAGGACGCGGTCATGCACGATCCTGAAGTTTTTGGTGCGGCCGAGAAATTTACCTAAGCCGTCGCTGGATAATCCGGGGTGTGTGAATCTGGATTTCACCCCGTTCTTTTGCGCATTTCCTAACTGGTGAACCTGGCGCAGAGTTTTCTCATCGATTATGGCGTTGTGGCCCAGGGCTTCCACGGCCTGGATGACGGAAACGCCGGTGATGGTGTGGCTCAGTCTGTTGATTTTGTTGATGGGGTTATAGTTGTTTAAGCGAAATTTCTCAGTCATGGTTAATTCCTGCACCTGTCTTCACTGATCCGTTCATGGAAAGATCCCTGGCTGTTGGTAATGGTTCTTCCGGTTCCTCCGCTTCCCGGATGATGGTGTCGATGACCTCGGCCGTCGGTGTCTCGCCGGCGAAGGTCAGGATCAGCTTCAGTAAGATTCTGCGTAAGGATGGCGACTTGGGGTACTGGTTGTTGATGCTGTTGAAGGCGTTGGCTAATGATTCGGATGCCTGGGCCATGGCGTTGTTGTCGCTGCGCGAGACGTCGGGGGCGGCGATGGAAAAAAGCTCTTTGTAGTTGTTGGATTCCAGGGCGGGCCACAGTTCCGGCCGTAGTTGGTGGGCGCGGAGGTAGGCTTGATAAGTTAAATCGCTGAGCA
>JANQGC010000225.1 GCA_028277515.1 Anaerolineae bacterium
CATCGTGCCTGACCATTTCGTTAAAATCTGGGATAACTGGCTGGAAAATATCAAGCCCTGGTGCATCAGCCGCCAACTCTGGTGGGGGCATCGCATTCCCGTCTGGACCTGTGCCGGCTGCGGCGAACAGATTGTGGAAACGGAAGATCCGGCGGCATGCCCGGCCTGCGGCGATACCCGGTTGGAGCAGGACCCTGATGTGCTGGACACCTGGTTCAGCAGCGGGCTGTGGCCTTTTTCAACCCTTGGTTGGCCCGATCAGACGGCCGACTTGCAGCGTTTTTATCCCACCGATGTCATGGAAACGGGCTACGACATTCTCTTCTTCTGGGTGGCGCGCATGGTCATGAGCGGCGCCTTGTTCACCAACGATATCCCCTTCCATACCGTTTATCTACATGGCCTGGTGCGCGACGAAAACGGCCGAAAAATGAGCAAAAGCTACGGCAACGTCACCGATCCCCTGGATGTCATGGCCGAGTATGGCACTGACGCCCTGCGCTTCACCCTGCTCACCGGGGGCACGCCGGGCAATGACCTCAACCTTTCCCTGGACCGCGTGACTAGCAACCGCAATTTCGCCAACAAGATCTGGAACGCTACTCGTTTTGTAACCCGCAGCCTGGGCAAAGCCACAAAAGAGGACACACCGCAAACCGTTGAATATACCGAAGCGGACCAATGGGTCCTGACCCGGCTCAGTGAAACCGTTGAAAACGCTGACCGGCTGCTGGATAATTTCCAATTTGGCGAAGCAGGCCGCCAGGTATATGAATTCCTGTGGGGTGAATTCGCTGACTGGTACCTGGAACTGGCCAAGGTGCAGCTCAATCAAGGCGAAGGTCGTGCCTGGACAACGCTCGCTGTGCTGTGCAAAGTCCTGGACCACAGCTTGCGCCTCCTCCATCCTTACATCCCCTACGTCACCGAAGAAACCTGGCAGCAGTTGAAAAACGCCTTCATAGAAGCTGACGTGGGCATCGAACCGGAGGAAGGCTGGTCTGAAGCGCTCATTATCGCCCAATGGCCAGAAGCCGGCCCGATATATAAACAGGCTGCGGAGGATTTCTCGGAATTGAAGGAACTCGTGCGTCGCATCCGCGCCGCCCGTGCCAACCACAATGTGCCGCCCGGAAAATATATCACGGCGACTATCGCCGCCGGTGCAAAAACAGGTTTTTATGAAGCACAGCGCGAGGTAGTGGCTTCCCTGGCCCGGCTCGATGGACAGCAGTTGGAAATATTACCGGCGGCCGATGCTCCGGACCAGGCTTTAACCATCGCCATCGGCTCTATCTCCTGCTACCTGCCCCTGGCCGGATTGGTCGACCAGGAGCAGGAAAAAGATCGATTGGCCAGGGAGCTGGCTAATGCTGAAAAGGAAATCGGCCGTTTGTCTAACCTGCTCTCTAGTCCCTTCGCCGAAAAAGCGCCGACTGCCGTGGTGCAGAAAGAACGTGATAAATTAGCCAGATTTGAAGCGAGCCGCGAGGAATTAAAGGAAAGAATTGATTCTTTAACTTGAGCCATAAGTGACTGTCACTTCAGAAAAAATATGACCAAACCAAGACCAACCAACATCACCGCCGATAGAAATAATCGGGAGTTAATCATCCAATGGAACGACGGCCGTGAATGTCATTATCCATTTGCCGGCCTGCGTGCTGTCTGCCCCTGTGCCGAATGTCAGGGCGGCCACGCCAATATGGGTCGTCCGGCCGATAAAGAATTGCTCTATAATAGCGATGATCCGGATCTCAACCTGCAAAACATCGACCAGGTTGGTTCCTATGCCCTTTCTTTCCTATGGAGCGATGGCCACTGGCAGGGCATTTATTCCTGGCCATATTTGTACGATGCCTGCCGGTAGCGCGAGCTTTCTAGCTTGCGCCTGAACAAACTGGAAAGTTTATTCTACAGAATAAGTTAAGAGGATAATATTATTATGACTACACGAATATACCAGGTCGATGCCTTCACCGACAGCCCCTTCTCCGGCAACCCCGCTGCCGTTTGCTTGCTGGACCAACCTCAACCAGCGCAGTGGATGCAGCAAGTGGGCATGGAAATGAACCTGTCCGAAACTGCCTTCCTCTGGCCTTTGGACGATGGCAATTCTTTACGCTGGTTCACGCCCGCGGCCGAAGTTGACATCTGCGGCCACGCCACCCTGGCCGCGGCACATATCTTATGGCAGACCGGACAGCTTGCACCCGAACGGACGGCCGTTTTCTACACCAAGAGCGGCAAACTAACCGCAGCCCTCGATCAAGGCTGGATCGAAATGGATTTTCCCGCCACACCAGCAATACCATCCCAACTGCCGGCCGAACTGGAATCCAATTTGGGAATCACACCCCTCTATACCGGCCAATTTGCGCCCGGCAAATTCCTGGTCGTCGTTGACAATGAACAAACCGTATCTGACATTCAACCCGATTTTTCAGCCATGCGCATTGTTGATGCGCGCGCTGTCTGCGTGACCAGCCGCGCTGATGATTCGGATATTGATTTCGTTTCGCGCTACTTCGCCCCCTGGATCGGCATTGACGAAGATCCGGTCACCGGTTCCGCCCACGCCTGCCTGGCTCCCTATTGGTCCGAGGTATTAAAAAAGGATTGGCTCAATGCCCGGCAGGTTTCGTCTCGGGGTGGTACACTGCGCGTGCGTCCGGCAGGAGAACGGGTGCTGATCAAAGGCCAGGCAGTGACCGTGCTGCAAGGGGAATTACTGGATAGAAAATGAGTTGATGCCTCTTGCTCAATTCGCGGCAAAGAACTTCCGTACCCGTTCCTTAAATAAATCATCCCAGGGCCAGCCGAAAGTGTGCCCCGCCCCCTCATAAACAAAACAAGGCGGCTCATGCCCGGCCGCTTCCAATGCCCGGCATAAGTCAAGCGACCATTGCAAGGGTACTGTCTCGTCAGCATCCCCATGATGCACGCTTATGGCCGCGTTGATCCGCTCCAGGTGATAGATGGGTGAAATAGCTTCCATTTGTTCCTGTGAAGCAGCCAACTCGAAATCGCCGCGCGCGCCATCGCTCCACTGCCTGATCTGCTCGTAATTCAAACGCTCATCACCACTCATCGCTCCATAGAGCACGGCCGTCTTGATATATGGCTCATTATTGACCACGGCGGCACGCAGCGCGACCCCACCACCCATGCTGTGACCCCACAAATGAATATCATCCCGGTCTGCCCGGCGTAGAGGTCCGAGCGGATCCAGGCTCTGCTCACGAATGATAGCGATCAAATTCAAAACATCGGCCGCCAGGCCAACCCGGAACAGATCCGGCCCTTCATCTGAGGGAGGAAAATTGCGCAGATTGGGGTGGATGACAAAATAGCCCGCCTCAGCCAGGGCATCGGCGTAACGGGTGGTGTAGGCCAGCGTTTCATACTGACCAGGTGGAACATAACCGTGCAGCAAGATCGCGACCGGAAACTTGCTGCCCTGGTGGGGCACATTCATGAACCCACTAATATTCAAACCATCACTAGGATAAGTGATGGCATAACGGGCGAATGTTTCCGTCTGTTCCAGCGTTTCTTCAATCTGCAGCAGGCCGCCGCCATACGGCCGTTCCGCCAGCGTCTCAACTGTATAGGGGGCATAGGGATCGGCCGTTGGACTTGCCGTCGGGCCGGGTTGCTCTGTCATCATGGGTGGCATCGTTGACAGAGACGTTGGCGTGCTAATTGGAACTGCTGTCGGTGAGGTCTTACCGGGTACAACTGTCGCTAAAACCGGTGTTGAGCTTGCCGAACTGGTGACTGTAGAGCTTATCACCTCGCCAGCTTGAGCATCAATACCCTGACACGCCATTAATATCATGGCCATAAACAAAATAAAAAGAAAGACGCTCCGTTCTCCTAGCAGTTGCGGGTTCATCGAAAAAAATCTATGCCGGCCACATTAAAAATTTATCAACGGACAAAGCAATATGAAATAACAAAAAGTTTATGAGACAAAAAGGATAGATTTAATTAACTTTCCATAATCTCGATATAATTTTGCTCTAGTAGTTTTGCATTCGTCGAATATTTGCTTAGTTTACCATATTGAAAACAGGTCGTTGATAAATGACGGCATATGCTAACAGGATAAAGAGGGTCATATTGGGGCCAAACCGGAAAACATTCGCTGTTTTGTGCTTTTTATTTTTTCTGTTCACACTCATCCTTTCTTCCTTTTTTATCATTAAACATAATGCTTTCAATACGCGAACTTATGATTTCGGCCGATTCGCTCAGGCCATTTGGAACGTTCTTGAAGGCCGGTTTCTTTTCACAACGATTGACTACCACTCCATATTGGGCAACCATTTCTCACCATATATGGCGCTTTTGTCACCTCTGCTGCTTATCTGGCCCGATGAACGGCTGTTGTTAATCATCCAGGTCATAAGCGTTTCCATCGCCGGGATATTATTATCATTCATACTTTATCGCCGTTACCCGCGTCTGGTCCCCTTTTTTCTCCTGGCATTTTATTTAAATCCGGCCATACACAGCTTAACCTTGTTTGAATTTCGCCGTGTCGTCCTCATAATGCCATTCCTGGCTCTCGCCTTATTGGCCCTTAGCCGTGACCAAAAAAATTTAATGGCCGCTGCATTAATGGTTGCGCTGTTAGGCAAAGAAGATATTGGCTTGTTTGTGGCCGGGGTGGCTTTATATCTGCTGTTGGTGAAGAGGGATATTAAATGGGGACTGGGTCTGATGCTGTTAGGGCTTGGCTGGTCGATCGTTGTCAGCATTTGGATCATCCCTTCCTTTCGCACTCCCGGAAGTGAATATCCCCAACTTTATTATTTCAGCTACCTGGGCAGTTCATACAGCGAAATCATCGCTACATTAAGACAAGATCCCTTCATACTACTACGCCAGGTGCTCACATGGGATCGCTTGGCTGCCCTGGGACGCATACTGCTCCCACTTGGCATCTTTTTACCCTTCTTAGCGGCCGAATGGTTAATCATCGCCCTTCCCTCTCTCGCCTTATTGATGCTCAGTGGGGACTCAGAAATTTATGGCCTTCTAAAATGGTATCCAACAACCATTCTGCCCGTGTTATTTGCCGCCGTTGCCGTTGGAACAGCCCGTGCAGAACCCAGGCGAGCCAGGAATTATATGGTCTGGCTCCTAATTACAACCGTGTTAGGATATTTCTTATTCAGCCCATTACCCGGCGGAAGGAATTATGAGTCCGAACTATATAAGGTGACGGAGCATGATCGCAAAGGCTTGGAAATGGTCGAAAATATTCCGCTTGAGGCCAGCGTGGCCACCAGTCCCCACTATGTTCCCCATTTAGCCTTGAGAGAGGATGTGTATCATTACCCATGGATAAAAATTGGATTGGACAATATTGATTATTTGTTATTCGATTGTTTTTCAAGCTGCTATCCCTTCTCTCACTCGGATTTCGATCATGAACTGAAGGAATATCTGGTCAATCCCAATTTTACCCTCGTCGCCCAATCAGATGACATATTTTTATTTCGCAGCACCGGTGGCGTGCGACCAAAATTTCTCATTTACCAGACGGTTGAGCAAGCGATCCGACTATATGGTTATGACATTGCTTACCGGTTGAGCGATGGTAACTATCTTGAATTATCGCAAAAAAGAATTGGAATAACGGGAGGTCGGCGCTTGCGCGTATCCTTATACTGGCAGTCCTTATCGGAAACAAATAAAGAGCGCACCATTTCTGTTCGCTTAGAAGATCAAAATGGCAATCTTGTTGCCCAGCATGATGGCCAGCCGGGTAACGGCAGCCGCCCCACCAGCATGTGGCAGACTATTCAAAAAGTACGGGATATTCATTTCCTTGATGTCCCGCCGGAATTATCGCCGGGTACTTATACAATTGAGATCCTGCTGTATGACAGTTATTCTCTGGAACGGGTCCCTTTTGACAGCGGCCAGGAAAAGATTGAAATTGGCGAGGTGATCATTTCCCCTCCGTAAAGGGAAAACAGTGGACAGTCATCAGTGGACTGTCATCAGTGGTCAGTAATCAGTGTGACAGTGATCACTGCTCACTGCTTACTGAATACTGTTTACTGCTAACTGCTCCTCACTCCGTCGTCACCAGCACTGAATTTTCAATCAACTGCGCGCGAATCCCTTCAGGGGCAACGACATCCGGCATAACTTCCACGCTTTGCCCGGGTTCAAGATCGAGGGCATCAATGACCACACGTACCATCTCCGGTTTAGCCTCAATCTCCTTCAAAGTCGCCACCGGCCCGCTGAGCAATAGCTGCACGGCCGTCGGCTGCAACGTTACCGTCAGCGTACCGCGATCATTAATCAGCTCGACCGGCCTTCCGGTTAATAGATCGCTGGTCCGCGCGGCGATTTGGGCATTCACTTGTACCGTTCCCAGCACATTGCCTTCATTGTCCAGCGCCTGCACCCCTTCCGGCAGATCCAATGGCCTGTCGACACTGATATCGCCCACCGCCTCCGCCAGATCGACCGGCAAGGTATCCACAAAACTACCCAGGTCAGCGATCACAGTGGGATCCCCTTGAATGGTCACACTGGCCGGGCTGACCGTCAATCCGCTCAACCAGTATTCTTCCGGAGGGGAACCAACAGTCACCGCATTTACACCGACATCCTTGGCATCAATTCGGCGACGGACAAAAACCGTTACATCAGCTTCGATAGGGTCCAGCTCAACATCCTCAATCACATTTTCATTCCTATCCAATGCACGTAGAGGGACCGTATCATTGACCGTCGTCGTCGCCCCGGCGACTGAAATTTCAGCCACGATAGCAGCGATGCGCTCAACTTCCGGCTGAGGTCCGGTAACCTGTACCTCCTCCGGGCGGGTTATTGTATCGCCGCGTACTTCATACGCCGAGGATAGCTCGGCGCGGTCGTTGACCACGGCCGTGATAGGCAACGTTTCGCTGACAATCGTGGCCACATCCACGTCCACTTCGGCCGGGTTTGCGCCCAGGACGAGCACATTTTCGGCCGTCGTCGTCGCCAGGACCGGCACGCGGTTTGGCCCTTCCTGAACATCGGCTAGATCGATCTGGGCTTGAAAACTATTTGGCCCCAATGCCTGTAACTCCGATTCCGGAGCCTGGAAGTTCATCAGGACCGTCGTCGGCAGAGGCGAAGTCAGGGATATTTCAGGTGGAAGATTATTAACGTCTAGGGCCACGCCGGGCATCGTCGTTGTTACAAGCGGGTTGTTTTGCAGCCGTACGGCCGTTGTCGCAACCAGGGCTAAAATAAATGAAAACAGCAGATAAAATAAATTGATAGCCAATTGGCGCAGGGTTGGCGGTTTGAACTCCCAGTTTTCCCAGGGTCGCCAGCGGCTGACCGGCCTTTCGGCCATCTCCTCATAAAAATCACTCAACCGTTGGTGCAGAGAAGTCCGGTCCAGGTTTCGTTCTAAACGGCCGTCTCTGGCCACGGAGATTATGCCCGTTTCTTCGCTGACCACAAGGCTCAGGGCGTCGCTGACCTCGCTCATGCCGATGGCTGCCCGGTGGCGGGTGCCGATGCGAAATCGACCGCGCAGTTCACGATCGGTCAGCGGCAGCACACATCCAGCCGCCACAACCCTGTCCTGGCGGACGATCACCGCGCCATCATGCAAGGGCGTTTTATCAAAAAAGATCGTTTGTAACAGCTCTGAGCTGACCCGGCCGTTCACAGGCACACCTGAAGATTCCACCTCGGTCAGAGGCATATTACCCTCAATGACGACCAGCGCGCCGGTTTTGGTCGCTGACAGATTTTCGGCCATGCGCGTCAACGGGGAAATTACATCCTCAGAGACGCTTTCGCGGTTGTTTAAGGAAAATCCCAATTGGCGGCCGAAACCCTCTAACCAACGACGCAGTTCCGGTTGTAACGTGATCGGCAGGATGATCAAAATAACCAGGAAAGCATAAAACAAAATCGATCGAAAGGTTTGCAGAGGCAGCAGCAAATTGGCCATCAGCAGCAAGATGGCCAGCACAAGGATGCCACGCAATAAAAATGCGGCCTGGCTGCGCCGGATTAAGGTGAATAATAAATAGATAGCAATCGTCACCAGTAAAATATCAAGATAGTCAACGGGCTGAAGCGTACCCATTAAGAATCGAAAGCTGGTGAAAGCTGAATTAATATCAAACATTTATTGATTATTGTGTTCTCTAATTGGCCATCCTCACCGAAAATCTCATAATTCTATTCCATTCCGTGGCCAGGAATGCAAATATTTGCCTTTGAAAACCTTTCTATTATTTAACATTATGCCTACGCTGAAAGGTGAAACCTTGCGATCAGTTGACCTTCTTCCCTTCATCCCACAGGTTGGTTAAGCTGTAACGTGAGACCGGTTTCGCTTTGGGTGTGCTACAACTCACAAACCGCGGGTCGTCGATTCGCTGTTGTCTGATTCCCAAATTGTATCGTTTGGCACCAGGAGTTTGAAAAGTGATCGCGGAATTCTGCTCATCCATTTCTTTAACTCCCACCAGCAGTAAATCGGAGAAACCTAGTAAATTCAACTCTCGCCGCAGAAAATAATCGGCCGCCTGCACCGGGGGATCGTAATAGTTTCGGCCGCGAAAAAACGCCAGGTCAAATATTTTTCCCTTCTCAGTAGCTTCAACCGTTACCCGGCTCTGAATTGGCTCCAATAGTCCATAATTCACGCAGGACGGGTAAACCACCACATTAGGCGCATAGCGGTGCCCCCCCATGTGGCTGGCCTGCCACACGTCATCGCCGGCGATGTCATTCAGGGTATCCACCATCGGCAGCCCATAACGGGCGCAGCATTTATCGCGCCGGCCGTTAGTGCAGACCAGGTAAATCGGCCGCTCCCTGAGATAATGGCTAAATTGGGCCTGTCCCGCGCTCAAACCTTTCCAATCAAGTTCCAGCAGGTCTTCATAACGGCCGATTGGCAGCTCATACAGTTGCGGCGAAATCTCATCACTACGCACGACATACAAGCGAAAAAAATCCCGTTGGCTGTTGTTCTTAATGAAAAGCAGGCGCGACCCCGGAATATCGGCCAACTGCCGGTTCAAAAATGCCTGCACCTCAGCGGGCAAATCATTATCAGTCGTTGCCTTCTCCCGCCATGCCAGGCGATATTCCAGCAAAAACCAGGTGTTCACCTGTGAGGCCGTACCATAAATCGGTTCTCCGGTTTCTCTTGTATGGTCAGCGCAAAAAAAATCATCCATGTTACGATCCTCCACTCACCATTGGCAAATACGTCGGCCGTCCTCCCACCAAAAACCTTGTACGCTCCGACTGCTTC
>JANQGC010000265.1 GCA_028277515.1 Anaerolineae bacterium
AACACATCTTGATAGCTGGAGGTTTCACTGCCGCCCGGCTCATATTCCAGGGTGACACCGGGAATGTCAATGTTATCGCTCACCGACTGGTAAACATCAATCTCAGCCTGGTTGTCCGGCCGTGTCCGCCAGCGTAGGGTAATACCCTCTTCCATTTCTTCTGAAGTCTCGGCTTCTTCTCCAGCCGGTTCATCTGCTGGTTCCTCAGCGCTTTCCTCTTCACTGGGGGCAGCCTCTTCAGCGGCAGGAGCTTCTTCTGGTTCGGCCGCCGGTTCATCCGCCGTTTCCTGGCCGCCGCAGGCAGCCAAAATGAGGGAAAACATTAACATGGTGCCAATTATTAAAACAATATTTTTCTTTTTCATGGATTCTTCTCTCCTTGATAAGGGATGAAATTTTTCAACCTAACATCGTTTATTTCAACTTGATATGGTCAGACAAAGTATTAGATTTTCGGGATTGGGCAGCACCTCCTCATTGTTTGGGTTTGCTAATAAACTGCTTCAGGGATTCTGCAGCAGTTGAGAATCTGTTGAGTCTGCTTCGTGTGACAAAGGAGCTGTCGACCGGCGAATAATCAATTCACCGGGCAGCAATAGATGTTCGTGTGCTATTTCCGGATCTTGAACAGCACGCACAAGCAAGCGTGCGGCTTCTCGCCCGATTTGCGAAAAATCCTGGCGAATCGTGGTCAGTGGCGGCGCAAAATAAGCAGCCATTGGAATATCATCAACACCAATGACCGATAATTCCTCCGGCAACATCAGGCCGGCATCGCGAGCCGCACGCAATACGCCCACTCCCATATTGTCATTTTGAGCAAAGATTGCTGTCGGCCGTTCACCTCTCTTAAGAAATTGCTGAAAAGCGTTATACCCCGAATCGGGAAGCCAATTCCCTTCTACAATAGGGGCGCTATACGCTTCTAAACCCGCATTTTCCATAGCTTGCAGGAACCCAATCGTGCGATCTTGGGTGCAATCTTCGCCCCTTGGACCGGTAACCATACCAATGCGCCGATGACCCAAATCCAGGAGATGTTGGGTTATTTGCATGGCGTCATTCACATCATCCAGGGCAACGGAGTCGGCCGATTCTGCACGCGGCCGTGCCCCGGCAAAAACAACCGGATGCCCCTCCGGCAGATATTGATGGCGGTCATCGGCAAAAGGATTGATGATCATCATACCTTCCGTCCGCCCTGATTGGGCGAGGTCTTGAATCAATTGGCGAAAGGTTTCTGCGTCCGGTGCAGAAGCGGACATCAGAAAATAACCGTGCTCTCGCGCTTCGGCTTCTGCGGCGTTGATAATGCTGGCAAAGGTATAATCAGTCAGATTAGGAGAAAGGCAAGCCAGGTAGCCGCTGCGACCGCGGGCCATCGACTGCGCTAATGCATCAGGGCGATAATCGAGCACGGCAATTGCCTCTTCGACCTTTGCCCTGGTATTCGGCCGTACGGCCGTGCTGCCATTTATGACACGGGAAACAGTTTGGTGTGAAACACCAGCATAGGAAGCAACATCGCGGATGGTAACTTTTGAACGTGCCATAGAAAAGGGTACCGTGAGCTAATGAATCCAAAAATAATGGTAGATTTTAAAACCTCAATAAATGTGACCGGTAACATGTTACCGGTCACATAATAGCATACTTTGTGTTTAATTGTCAAGGATTAATTTTTAGATGAGTGCAGTTACGAATTGTATAAAACCGGGGGATTCGATTTGGGTCGGCCGGCGAATGGGTAGGGTTGGGCCGGCGCGGCATGATGTTGGCAGTAACCTTGACTTGCCCACCGCGCCGGCTCACCCTCCACGGCCAAGCGGCGCCTTGCCGGGCGAGGCAGGCGGGATGGATGGTTGCAGGCTCCCGGTAAGGTTTTGCCCCGCCGGCTTGTGCTGAGCCGGCCGAAGTATCCCGCCACTACGGCAATGATCGAATTAATTAGTTGTAGAAATTAAGGATTCAAACTCGCCGGCATATAAGCCTTAAAATTGAGTTCGGCTGTTGGATTTGGCGGCGCTCCTAAATATAAACGGCCGTGTCCATATTGCGTGTCCTGGCCAATCGGTCCCTGGTCAATGGCGCGGGTGATCATAAAATTCTCCACCTCCTGCGGTGAGAAAGTTTCATAACCATCCAAGATCAGGGCCGCTGCCCCGGCAGCATGAGGCGCTGCCGCCGATGTCCCGGCGAACACACCTGGTCCGTAACTCTCAGTGGAAACACCGGCATATGCGCTGAAATCCGGCTTGATTATCCCGCCATTCAGCGAACCCCCAAGCCCATTGGTCGGCCCCTGCGCGCTATAGCTTTCAAAGGTATAGGGGCTTATTGAATCAACCGCACCCATCGTGATCACATTCGCGGCATCGGCCAGGTTGGCCAGGCTGCGCTCATACACAAGCTCATCCAGCCGCGGCATCTTTGGTGTAAAAATGTCTAAATTTACATTTCTGCCGCCCCCCCGGCGCTGAATAGCATAACCATAAGGAGCCGTACCACCGCTGGTCGTCACAACCACACTTTCCGTCGGTGGTAGATCAAATTCAATTTGCGGGCGGTCGCTTGTCCCGATAACTTGCCTCTCACTGCCGTTCCAACGCCTAACATACAGCATATAATCCTCATTGTGCTGCGACCAATCATCCCAACGCAAGAAAACCGGTATTGAGAATCCCGGATTGAGCAGGTAAGCATTGCCATTGCCCGGTCCAAAATAATTCACCTCCTGGCTGCCGGAAAAATTATGGAAACCGTTGCCGTCCGGATCATTGAACAATCCGCCCCAATGGGATTCGCGGTCATTTCCTGCCGCAGTAAACCAAACAATACCGTTAGCCTGCGCCTTGTTCACCAAGTCCGCAAAGTAGCCCGTGCCATCGCCCGGTGTCAGGTTATACCAACCAACTGAAGTGGAAATGACATCAACGCCCTGGCTGATCGCGTAGTTCACCGCCTGTTCCAAATCGAGATCAGTATTGATTTTTAATAGATAGAGTTGAGCATCAGGAACGATATCGGCCACAATTTCGGCGCAGGCTGTACCATGTGGGCTGGTTCCATCGACCTGGCTGTCATTTTCGCCATCCACAAAATTCTTCACAACCGTATTGGTCGGGAACTGGCTACCTAACAGGCCGCGATACCCGGAAAATCCGCCGTCAATGATGGCCACGCGAATGTTATGGCCTCGATATCCGGCCTGCTGCCAAACATCCCCATTCATCGCCGATAAACCTTCAGTTTGAGCGGCAATATTAAATTCAACCAGGCGCGAGGGACGGCCGACAAAATTCACAGACGGATCAGACGCTACACCCGGCACTCGATCAACCGGAATCCAGGCCTGCAATACGGGCTGTAGCTCACTGTGAGAGGACACAATGCCACCCGCATTTTTAACCACCTGGGCAGCCGTTTCAATCTGGCCGGCGGCCGTATCCAATCGCACCTGTACCAGGCCATCTTCAATACGTAGCCCATCCCCATTTAGGCCGTTTCTACCTATTCGTGAATCCAGGCTGGTCAAAGCCTGGTCTAATTTACGATTATCCTTGCTCAAAGGACGAGCCATCTGAAAGGTATCCGGCGCAATCAGTGCTTCATCCGGTAGGCTAACCGCCGGCTGATCAGCATCAAAGATGATATGCTCATTTGCTTCGGCCGATTGGCTAAAATTAAATAGCAAAACCAGGAAAACGAATAAAAATAAAATCGTTAATCGTAGGCTGGTATTTTTTTTATATAAACCCGAAAAAGGCATCGTAAATCTCCAACTTTTTTGTGAATCCATTTTTTCAATTTATCCCACTGAGTCAGTATATTAGCGAGAAGGTTGAAGCCGGCTTTTTTTTCTTATGCACTATTCACTCAGATATCCGAAGTTTCCCAAGTCGCGGCTACGGATCGATGTAACCGAAATTTCAAAATTTCGCTCCCCGGCGCGATAAGAAATCGCGGGTCAGATTTGGCGCTCGGCCTACTTTGCTCCTACATCCCCACTACACCTGGCGCAAATGCCCGATCCTCCCCTGTCCACACTGGATACGGTTCGCAATATGATGTGCGGCATCTGTTTTTTTCTCTTTGAATTAATTCATTATAATAGGGTACTTGATCCCAACTCAGATAATAATTTTAGGTCAAGCGCCCAGGTTTTATCAATTCCGAACGAGCATACCAATCGAATTCCAGGAGGAGGAAGATGACATCCAAAAACCTTGCATCAACTGTCACCAAACGACAGCGTTGGGCCTGGTATCTTTACGATTTTGGCAATTCAGCCTACGCGGCCGTCGTCCTCCTCGCCGTTTTTTCAGCCTATTTCCAGGGAGAAGTGGTCGGCGGATCAGAAGGGACTCGCCTTTGGGGCTTGGCCGTCGGCATTGCCATGCTCATCGTTGCCGTGACCGCCCCCTTTCTAGGAGCTATCGCCGACTTTTCCGGTGTGAAGAAGCGATTCCTCGCTTTCTACACGGTCATGGCCATCATCTTTACCGCTGCTTTATTCTTCTCCGAACCGGGGCGCGTCGTGATGAGCATGCTCTTCTTCATCCTGGCCGAAGTAGGCTATCGCAGCGCACAAGTCTTTTACAACGGATTTTTGCCCGAAATCGCTGATCCGGACGATATCGGCCGCGTTTCCGGCACAGGCTGGGCTGTTGGTACGGCCGGTGGTGTCATTTGCCTGCTGATTATCCTCCCATTGATTATCATCATCGGTGGCAGTTTCGTCGTCCGTCTTACACTTGTGATCACGGCTGTCTTCTTTGCCGTCTCTACCCTGCCCCTCTTTCTTTGGCTGCCGGAAAAAACTAAAAAACAGAAATTGCCGCAAGGCGAAAATTATCTCTCTATCGCCATCAAACAATTAACCAACACCATAAAAACTGCTGGGACCTTCAAAGAATTCGTGAAATTCATGATCGCCTTCCTGATCTACAACGATGGTGTGATGATGGCCCTGGATTTTGCCGCCATCCTGGGCGCGGTCTTATTTGGCATCGAACAGCAAGGACTGATCATTTTCGTTATATTGGTGCAGATCACCAATGTCATCGGTGCCTTGTTTTTCGGCCGTTGGGTGGACAAATTCGGCGGCAAGCGTTCCTTAATCCTGGCTATCACAATGATGATCGTCACCACCTTCATCCTGTTTTTCAACACCACTGCCACCGGTTTTTACGTGGTTGGTGCACTGGCTGGCTTTGCGATGGCCGGCATCCAATCGGTCAGTCGCACCATGGTTGGCATGTTCAGCCCGCCTGGAAAAAGCGCGGAGTTTTATGGTTTTTTCGCCTTAACCGGTCGCACATCTTCCTTCATCGGCCCGGCCATCTTCGGCATCCTCGCCGCTGAAGCCGCCCTATGGTACATGGCTCAGGGCCAGCCGGCCGAAATTGCCGACCAGTCCGGACATCGCCTGGCCGTTCTCTCCATCGCCGCCTTCCTTCTGGTGGGGATGATCGCTCTCTTATTTGTCAATGAGGACAAAGCCCGCGCTGCAGCCAATCACACAGAAACCATAGAATTATCAACCCATATCAAGGGAGCTTAGAGTGAAAGAATTATCAGGAAAAGTCGCATTAATCACCGGTGCAGGACGCAAACGGGGCATCGGTGCAGCGATTGCCCGCGAGTTGGCCGAGCATGGAGCTGATATTGTGATCAGCGATCTATGCGCCCCGCCATCCGATTTACCTCATGGTGGGAATCCTGCCTGGGAAGAATTGCAAGGGGTAGCGGATGAAATTGGCGGTTACGGCCAGAAAACGCTGTCCATCAAAGCTGACATCACCCAATCGGCCGATGTGCAGGCGATGATCAAACAGGTTGAAGAAGCATTCGGCCGTCTGGACATCCTGGTCAACAATGCCGGGGCGATCATCGGTCCCGCTCCCGTGCGCTATATGGCCGAAGAAGCGTGGCGAAAAATGATGGACATCAACGCCACAGGCGTTTTCCTCTGCTGCCACCATGCTCTACCACTCATGCTTAAACAGCCTGCCGGCGCCCGGATCATCAATATATCCTCAATTGCCGCCGTTCGACCGCGCATTTTCATGTCTGCTTATGCCGCTGCCAAGGCGGCGGTCATCGCGCTCACCCAATCTCTGGCCCAAGAGTTAGGTGAGTTCGGCATCACCGTGAATGCCATCCTCCCCGGTGACATTGATACCGAGATGAAACAATGGGGTATGAATTTAGAATCAGTCGTCAAGGGAGAAGAATACGATCGGGTCGTTTCATCGCTTATCGAACGTATCCCTGTCGGCCGGCTGGGTTTGCCCTCCGATGTAGCCCGCCTGGTCTCCTTCCTAACATCCGGTAGAGCCGAGTTCATCACCGGCCAGGCAATAAACGTCACCGGTGGCCGGGAATTGTCCTGAAAGGAAACTGGTCCTTAAAAGCACACTCGTTTACTCAGCCGACTGCGTATCGATCCAAATAGGACTGCTCCACGCCCACTGCCTATTCCGCTGGCGAACCCGGACGTAGTACCAATCTCTGATGGCAGAATTAACCCGGTGGGTGAAATCAAAGTGGCATGTGTATTCTTCCAGGGGCACCGCCCGCTGGAAATAGTAGGCGGGAGTCAAAAACTGTCCCAGGTATGCGGATTTTGGTCCAAGAATCAGATCGCTCATCGTTATCTCTACCGGTTGTCCATTGATCCGGCCGCGGATCAAGGATCTGGCATCGCCCTGAATTTTCATACCAATGCCCTGCGTTGCAGAGGTGGTGGTTGCCGGGTTTCCCCAAGTTCTGGTACGAAACCGCAGGCCATTTTCTCCCACTCGAGACCAGTCACTAAAAGCGTAAGACTCCTCCTCACTGGCCTGAGGAGCGACAACATCATGCCCCCTAAACCGTGGCTCCACGTCAAGCAAACGGCCGTTATCAACCTCCAACGCTACCTGCCAATCAACATTCTCTCCTTTTTGACCCCAGCCAACTTCAAAATGGACCTTGAAGGATTGGGGGGAAGAGTTGTCTATTGAGCCAGACTCTAATTCGGTGGCGCTGCTGCGCTGGATAACACGGTTGTTGTATAACACCTCAACATAGTCTAAAGCATTTCCTCCTTCAACCGAGACATTGATATGGCGTTCATCTGAATAAGGGAGGACAGTACCCATTGGCTGCTCATTAACCGAGAAAGCTATGGCGATCTTATCACCAGTAAGGGCAACCGTTCGGCGGGCCTTGATGGCCTGCCAGATCGCTTCACGGCTTAATTCCGTCGCCCAAACAGCCATGCGGCCGTGGCCATAGCTTCCGGGGTGAGCACTATGATGATCGGTTGAGCCAATGACGCCTACAATATGGCCTTGAGCCAATCCAAATTGGTACAGGCTTTGCCGGTCACGCGGACCCATCGTATGCAAATAGGGATAAGGCGCATCAGCGCTTTCAGAGACGCCGTGCATGGACATGATTTCTACGACTGGGCTTAGTTCTGTGTTGAATGTCCGCCAATTGATTCCACGATAACCTTGCTTGTAACCGATGTGATGGGGTATCAATAAAGTATCAATGCCACGTGCTTGCCAACCATGCAGCGCCTGCCGCATATCTTTCAGATTGGCTGCGCGAATAATCTCCCCTTCCGCTCCTGCGAAGTAAATATTGTGGTCGCCAAATTCTCTTGAGTGCCACTCGAAGCCCAGAAAGGTTGCAAAGCGCCCTGCTTGATTATTAGCCGCTACTATCTCCTGGACAAAGGGCCATGCAGCGTCTGTTTTGCTGAATCCTTGCTGGTGATAATCAACAAGGTCGGCTAGACGCGCTTCACCAACTGGTATGTCCGGCCAGTGCGCGTGAACTGTGACTGCGGCAAAATCTAACTGCAATCGGGAGTTATAAAATGCATCTTCTAATCTGCCATGCCCATAGCCCACAGCGCAGTGATTGTGTATATCTCCGTAATAGAGATTGAGTTGATCATAAACGTGCATCGGGTATATCCGTCAATGGGATGGTAATTCCGTCAGAGTCCATAGATTTTAATGCAGCCATTACCATCCGGGTCGCTTCCAGGCCGGCCCGCGCTGAAACTGCCGGCGGTGTTCCAAGGCAAAAACTATTTAATTCTTTAACCATAGCGATATCAGCCCCAAAGTGCGAATCGGTGAAATTTTCGTCACGGCAATCAAGGACCTGATGGGTGCGGCCGTAATCAGAAACGATGTCCAGCTCTCCCGTATGTCGTGTAAGGATGATGCGTCCCTTGTTGCCTACTAATTCCAGCGTTTCTTCATCTTTAGCCGGTGGGCCAAATATTGTATAAAAATAGGAAGCGATAACCCCGTTTTGATAAGAAAAGTGAATGCTGCCATTGTGGTAAAGATCAGAACCAGGAGCATAAACACATATATCATCTATATATTTTTCTTCACTTTCTTGCAGCCAGGATGAACTGGCATGCATCATCAAGTCAGATGAAATGGGTAAACCGGTTTCGGTCGAACGCCGGCGGTAGGGACAGTCCCGATCACAGGTATGACAGCGTTGAGGTCCATCTGGCTCGGTCTGGATCATCGAACGGCCGCCAAAGCCCTGCACCTTCTGGGCACGGCTGCCACTAAACCAGTTGAAAACATCGAAAATGTGGCTTCCCTTATCATTTAATGCGCCACCGGACCATTCCCGGCGGCGCCACCACGCAGAAAGATAGCGATGATAAGGGATGATATTGCGTACCTGGATCATCGCCAGATCACCAATGACCCCATCCTGCAGCAGCTGGTACGCCTTCACCCAGGACGACTCATAGCGCCGCGTGAAGCCCATAATCAGCTCATTTTCAGTCTCGGTCTCGGCTTCGACAATAGCAACAGCATCCTCCACATTATGGGCCAGCGGTTTGTCGCAGTAAACTTTTTTTCCTGAGCGAAGCGCAGGCACAGCGAACCAACGGTGAGTATCTGTGATCGAGGTAATAATGATCAATTCCACAGCAGGATCATCAACCAAATCTAGCCCATTTATATAATGGGTTGGCTTTATTTCGACGCCATGACGAGCATAGCGCGCTTGAAGATAATCTTGCGCTTCTTCTATGCGTTCGGGATTGCGGTCGCACAACGCTGTTATTTTGAGTTTTATCTCCGGGTACAGGGTGACCATATTACGAGCTATGCTGTCTAGCCCCCGCACACCCAGTCCGATAATGCCTACTCCAATCGTTGAATCTGGCTGCATCGCCTGCTGCTCCCTTCTATCCTTTGATCGCGCCGGCAGTTAATCCTTCTGCAATCCGGTTCTGGAAAATCAACACCAAAAGGACCAGTGGGATGGTGACGATCATGGCGGCTGCCATAATCTCGGCAATAGGCTCTTGGAGCGATTCGACACCACTGAATTGGGCAATGGCCACGGTAACAGTCTGGGCCGATGGATTCGTGATCGTAAAGTTGAGGGCGAAGAGATACTCATTCCAAGAACTGACAAAGGCCAGGAGACCGGTCGTGACCAAAGCGGGAGCGGTCAAGGGCAACATGATTAAACGAAACGTTTGCATGTAACTGGCGCCGTCAATAATGGCTGCCTGTTCGATTTCAGCCGGTAATCCACGAAAGAAAGCGGTCAAAACCCAGACAGTGAAGGGCAGGGTGAAGACCGGATAAGTCAATATCAATGCAAATGGCGTGCCAAACAGTCCAAACTGCTGCACAACGGTGTATAGCCCTGACAGGATCGAGATAGAGGGAAACATTGTCATTGATAGCACCAGGTACAAAAGCAATGTTCGCCCCCGGAAACGCATCCGTCCCAGGGCATAGGCTGCAAAAGAACCGACTAAGAGAGATAGCACCGTTGTTGCCCCGGCGACAAAGGCTGAATTGCGAAGTGAAATGAGAAACCTATTGTCCCGCATCACATACTCGTAATTTTCCATCGTCGGTTCTGCGGGAATGTAGTTGGCCCTGCGAAACATTTCATTTTCTGTTTTAAAGGAGGTAGTGAATGCCCAATAAAATGGAAACAGGGCATAAACGGCAATCAACACCACAAGAAAATAGAAGATCAGGCGTTGTAAAATGGTTATCACTCGCATATTCATTATTCTGTCTCCACATTGAGTAATCGGACATATATGATGGCAAAGATTGAAATTAATACAAAGATAATCATACTGATAGCTGAGGCGTACCCATCTTGCTGATTGTTAACCAGCGTTTCGTAATTGTAGGTAGCCATTGAAAGCTGCTGCCGGCCAAAGAGTATGTTGAATAGGTCAAAAACCCGCAAGGCATCCAAAGTTCGGAAGACCAGAGCCACGGCGATGGTCGGCCGTAACAAGGGTAACGTGACCGAAAAAAACTGCTGCATCCGGTTAGCACCATCAACTGCGGCCGCTTCATACATTTCTTTGGGAATTGTCTGCAAACCGGCAAGCAACAGAAGCGCCATAAAAGAGGATGTCTTCCACACATCGACCATAATTGCCGCCGGTAGTTGCAAGGACGCCGCCGCCAGCCATGCTTGCGGGGCATCCACAAATCCCAGGTCCATAAACACCCGGTTGACAATACCGGCGCTGGTGTCCTTGAGCATTAACTCCCACAAGCGGGCAGCTATGACGGTGGGGATGGCCCATGGCACAAGCATCACGGCCCGCATCAAACCACGCGCCGCAAATGCAGAGTTAACCGTCAGGGCAATGAACAGGGCGATCAACAATTCCAGGGCTACAGATATGATTGTAAACAGTAGAGTCGTACCAATGCTCTGAATAAAATCTGCATCTAGACCACTGATAGCCAATGACTGCGGTGGATCGGAGAAGGGAATGGAAATGTTCCACACCGTGCGAAATCCTTCTCTGAGCAGTTCACGGTCAATCGTATCCCAGCGAATGTCGCCGTCTCGGGATACGTCACACTGGTTGGTGGCTTCATCCACCCGGCAATTAACGACATCCAAACGAGCCGAGAGCAGATTTTGGTAGTTTTCCAGGCCAACAAAGGCTGGAATCTCTTGTCCGGCAAATCGCTTGTCGGTCAGGCTGCGGATTAATGTTTGCTCCAAAGGTCGGGCAGCTACCAGAACAAAGATAGCCAGGGTGGGGATTAGCAGGTTCCAGGCGCTGCGTACTTGTCTTGAATTGAGCTGCTCTTTGCCTTCAAAATCTAAATTCACGCGCCGGTTCAGATAAAAGAAGGCGGCGCCAAAAAAGAGGACAGCCACTAATAACAGCGGCATGGGTATGAAAGCGTCATCACTGCTGAAGGTCTCTCCCGCTTGCTGAGCTGATAGGTAGCTAACCCCCAGTTGAATGATATTAAACACAATGGCAACGGCCGATCCCACGGTTAACCACAGCAGCGCAGTTTGCGCCCAGCGGGCGACGACAATATTGCGGGTGAACAGTCGGGCACCCAACCCGATTGAAATGGCGCCCAACCCAATGACCAACACCGGGAGGATAATACCAAACTGGGTCAAGAAGGCCATGATTAGCGATGGCGGGGTATCACCTTCAGTGGGGGTCCAGTTGAGGACCTCGTTTATTGCCGGGCTGGATATAATCGTACCTACAAACCAAGATATGACACCAAGGCCCAAAAGGATAAATAAACTACCATATAAATAGGCAGTTAGCCGGCTACTATTTTCCCTATCTGATAATTGCAGCGTGCTACTCATCGTAGACTCCCTATTGTTTTAATGAGTTTGGGATGATCAGAGACCATCCCAAACTCTATTGCTTGAGTCTACTCCTTATCAACTACCCAGCAGGTCTTCGATATCAAGTTCGAGGAGTTCAAGAGCCGTTTGAGCATCACTTTCACCGCTGATGATGGAGTGTACAGCCGTGAAGTAGAGGGTTGAAAGCTGGTTGTACTTCTCAGCCGTCACCGTTGACGGCCGCGCCGTGGTCACTTCCACCACATCCGGGCTGGCGAACGGCATCGCCGCCTGGATATCAGGGTCGGCATAAAGCGCAGCCACCGCCGGTGGTGAGCTGGTATCGACGGAGTAATGCTTCTGGTTCTCAGCGCTGGTCATGTAGCTGGCGAAAGCTGCCGCCGCTTCCGGCTGCGATGAGTAAGCGGAAACGCCGATGTGCCAACCGCCCAGACTGGCCGCCCCTATTCCGGCATCGCCGGCAGGCAAGGGTGCCACATCAAAGCTGTCACTCACAAACTCGC
>JANQGC010000062.1 GCA_028277515.1 Anaerolineae bacterium
AAGAGCCGCCGGAGGTGGCCGCCTTGCGGGATGAATTTGGCTGGTGGCTGCCTTATTCTCCGGCAGCGGGCTGCGTGCGCGGCTTCGCCGTGCATGGCCAAACCCTTTATGCCGCGGCGGAAGTTGGCGGGCTGCTGCATTCAGTTGACGGCGGGCAACACTGGACCCTGGTCGAAGGCAGTGAAGGACGTCCCCAATTCGCCCGCCCGCCGCAGGGGGTCATTCACCCTGATGTTCATTCCGTAGCCGTCCATCCTTCATCGGCCGATCGGGTATTTGCGCCCACAGCCGGAGGATTGTACGGTTCCCAGGATGGTGGGGCGAGCTGGCGAAATATCAGTGGTGATCGTTATTGCCGGGCGGTTTGGATCGATCCGGGAGATGCGAAGCGCATCATCTTTGGTCCTTCTGACGGTTCCTCGGGCAGAAACGGCTGTATTGAAGTGACCCAAGATGGCGGTCGAAATTGGCAACCAACGAAAAGATGGCCCAATTGTATGGTGGAACGTTTCATCGCCAGGGAAGACACGTTGTACGCTGTCCTGGATGATGGCCGTCTGCTGGAGACAGTGCTGCCCACGGATGGCCAGGATTTGACCGGCCTGTCATGGCGGCAGATTTTATCAGATGTGCCCGGCGTGAATGATGTGGCGGGTATATTTGTAGCGTAAGCTTTCCAGCTTGCGCAAGAAACAAACAGGAATGTTTGTTTTACGGGTGAGGAGAAATAATGAAACCGATAACACGCGATTTTCCTATTGAGTTTGAACCGCAGGCCTACCCTGAAGCTGTTGTGCAAACGGCCGAGGCCCGCTTTACGTTGCTCACGGGGCGGCTGCTGCGCCTGGAATACAGTTCGGACGGCCGTTTTGAAGACCGGCCCAGCCAGACCTTCTGGCAGCGCCGGCTGCCTGTGCCTGAATTTGAAGCGCGGCAGGTAGAGGGAAAGTTAATCATTGAAACCGACTATCTTTTGCTGGCGTATGTAGACGGCCGTCCCTTTGCGGCGGATACATTAACGATCACCCTCAAGGACAACGGCACGACCTGGCATTTTGGAGATGATGATGCGCTGAACCTGCGCGGCACGGCGCGCACCCTGGACCAGGTTGACGGGACGATGGAACTGGAGCCGGGTCTGCTTTCGCGCGGCGGTTGGACGGTTTATGATGACAGCGAGCGCCTGGTATTTAATGAGGATGGCTGGCTCGTACAGCGCGAGGCTGGCCCGAATTATCGGGATTTAATGTTTTTTGGCTACGGCCGTGATTTTGCGGCCTGTCTGCGCGATTTCACCCTGGTCGCCGGGCCGGCCCCTATGATCCCGCGCTTTGCCCTGGGCAACTGGTGGAGCCGGTACTGTGCTTACACGGCCGATGAACTGCTGGGCGTGGTCGATGAATTTCAGGATCATGGCGTTCCCCTCTCCGTTTGCATCGTCGATATGGATTGGCATATCGTAGAAACCGGCAACGCATGCAGCGGCTGGACGGGCCACACCTGGAACCGCGACCTTTTTCCCGATCCCCAGGGTTTTATCGCCAGTTTGCATGACCGTGGTTTGAAAACGGCGATAAATTTACATCCGGCGGAAGGGGTGCACAGCCATGAGGTGCAGTATGCAGCGATGTGCGCCGACCTGGGCTTGAACCCGGAAGCGGGACAGCCGGTTGCCTTTGATATTGCCGACCCCCGGTTTACCCGCGCCTATTTTAAACATCTACATCATCCGCAAGAGGAAGATGGTGTCGATTTCTGGTGGATCGATTGGCAGCAGGGCACACGCACGACCATGAAGGGGCTGGACCCGCTGCCCTGGCTCAACCATCTGCACTTTTATGATTTGGGGCGCGATGGCCAAAAACGGCCGTTTATCTTCTCACGCTGGGGCGGGCTGGGCGGCCATCGCACGCCGATCGGCTTTTCCGGCGATACGGTGATCACCTGGGATTCGCTGGCCTTCCAACCTTACTTCACAGCTACGGCGGCCAATGTTAACTTTGGTTGGTGGAGCCATGACATCGGCGGCCATTTTGGCGGCTTTGAAGAGCCGCAGCTATACACGCGCTGGGTGCAGTTCGGGTTGTTCAGTCCCATTCTGCGCCTGCACTCGACCAACAATCCGTTCCATGAGCGACGGCCGTGGGGTTGGGACGCGGAAACGGAGCGGATTAGCAGCGCAGCCATGCGTCTGCGCCACCAGTTCATTCCTTACATTTACAGCATGGCCTGGCGTAACCACACGGCGAGCCGGCCGTTGATCCGGCCCATGTACCATGCCCACGCTGAAGATGAGCAGGCCTATCACTGCCCCGACCAATACTTCTTTGGCAGCGAATTGATCGCCGCTCCTTTCCTGGAACCGCTGGACGAGGAGACACGCATGAGCCGCCAGGTGGTCTGGCTGCCCCGCGGCGAATGGTTTGGTTTTTTCGATAACTTACCCTATGCAGGGGACGGTTGGCACGCGATTTATGGCGGATTGGATGATATTCCCGTTTTTGCCAAAGCCGGAGCTATTATACCCCTTGGACCGGAAACCCACTGGGGCGGCCTGCAAAATCCGCAAACCATGATCGTTCACCTATTTCCTGGTGCGGACAACCTTTTTGACCTTTACGAAGATGATGGCCTGGAGACATACAGCCTGACGCCAATCGAACAACGCTGGTCGGAAGACGGCTGGCAGGTCAATATTGGACCTGTACAAGGAGAAACGAACCATCTGCCCGCTTCGCGCACGTGGCATTTGCTGTTTCGCGGGCTGAAGCCAGGTTCGGAGATCGGCGTATTGAAGAACGGCTGGGGTGTTAAGGTCTCCACGCGCTATGACGAGTCGGTTGGAGGGCTTGAGGTGATTGTGGAAGGGGTCGAGACGGCCGATAACATCACGGTCACTGTTCCTGCCGGGGAGATTATAGCGCGGGATGGGCGGCTGGAGCGATGTCGCCGCCTGGTGCGGTCGGCGCGGATTGAAAGTTACACTCGTTGGACTTTAGATAATGAGCTGACCCAAATTGTCGCTGATCCATCGCTGCTGGACAATTACCAGCTGCAATTGAGTGCGAGCCAAATGCGGGCTTTGCTGGAGATAATCGGCGGGGCGGGCTATCATCGTCGCCCCAGCCGCCAATCTACGGGGCAGGTGATTATTCTCTGGAATAACCAGGGTACAGAGGAGATGCGTTTCAATATGGCCGGTCTGGATGTGAACAAACATGGCCAGGCGTTCAAGGGCAAGCTGCCTGGTTTTGCCGTGCTGCTTGCGGATGAGCAAGAAGTGACCTGGCACCAGGGGCGGCAGTTAGGTCAGGGAAGGGTGACGCTGGCTGGCTGGCTGGAGGGTTTGGTTGATCGAGTCGGCCCGCTGGCTGAAGGGGCTAAAAAGGTGTTGGGCTTGGGGGTGACAGGTGAGAACGGCCGTGACGTGACGGTGATCATGGAAGACGGCTGCGCCCGGCTTGAGGAAGGGCTGCGAGATGATGCGGAGGCCACGATCAAGGCTGCGCATGATGTGTGGCTGGCCATGATCAATGGGGAAGTGACCCCGGAAGAACTGTTTGTACAAGGCAAGCTGGAAATGCAGAGCAGTGTGCAGCTATTACAACAACTAGGTATGGCTTTTGATATTGTGCCTCCGGGACACTTTCTACCCGACCAATGGCGCTTACAGATCAGTTATCGCGATCTGCTGCACATGGAACTGCCGTAACCGAAATTTCCAAATTTCGCTGGTTCGCCGGCGCGATTGTGAAATCGCGTTTACAGATCGATTAGCGGGAGGTGACGGCTAAAGCCGCCACCATCAACTAGCAAAACCTTATCCATTGATAATAAAGGGCATATAGCTGCTGTTTCCATCATCCAGTGGTTGCAACTGTTTATCTTCCAGGATCTGCAGGCGCTGGGCCAGTTCCTCACGCTTGGCCACTACATCCGGATCGGTATAACGAGGGCTATTCTCATTAGCCAGGTTGTCGATTTCAAATGGATCCACCGGCCCACCAATCCCATTGCGAAGATGGTACATTTCAAATTGGGGCGGCTCATTATCAAATTGGTCAAAGTAGCGCGCGTATTTCCAATGTCCATCATTGTCATCCGTAAAGATGGCACGGATAGATTTCGGTTGGCCGGGTATTTCCTCATCGGTGATGGGGTTGATGATTGGACCATCAGGATTGGCTGAATAAATATCGTCAAAAGTGAACAGGATTTCATTTTGCACCCGGTCGTTTGGATCAATGAACAAAGGGGTCAAATCCTGTCCCTTAAAAATATAGTTATCCTTGTCAGGCACCTGGGCCAGTGTGGCTAACGTGGGCATCAAGTCGATCAAGGCGGCGTATGATTCCGTCTCCGTTGCCTGAGGGAATAACTGGGCGTTATGGATGATGAGGGGTACATTGACCGTTTCTTCATACATATTGAATGCTTTCTGGCGCATCGTGCCGTGAGACATACCCATTTCACCATGGTCGGAGGTATAAATGATCACGGTGTTTTCCATGATTTCATCAGGAATGCCATCCAGCAAACGGCCGACCTGCTCATCCACCAGTTGGGTCAGCCCGGCATAAAAGTTAACGTAATTGGAGATTTCAAGCGGCGTAATAACTAGCCCTAATTTAAGGTTAGCCGCGTTGCGTAGTTGGGCCTGGCAGGTGGGTTTGTTGTGCAAGGGTTCGTAGACAGTAAGCGGTGCGCTGATGCCCCGATCGAAGTCAAAGCCCTTGTAGTTGCAGCATTCTCCATCCCCATCATCCTGACAGGAATCCCAGGATGTGGAGTAAGATAGCACATCATGAGGATTGCCCAAACAGACGGAGAGCAGGAAGGGCGTTTCGTCATCGGCCGATTTATCGGAAAGATAATCAATGGCTTGGTCGGTAATTTTTCGGTCCCAATCGGCGCAGCCGCCTCCAAAATTTGATACCTTGGTGTCGTTGGCCACAGAGGTTGGTTCCCACCCATCAAATCCGTAGGCAGCCACTTGTTCGGAGCTGGGATCGCCGCCATCGTCTCCTTTGGACATATGCCATTTGCCTTTGTGGATGACCTCGTAACCGGCTGCTCCCAGCATCTTACCCATGGTCTGGATATTCTGGGGCAGGGTTGGTTCCTGCGGCGAAAAAGTGCCGCCTTCCGTCAATGTATTGACCACGCCATGCTGCGCCGGGTGCAGGCCGGTGAACAAAGTTGAACGGCTAGGCGAGCACATGGCGGCGCTGCAAAAATGGCGTTTAAAAGATAAGCCGTTTTCTTTGAGACGTTGGTGGGCCGGTAGGTTGGCCTCCGCCCATCCTTCAGGCCAGCGCTGAGGGTAGCGTTCCTGGTCGGTGATGATCAAGATAATATTGGGCTGTTCGCCATTGAAGAAATCGCCTTGCGCAGCGGCCGATTGTACGCCCATTTTGGACAAACCGCTATAAGCCAGCGATCCTGCGGCAAGCGCCGAACCCATACCACCCAAGAATTTGCGCCGGCTCATCCGCTTTTTTTCTCCGGGATTCCAATCCTCTATTCCGGCCTCCATCTGACCGGCATTCATTTCCGATGCTCGCTGTATTGTCATGTCACACTCCTTAATAAATGACCCTTAATTAGTGGCAGTCACTTAAATTACGACGGTTCCGCTTAACAGAAGTAACAAGTGTCTGTCACATTATAAACACAGATTAGAAAACTAACCTTTAAAAATCACCGGCAAATATTGCAGATAAACGATTTGATTGGCGCCTAAATCAATGACCTCGTCACCGCGATTGGGATAAACGGTATTGTCAACCGTTTGTGAATCAAAACCAATATCAGCGGTATCTGCCACAAAGCCGGAAAAATCGTTTTTAGTGAAAACATTATCATGGCCATCATTGGTCACCGCGCCAACGCCGCCGGCCACCGCGCTGCGATCAATCATAGCGATGCCCAACGCACCTGAGCCGGAAAACTGGTTATCCGTCACCAGTGCCCCGCTTAATGAGGCGGCCGGAAAAAGTATTTCCGTGCGTCCCCAGGCCCCTAAAATGCCGGCTAATTGGCCGGTCATCATACATTGATTCTCTTCAATAATGTTTACCCTGTCGCCGTTAAGCGCCTGATCGTTCCTTGTGGTGGCCATGATGCACACGCCATTGGAAAGTCCGCTGAGGGAAATCATGTTTTGGCTGATCGTAAAGCTGCCTTCATTGCTATGCAGCTTGACGGCCGCCGGATGCCCCCCGGCCTTGCCTTCGGCAACAGAACCCGGCACACCCTCAGATTCCCCACTGGCGGAGGGCACAACCATCGTTTGCACATCATTCCCTTGCACTAGGTAGACGTTATCCTGGCCGGTGTTGCCCTCAATTTCAATACCTTCACCCAGGGTGATGACCGTATTATCTTGAATGATCAGGCTGGCGTCCGTTCCGGCAAGAGCGAAACCGTTGTCATCGCCAACGAAGGTGTCATTCTGGGGGACGCCGCTCCAGTCGATGGTGTTTTCCTGCAGGGCGATGGTGCTCTCTACTGATTTAGGTCCCACGGGGGCGGCAATCACGGCGAAGCGGATGCTGCTGCCGCTGATGCTCAGGGGCACGACGCCGGTGAAGCGGTTATTGAGGATTTCAAGGGGGCTGAGCGAGCGCTCGATCATAATGGATTGGCCGATCTGGTCCCGGAACCAGAGTTTTTCAATGACCAGGGACGCATCTCCTGATACGTTCAAGTCGATATTGAAAACCGGGCCACAGCCCACAAGCTGTGCTGCTTGAGCAGGATCGGCATTGGGATCGGCCGCGGCGGTCAGGGTCAATTTTTTATCCAGGGTGATGGGGGTTGGGCACTGGCTTAAATCGAAAGTCCCCTCAAGGGTCACGGTATCATCGGGCGCGGCCGCTTGAAGCGCATCATTAAGCAGATCATAATCTGTCAACGGATCATTTTGGCCGACAACCGTGGTGACCGGTACGCTTTGATCCGGCTGGCCTGAAGAGATGGGGAGAGGCAAATCGCCGGCGTTAACCTGAACCGGGCTAAGAATGAGGCTTAAACAAACGATGATGAGAATATAGAGAGCTGTCAATGATCTGGGCATATGGACCTCTGTTTTTATTCGTTACGATATTTTTTAAGATACTAATTCACTGGGTTCAAAAATAGGTGTTTGATTTCAATTTGTAAAATGGCTCAGTTCAAAAACAGTGTGGATCACCGCTTAAGTGCGATGAAAAATCGCCTATTAATTGCTTGAATATTTATAGAATATCGTGCACATCCACGATTTGCAAATAATGGATAGGTTGGAAAAAAGAGCAGCAACAGGTTGACATTGCGCCCGCACTCTGGTATAAAATAATAAACACATATGTAATTACAGGATGACAGGATGACATGATTGCAGGCTCGGGTTTCATCTATGCTTAACACAGAAATTGACCGCTCCAGTTATGCCCCATTTTATATTCAGGTGATGGATGCTTTAAAGGAAGCGATTGAACAAGGTAGTTTATTGCCCGGAGAACAGCTTCCCGGAGAACCGGAGCTTTGTCGATTGTTTGATGTCAGCCGCACGGTCATCCGCCAGGCCTTGAAAGAGTTGGAACATGAGGGTTTGATCAAACGAGAGAAGGGGCGGGGCACCTTCGTGGCGGAGCCTAAGATCGGGGAGAGTTTGTTCCAGGAACTGACCGGATTTTACCAGGATATGGAGGCCAAAGGACACCGCGCCGGATCTAAGGTGTTTAAGCAGGAGGTTGTGCCGGCGACACCTAAGGTGGCCAAGCACCTGCAAGTCGCGCCAGGGTCGGATATTATCCAGATTGACCGCCTGCGTTTTGTTCAGGGCGAGCCGATTGTCCTGGTTTCGGCTTTTTTGCCCTATGCTCCTTTTCCTAATCTGTTACAAGCGGACCTGGAAAATCAATCCCTCTACGCCTTCCTGGAAAATGAATATGCCTTGGAAATTGCGCGCAGCCACCGCGTCCTGGAGGCGGTTCCGGCCAATGAATATGAAGCGGATCTACTACAGGTTCAGAAGGGGGCGCCGTTGATTATGCTGGACAGCGTGAGCTACCTGGATGATGGCACACCAGTTGAATATTATCATGCTCTGCATCGCGGGGACCGCTCCCGGTTTGAAGTCGATCTGCATCGTGCTCCGGACAAAAAACAACTTCAAGGTTCGACGGCCGAAGGAGCCATTACGCTGTCGACGAAGTAGAACAAAATGTAGAACAACCTGGAAAGGTTGTTCAGAGACGCAAGCTAGAAAGCTTCGCTACAGAGTAATTTAAAAAGGAGAATCTCATGGCAATGAAAATAGGTATTGATAGTTATTGTTTCCACCGTTATTTCGGTGAGGTCTACCCGCACCAGACCGCACCGGCGGATGATGAAATGATGACGATGGAAGATTTCCTGGCGTTTTCCAAGAAGCTGGGTGTGGATGGTGTCTCGCTTGAATCCTGTTTTTTCCCCAGCTTTGAGAAAGAATGGTTCGTCGATCTCAAGGGTCAACTGGATGATTATGGTTTCGACCGCGTCTATGCCTGGGGGCATCCGGATGGGTTGGAAGCGGGTAAAAACCGGGATGCCTTTGATGATATGGTGGCCCAGATCCCCAATGCCCGGTTGATCGGTGCTGATGTGATGCGCGTGGTCGGCAGCAGCCTGATGTTCCGCAATGAGCCTCACCGGCCCCAACTGGAAATTTTGCGGGAATGGTTTAAGGAAGCGGTCAAGGTCGCCGAGGAATATGATGTCAAATTGGCCATGGAAAATCACATTGATTACACGGCCGATGAATGTGTGTGGCTTTTAGATGAAGTTGACTCACCCTACCTGGGCTTAAATTTTGACACAGGCAACTTTTTACGCTTGCTGGACGATCCGGTGGAAGGGGCCAGAAAGCTGGCCGACCGGGTGCTGGCCACGCATATTAAAGATCTGAAACCGGTGAAGGGACTTAACGCCACAGAGTGGTATTTCTTCTCATCCACCCCGGTTGGCGACGGCCTGGTCGATAATCAAAAATTGGCCCAGATTCTCTATGACGCGGATTACCAGGGTTTTTTGGCCGTGGAGACAGACTCACTGCATCCCGATTATGAAAATCAAGAGCACGCGGTCGTTGAGAAAAGTGTTGAACAGTTGAAGAAAATCGCCTCCAATGTGGGCTAATAGAACCGAAGAAAATTCTATCCTTGCTCGGGCCGCTCTCCCGACCGTGCCCGTTGGTGGACAGATTCGGATTGGCTCAATTGGGCCGGGTGTGGTTACTTTTTGTGTATGATATGAGTTGACATGAAATTCGATCGCTACAATGCTTCGATCATTGTCGTAGTGGCGGGATACTTCGGCAGGCTCAGCACAAGCCGGCGGGGCAAAGCCTTGCCGGAAACCCGTGGTCAACCATCCCGCCCGGCTCGCCCGGCAAGACGCCGCCTGGCTGTGAAGGGTGAGCCGGCGCGGTGGGCAGGTCATGGTTGTGGTCAACATTATGCCGCGCCGGTCCACCCCGACCATTGGACGGCCGACCCGGTCGAACTCTCTGGTTTTACACAATTTGTAACTGCACCCAATTGGACCAATCATCTTGACGCTAGTGGCGATCTTATGTTACAATTTTACGCACTTACTTAAAAAAATAAAGTAAGTATGTTAAATGATGAACTAATTGTACCGGATTGTAACGAAAGGTTCCCATGGCGAGTTCACCGATCGAAAATGAAAAATTTGAAGATGAAAAATTCAATTTCGATTCCACAGACGCGGCCGTGTTAAAAGAAATTCGCCAGGATGGTCCTCTCTCCCGTACCGATCTGGCCCAAAAGCTGGGCTATTCGCGCGCCAGTATCACACCTATGGTGCAGAAGTTGATCACCCAAGAAGTGTTGCGAGAAATTGGACAGGGGCAGTCAGCCGGCGGCCGCCGGCCGTTGCTGATCGACTTTAACCGCCAGTTTGGCTTCATTGCCGGGGTAGACATTGGGGCAACCAGTGTCGACATTGCCCTGGCCGATTTCCAGGGAGATATTCTTACGCGTAGTGCCGAACCCTGCGATGTCCGTGTTGGACCGGAAAAATTGTTAAGCCGGGTGACCAAAATTATCATCCGAATGCTGGATGAACAGGAAGGATCCCCCGACCGCCTGCTGGCGATAGGTATCGGTGTGCCAGGACCGGTTGAATTTTCCAAGGGCGTCTTAATTGCCCCGCCATTAATGCCCAGTTGGGAAGGTTATCCGATCAAGGGTTATTTGCGAACCACTTTTCCCTCCGCCCAGGTTGCGGTTGACAATGATGTCAATATCATGGCTAAAGGGGAGCAGCAAATGGGCGCCGGTCGCGGTGTAGATAATTTCCTGTTTATTAAAATCGGCACCGGTATTGGCTGTGGGATCATTGTCCAGCATGAAATTTACCGGGGCAGCGACGGCTGCGCGGGAGACGTGGGCCATATTTGCGTTGACTATAACGGGCCGATATGCCATTGCGGCAATCCGGGCTGCCTGGAGTTCATGGCCGCCGGACCGGCGATTGCCTCCGCCGGCATCAAGGGGGCGCAGGCCGGAAAAAGTGTCTTCTTAGCCCGCCGGCTGGAAGAAAATGGGGGCACGTTAACGGCTATTGATGTCGGTGATGCGGCGGCGGCCGGGGACCGGCTGGCCAACGAAATTATTCGCGACAGCGGTCAAAAAATCGGCGGGGTGCTGGCCGGATTGGTTAACTTTTTCAATCCCAGGTTTATTTTTATCGGCGGCGGAGTGAGCAACATCGGGCTTCAATTTTTATCGTCAATTCGCCGGTCTACCCTGCGCCGGGCTACGGCGCTCTCAACGCGCAAACTGAAGATTGAATATTCGCGGCTGGGCGAGGATGCCGGGGTTGTTGGCGCGATTTGGCTGGCATTGGATCAAGTCTTTGCTGTTGGAGACTAAAACAAACGAAGTGGAGAAGGAATGAGATGAGCACAATGAACGTAGCGATTATTGGCACAAAATTTATGGGCAAGGCGCACAGTAACGCCTGGCTGAATGCGCCGCGCTTTTTTGATATGGACGTGAAGCCGGTTTTAAAGGTGGCTTGCGGCACTAATGAAGAAGAAACGAAGGCTTTCGCCGAGCGTTGGGGTTGGGAAGAATATTCCACAGATTGGCGAGAGGTGGTCGGCCGTGAGGATGTAGACATCGTCGATATTTCCGTGCCCACATATCTACATCATGACATCGCCATCGCCGCGGCCGCAGCGGGCAAGCATATTTTTTGCGAGAAACCTTTTGCCCTCAATACGCAAGAGGCGCAGCAGATGCTGAACGCGGTCGAAGCGGCCGGGGTGGTCCATTATATTAACCACAATTACCGGCGCTGTCCGGCGGTGCGCCTGGCCAAGAAATTGATTGACGACGCCGTTGTCGGCCGCATTTTCCATTGGCGCGGCGCTTATTTGCAGGATTGGATCGTCGACCCGGACTTTCCCCTGACCTGGCATTTGCGGCAAGAGACGGCCGGTTCGGGACCGATGGGTGACCTGAATTCGCACACGGTTGACCTGGCCCGTTACCTGGTTGGCGACATCACGGCCGTCACCGCCATGACCGCTAATTTCATCACGGAACGGCCGCTGCCCGGCAAAGGAGCGGCGACCTTTTCCGCCGGTGGAGGGGAAGTGACGGAAACAGGCCCGGTCACGGTCGAGGATGCCGCCTTTATGCTGGCTGAATTTGAAAACGGGGCTTTGGGTTCTTTTGAGGCGACCCGTTTTGCGCCCGGCCGTAAGAATTACAACAATTTTGAAATTTACGGTAGCAAGGGCAGCATCCTGTTCAACCTGGAACGCATGAATGAATTGCAGCTATTCCTGCGCGACGATCCCGCCTATGCGCAGGGTTTCCGCACCATTTTGGCGACTGAGGGTGGTGAGCATGATTATATCGCCAACTGGTGGCCTCCGGGGCATATCATCGGTTATGAACATGAATTCCACCATGCAGTTGTAGATTTCATGGATGTGCTGGCCAACGGGGGTACGATCCGGCCTGATTTTAATGATGGATTGAAGGAGATGGAAGTGCTGGCGGCCGGTTTGCAATCGGCCGCAACAGGACAGAAGGTCACCCTGTAGGACAATTTGCTAAAGGGTGCGAGTAGGTATGTAGCGCGATTTGGCAAATCGTGCTAGCCGATTTATCAAATCGGCCTACATTAAAGCTCCTTTTTACCAATTTGAAACACACCCTTTGCTAAATTGTCTTTGTAGTGCAAATTGCTCTACAAGAAGTTGGGAAAATATTATGGCTGAGGAACAACCGATCTTAGAAGGTCGCCATATCACCAAACGCTTTCCTGGCGTGGTCGCACTGGATGATGTCTCTGTCCAGTTTTACGCCGGCGAAGTGCATGCAGTGGTCGGTGAAAACGGTGCGGGGAAGTCGACGCTGATGAAAGTGATGGCCGGAGCTTATGAAAAAGATGAGGGCCTGGTCTTCTTCAATGGTAAAGAGGTCGAATTTGACCATCCGCAGGAGGCCCAGCGCGCGGGCATCAGCATCATCTATCAAGAATTTAATCTGCTGCCGGAGCGCACGGTGGCCGAAAATATTTTCCTGGGGCGCGAACCCAACCGGTATGGCATGGTTGACCAAAAGCAGATGGAAAATGACACGGTCGAAGTGCTTAAGGAATTAGAAGCGGAGGATATTATCAAACCCGATGCCCTGCTGGGTACCCTGTCCGTTGCCGAGCAGCAGGTTGTTGAGATCGCCAAGGCCATCTCTTATGATGCCCGGGTGTTGATCATGGATGAACCCACGGCCGCCCTTGCCTCGCATGAAGTGGCTGTCCTGACTGATCTCATTCGGCGCTTGAAGGCCCGGGATATCGCCATCATCTTTATTTCCCACCGCCTGATTGAAGTGTTCGATTTATCCGAGCGCGTCACCGTCTTGAAGGATGGAACCAGGGTGGGCACAAAAATGACGGCCGATTTAAGCATGGGTGAAGTGGTGGAAATGATGGTCGGCCGCGATCTTTCAGATTATTTTCCTGAAAAGGCGCGGCCTGAAGATATTGGGGAAGTTGTGCTGGCCATTCAAGGCGCGGGCAACGAATCCGTGCACAACATTGAGCTAAATCTACGCAAAGGG
>JANQGC010000111.1 GCA_028277515.1 Anaerolineae bacterium
ATCAATCACCCGCCAGTCCGACCAATTGAAAGTGCCGAGCGTGCCGGTCCACAAAAAACTGATGCGGTCCACCAGCTTGCCGTTACTGTGATTTTCACAGGATACCAGAGCCAAAAAAATGGTACTTGAGATGAGGGCTAGCGAGAGCCAAAGGGAGATTTTCTTTAAAAATATTTGCAGTCTCATAAAAACGCTCCTTAAAATCCTTCGATTTGTCAGACACTGTATGTGCAAATTCGTCTAGTATAGGGCTTATACTAGCAATAGGGTTATGATGCGGGGATGGATCGCGGAACAGCCTTTCTTCAAGTAAGTACTGGAAGTCGCTCTCGATTTGGCTTTCTTGCCCTCTCCGGGCAAGCTTTTTCGCAAGTGCCGATTTAAGAGCGTTAGCAGATTTAGGGTCGGATTTAACACGGGTGCCGACCGTTTGAGTAGAATTATCCACCGCAGAATCGAGAAGATCGGCCAGAGGGAGCTTGGCGGAGGGGGCATTGCAGAGGTGTATCCACTGGCGGCCCTTATTCTGAAACCAGTTAGGATCAGACTCTTTGAAGGCGGTGCCACACTGACTGCATTGGAGAAGCGTAACGGGCATCTCAATCCTTTCTTCTTGACTATACTACACGGTTGGTTTTACTATAGCAAAAATGAACCGGTCATTTCAACAGTTTTTTTAAAGGAATAAAAAAATGGAACCTCGCGGCCAGATCGTAAAACTTCAATTCGAGTCAACGGATGCACAAACCGCTGCTGCTGTAACTATTTACGACACAGAAGAGTCCGTTGTAACCCTATCGGGCAATCAACGGCTCGTGATAGAATCACTGGCTATTAGCGCGATTGCATCCTGCCAGAGATTGGATTTTTTCACCGACAGCAACAGTGACGGTGCCGTGGATGCCGCCGAAAAACTCATCGCTCTGGACCTTGGAGCGCTGGGTACATTTGACTTTTCATTTAAGACCGATTGCGGCCTCTACTGCGCCAAAGCCTTAAATCCCAAGGTGAAATGCGGTGGTGCCGGTGAAATAACTTTGTCCGGTGTCGGGTACATTCTGAACGCATAAACACACATGGCCAAAAAAAAGACCGCTAAAGTCCTGCTTAGTGAGCGTCTGGAAGCGTATTTGGGCCAAAAAGCGTCCCGTGAACTCATCGAAGAGGTTGACAAGGAACTGCTTAAAGAGCTTACGCCCGGCGCGCCCATGCCGAAGATTGCCGACATGATCGTCCATCGGCTGGTCAAATCGGCCCTTAGCGGCAAGGAGTGGGCTTTGCAGGCCGTTTATGATCGAATGGAGGGCAAAGCGCCCATTGGCGTACAGGCCAAGGATGACGGGAGGGCCTTAGAGGATAAATTGGATGGTATCACAACTCAGCACCTCAACACACTTGCAAGCTCAGTCACAGGAAAAGGCGAAGCCGACGATCAAGCTGCGCACCCAGCCGGTCGATTACCCCCTGCCAGAGGCAATGACCTGTACCAAGACCAACCTGGTGATTCCCAAGAAGGTGCAGGAAAACCTGCTGTGGCGGAAGCGCTTGCGGCAGGCGGCCATGAATGATGCAGGTATGAGGCAGGCGATTTTATGCGCCTGTACCGAAAGTTGGCATTATTGGGTCAATGCGTTTTGCTGGACCTATCGCCAGAAAGAAGTGGACGTCAACGGCAATGAGCGGCTGATCAAGGGCGAAGTGGCCCACGCCCCGATGGTGACATGGCCGATACAGGATGAGACGGCCTCTGAAATCATCGACGGCATCAATGGCGGCCTTGACATCAATCTGGAAAAATCCCGCGATATGGGGGCGTCATGGCTGATTCTCTATGTCACCGACTGGTATTTCCTTTTCCATAAAAACGTCAACGTCGGGCTGGTGTCCCGTAAAGAAGTCCTGGTCGATTCCCGTGGGGATATGGACAGCCTCTTTGAAAAAATCAGGTACAACCACCGGATGATGCCAAGTTGGATGCTCCCAAGGATTTATGACCGGTATATGCACATGCAGAATCGGGAACTCAATAGCACCATCGCCGGGGAATCGACCAACCAGGACGTGGGCCGGGGTGGCCGAAAAACCTTTTATGTGGTCGATGAAGCCGCCGCCATCACCAACGCCGAAGAAATTGAGTCATCGCTGTCCCAAAATACCCCCTGCCAAATATGGGTATCTACCCCGAAGGGGCCGATGACTCAATTTCATGTGCGACTCAAAGAGGGTCGGGGCAAACGAATCCAGATGGCCTGGTGGCGTCACCCGGAAAAAAGCCGTGGCGCCAAGCAGGTCGCCGACCCGGATACCGGGAAAATTCGCTGGTCCTCACCCTGGTATGAAAAGCTCGACGACCGGATGAGCAGAAAAACCAAGGCCCAGGAAGTGGATATGGATCACGGTCAGGCCGGGGATATTTTCTTTGATTACGGCGAAATCGAGCGTCATCGCCAGGACCATGAGTGTAAGCCCAGCAGTCGCGGCGACATCCTGCCGGTGGACAGTTTTACCGAAGAAGAATTAACCCAGGTTATTCAAGGGTGCCAGCATGAAAAGTTTGTATGGATCGACGGGCATGGTGCCAGTTCATGGCGGCTTTGGATTAACCTTCAAGACGGTCGCCCGCCTCAACACCTCACCTATGTCTTTGGCATCGACGTGGGAAACGGTGCGGGCGAAAGCAACTCCGTCATCACCGCCAAGGCCCGTGAAATTAATATGGTGGTGGCCAAGTGGTGGAGTGCCTTTAAATCCCCGGAAGAACTGGCTTTAATCGCTGCTTACGCCGGATTGTGGTTTGGCGGCGTGCAACTACCCTCCTTTATCTGCTGGGAAAATAACGGACCCGGCGGCATTTTCGGTCGAAAACTGGTTAAGATGGGTTATCCTCACTATTATAAACAGCGGCCCACCGGCACCAAACGCGACAAAAAGACGCCCAAATGGGGCTGGCACAACAACCGCGAACGCAAAGAAGTGCTTTTGGGAATGTACCGCGACGCCTTGACCAGAGATCAGATCATCAACCCCTGCAAGGAATCATTAGATGAGGCGATGGATTACATCTATGATCAGACCGGCGCGTTGATCCCGGCGGTCTTGCGGGAAGAGGCCAGCGGAGGCCGGGAATTGCATGGCGATCACGTTATTGCCGACGCTTTGGCGGAGATGGCCAGCGAAGAACTGCCCGTCCAGCGCAAGCGGGAAAACCGCGCCGTCCCCGGTTCTTTCTTGCATCGCAAGCAGCGAGCCGCTAGACTGCGTAAACAGAGGCAGGATGCTGAGGAATGGCTCTAATATGTGCGGTTTTAGGACAGTTGGCTGATAACCAAATGATGACCAGCGCTTGGTAGTACCACGCTATCACAGAGGTCGGAATCCTGATTTGTTGGCCTAAAGCCAACCCGCACCCCTATTTACAAGGATGTAAACCATGTCACTAGCCACGGAACCGAAAAAGACCGCCCGGCTGGCGACGTTGGGAATGGAAAAAATCAGCCGTTTCCGCGCGTCGCGCATGAAACTTTTGGCCCATTACCGGGGAAAATTCTACAAGGCCGACAACAGCCAGATCGAAACCGAAACCAAGCCCTACCCGATTAACTTGATCTATCAGGCTGCCACGACGTTAATCCCAAACTTAGTCTATGCCGACCCGCGTGCCAGCATTTCCACGCAGTATCTTGCCTACCGCCCGTATGCCGATTCACTTTCCCTGGCCACCAATCATCTGGTCCGAGAGATCAATCTAAGGGAAAGCCTGAGAAAAATCATTACCGACGCTATCTTTATGGCCGGGTTCGTTAAAACCGGACTCGGTGTATCTTACCAAACGCTCGACATAGACGGCTGGCTGGCAGATGTCGGCCAGCCCTATGCCGACCGCGTGGACCCCGACGACATGATCCTTGACCCGCTGGCACGGGTATGGGATGAGCAGCGAATCATCGGCAATCGCTACCGAGTGTCCGTGGAGGATTTGGAAGGTTTGGAGGGCTATGATGTTGATAAGATAAGGACTTATGAGTCCAGATACCGCTATCTCAACAGTTCGGGCCATCCAGAGGCCAGCTACCTGAGCTTGAAGCAAAATGTGGCCACGGAGGCCGATCAACTCTTCAATGAGGTTGACCTGGTGGACGTCTATATCCCCGAAGAACAGGTCATTTTAACCATGCCGTGGGGCAGTAAAAATCAGATTATGCCGGAAATCGTCAGAACCGTCGAATACCAAGGCCCCGAACAAGGCCCTTACGAGATGCTGGGGTTTGCCTATATCCCCGATAATATCCTGCCGGTCGCCCCGGCGATGGTCTGGCACGATCTCCACATAATGACCAATAAAGTAGCGACCAAAGCCGCCAAGCAGGCGGAGCGATCCAAGCGGATACTGGCCTACGAGTCTTCGGCCTGGGAAGACGCTCAGGATATTATCGACGCCGAAGATGGCGAAACCGTCCGGGTGGACGACGTGGAGGCCGTCAAGGAACTGCAATATGCCGGGCCGACGGAAGATATGTACGCCTACATGGCCTGGGCGAAACAGCAATATTCGGAAATGGCCATGAATATCGACCTTTTGTCAGGGACCGGTAGTGATGAGCCGACCGCCACCCAGGCCGAAATGGTGCAGGCCAATACCTCGGTGCGGCTGGCCGATATGCAGAATATGGTGTATCAGTTTACTGCCAAGATCATGGAGCGGCTGGCCTTTTTCCTGCACACCGACCCCTTAATCGAACTGCCTTTAGTTAAACGAGTTAATGGCATTGATCAGCAGATCGTTTATTCCCCGGAAATGCGCGAAGGCGACTGGATCGACTACCATCTCAAAGTCACCCCCTACAGCATGGCCCGGCAAGACCCCAATGTGAAAGTGCGCCGGATCATCGAATTTACCGGCCAGGTGATCCCGGCACTGGCCCAAGCCTATCAAATGCTGGGACCGGCCTTTAATATTGAAGCCACTTTGAGTATATTGGGAAGAGAGATGGGAATCGACGAACTGGACGAAATGATCAATTCACCGGTCTTGCAGCAGCAAATTTCCCGGATGCAAGAACTTCTGGCCCAAGGCATCCCGCTCGATCCCAAGGTGATCAAACAGATTACCGGTGCGGGCATCACCCAGGGCGGCTCGCCCGGCGTGGCCGATATGGCCCTGGCGCGGCCTTCACCCAACCCCAACCCTGCCGGTATGGTGGGTACCGATGTGACCCCGGATACCGAGATGAACCAGATACACCAGGAGAGAGCAGCGGAATTGCAATCCACTTATTTGTAGACACTTATGCCAATTTTCAGCTATAAATGTGAGATGTGCGGCTATATCACCGACGAGTATTTCAAGTCGGCAGACAGCCGTGAACGCTATATTTCCTGTAATTTATGCGGAAACAGGGCCAAGTACAACATTGGTGCGCAGACGGTCAACTCCACTGAGCAGGATTACGCCAAGCCGGTCCTGAGTGAAACCATCGGCGTGCAGCCGCATCAGGTACAGGATCATAAACGAGCCTACCCGGACGTGCCGATTACCCCGGATGGGCGTGTTATTATGAAATCTCACGCAGAAAGAAAAAGAATTTTAAAACGCCTCGGCTATATGGACCGCGACAGCTACTATTGAAAACACAACGGTTTCAGTCATTTTTCTGACTGGACTACATGGTTGCCCGCCTGATTGACACCCTGCAATCGGCGGGTTTTTTTATGCCAGCATGTTAAAATGGGTTATTTAGGTAAGATGGGTAATGTAGGTAAAATAAAAAGAAAATTTTTTTCTTGCATAGGTCCGATAACATTGTTTAATCTGAACCTATGGTTGATCAGGCAAATCAAAACACCGATTCTACCCAAAGCCCCACAGCCCTCACGGACGACACGGCGGCGATTGCTGCCAACCCGGAAGTGCAAGATGCTTTCGAGAAAGTGTTTGGTCCCAGCGGCGATGGATCACCCCGGCGTGGTCCTACCGCCAAAGAGAGGCAGTTGCAGCAACAAGCCGATGACGAATTACCGACCGGCGATCAGGATGACACCGGTGATACTGATAAGCCAGAACCAACCGACCAGACGAGCGATCAGACAGATGATCAGGATACCGACACCACCGATGATGGTGACGATGTTACCCTTGACCCTGTGTTGATGCACGCCGCGAAACGTGCCGGTATGACCGACGAGGAAATAAACGATTTCTGGAAAGAAAGCCCGGAAGTCGCCGAAAGAACCTTCGGTCGCCTGTACGAGCAGTACAACGATCTTACCGACAGATATGCCAGGTTGGGACAGGTGAACGCCAACGATGTCCTGCCCGCTGGCCCCCAACATACCGCCACTTCCCCGCCGCCACGGCCAGAGCTTACCCAAAACAATAACCAGCCCGATGTGCTGGAAGAGATTTACGGGCAAGATCAACTGGCGGCGTTTCAGCAAAATTACGGCGAGAACTTTTCTAAAGATATTCTCACGCCGATGCTGAAACACATGGAGAACCAAATCGCCCCGGTGCGCAATTACTATCAAGAGCAACAACAGTTGCAGATGGCGCAGCAGGTCGATCAATTCTTTACGGGGTTAGATAAGTCTTTCCAAAAGCTGTATGGTAACGGTGAGAGCGTTAGTGCGCTACAGCATAACAACCGCGTGGAGATGTGCAATCTCGCTGATAACATCATGCGAGGCGCATCCGTCAGCGGTGTTAGCATGACCGTTCAAGAAGCCATGGAGCGGGCCAATTCACATTTTGCCATGCCCCATGTGCAGGAACTTGAACGCCAGCGTATCACACAGCAGGTAAGAAGCCGATCCAAGCAGGTGACGCATCGTCCGCAACAACGGCGCGGCGGCAAGGCAGACGCCCCACCGCCCAAGTCCGACGATGCCGCCATTGATGCCGTCACCAAAATGATGCAGGAAAAAGGTATCTTAACATAGCTGCTGTGTGGGTGTAACTTTTAACAACACTCACAAGGAGTTATGATATGGCAGTTGGAATAGCAAACAGCGATCTCGTTGACTTAACGAGAACCACCCAAAAAAATCTGCCTGATCTTGAGTTTGAAACGGCGTTGGAGTATCAAAAGTACCCCGTCTGCAACATCATGTTTGCCAAGGACAAGCGCCAAGTCGAGTCGGGTACGTCCATTCAACGTAACATCATCCTCGACACCAGCGGCAACGCCCGCCACGTCCGTCTTTATCAAAAGACTTCGATCAACGTGGCCAACGTGCAAAACTTAATCACGGCACCCTGGGTGCAAGCTCAGACGCACTACTCGATTGAGCGGCGCGAGGCATTGCGCAACCGCGAACCGGCTAAGTTTGTGGAGCTTATCAAAAGCCGCCGTATTGACGGCAAGCTCGACCTGGCCGATCTCTTTGAAGAAACCGGCTGGGAATCGCCCGCCAATGCCAACGACGATTTGCACCCTTACGGGATTCCCTATTGGATCAGCCATTTGGATAATAGCGAAAGCTCCGCCGGAGCCTTTAGCGGTGACACCGTGCGCTACACCGGCGGCACCACCAGTACCACCAAGGGCGGCATCGACGGATCGACCAAGACCAAGTGGGCCAATTGGGCGGCGACTTATACGGCCATCAATGCCGATTTCGTGAAACGGCTGCGCAAGGCGTTTCATGCAACCAGCTTCACGTCGCCCATCACCGTCGATGATCTCAAGGGCGGCTATGCGTCCAATTTCCGGCTCTACATGAATTTGGACACTTTGACCGAGTATGAAGATTTGGTCACAAACCAAAACGACAATCTCGGCAAAGACCTGGACCCGTTCCATGGCATGACCACCTTCCGTCGTGTCCCCATTATTTATACGCCGCAACTGGATAGTTACAGTCCGGGCAATTCCAGCACCACCTCTGATCCGGTGTACGGGTTGAATCACGAAAAATTCTTCCCCATCGTGCAAGAAGGCGACTGGATGCGCGAGGAAGACCCAATGAGCGATGTGGAGCAACACAACGTCATCACCACCTTCATTGACAGTTCCTATCAGTTCTTCTGCAAAAACGTCCGTCAAGGCGGATTCGTTTTGCATAAGTTGTTGGCCGCTTAATTTTTAATCATCATTTAAACGTCATTCGAGAAAGGAATGTATGATGGTTCAATACAGTGCAGACGACATCAAGCCCAAAATGGTGTACTATGAGGGCAGCGATGAATTGCAGGAAGGCTATGCGCTCTGCTACAACCGGGACAATACCGGCGGCGGCGTAGCCTCTGCGGATAACTCGCGCGGTGTCAACGTAGAACAACCGGCGGCAGGCAATATCGAGGATTTTGCGGGTGTGGTGGCTCCCACCACACCTAAAACCGGACCCTGTTGGATAGAAATTCTTGTCCCGGAGTCGTGGGGTCCGGTGGTCAATGTTTACACCGACCAGAATTGCACCATCAACAGCACCTTACTGGCCGTTCAGCCGGGAAGCTATGCGCTGGGTGGCAGCGATGATGGACGGATTGTGGCCAAAGCCTTGCAGACGGTGGATCGTTCCTCAACCAACGGATTGGCACAAGCCACCCTGGGCGGCGTTGATCCGGCGTCGATTGTGTCGGCAGCTTCACGTACCTCCGTGCAGTTGCCGACGGCAGCCATTTGGGACAATTTTCCCTTAGAGGCATTGCGCGCCAATGCGTTTGCCGGGGCTTTTTTGGAAGCCGATTTCCGTCAAGCGGGTGAAGTGCCCGACCGAGTGTTTACCGGCGACGCCACTGCCGATGTCACGGAAAATGCCATCGCCAACGGTGAATACACACTGCTGGTGTCGGCAGACAATGAAGAGGCGGCGGCTCAATGGGACGTGCCGATTACCCTGTCCGGCGGCAACAAATGGGGATTTGAAGCGAGAGTT
>JANQGC010000340.1 GCA_028277515.1 Anaerolineae bacterium
TTACTTCATCAATAAATGCGGGGGGAAAGGACCATTCACGGCCGACCAGTAATCCAACGCGTCGTGTCATAATTTTCCTCCTTCGATATTAATCATGGCCAGCAATGTAAAGCGACAGCATCTGGTGCCACCAGGGCCAATCGTGTGCCCAGCCATCCCAAAGGCGCAAGGCATTGCCGATGCCTTTTGCCCACAGAACCGTAGAAAGGCGATCGCTGCTGTAGCGCAGGCTGTCATCTCGGCCGACAACCAGGATGATATCCATACGCCGCAATGCCTCCAGCCGTCCCAAATCATGTTCATTGGGAATGAAATTACAGGGGCTGTTGTAATAGATATTTTCATTGTAATAGCCATCCGTCCAGCTATCAACCTGGTAGATGCCACTCATGCCGATGGTTCGGCTAACGAGGTGGGGATGGCGTAAAGTCAAATTCACGGCATGATAAGCGCCAAAACTGGCCCCGGTGGTGATCAGAAAAGGGTTACGATTTTTTTGCCAGGAAAGCGGTAAAACCTCGTGCAATAAATAATTTTCATACTGCACATGCCGCCAGACCCGCTCCCCAGGATGTCGCCAGCGGGCATACCAGCTTTCCTCGTCTATACTGTCAACGCAATATACTTGCAGCCAACCCCTTTCCAGGTGTTCGCCCAACGTGTTCATCATGCCCCGATCTTCCCATTCATAGAAGCGCCCTTTTGATGTAGGAAAAACCAATACACGCGCTCCTGCGTGCCCAAAGATCAAGAGTTCCATATCTCGGCCCAAGGCCGGACTATACCATTGATGATATTCACGGTTCATAAATGATGATTGTATCATCGAATTGGCTCAAATGTGATAAACCGGCATAATTGGTTGAGGCCTATATTGGAAGTGACGAATCGTATGCTAGATAAAATTGCAGAAGTGGTAGCGCGCTTTGAAGATATTGAAAGACAGATGGCTGATCCGCAAGTTTTGGCCGATCATGTTAAGTTAACCGAATTAGCGCAGGAACGGGCGGAGATGGCCGACCTGGTTGCGGCGTACCGGCGTTATCAGAAGTTGAGCCGGGAGCTAAATGACGCCCGCGAACTTCAAGAGATGGAAGAAGACCCGGAAATGGTCGCTTTAGCGGCCGATGAAATCGAGCGACTTGAGACAAGTTTGGAAGCATTGAAACAGAGTATGCGTATGTTATTGGTCCCCAAAGACCCACGCGACGACAAGAATGTATACCTGGAAATCCGTGCCGGCGCCGGAGGGGATGAAGCCGGCATTTTCTGCGCCGACCTGCTGCGCATGTATACGCGTTATGCTGAAGGGCGCAACATGAAGACCCAGATCGTTAGCGAGAATCGCACAGGAGTCGGGGGATATAAAGAAGTGGTGATGGGCATTAAAGGAAAGGGTGCTTTCTCACGCTTCAAGTTTGAAAGCGGTGTCCATCGCGTACAGCGTGTGCCGGTAACGGAATCACAAGGTCGTATCCATACCAGCACGGCAACGGTAGCGGTGATGCCGGAAGTGGATGATGTCGAAATCACATTGGATGAACGAGATTTAGAGATCACGGCCGAATTTTCCTCCGGTCCGGGCGGCCAGCATATGCAAAAGAATGCCACTGCTGCTCGCATCGTACACAAGCCAAGCGGCTTGATGGTCAAGATCCAATCAGAGCGCAGCCTGACGCAGAACAAACAATTAGGAAAAGCAATTATTCAGGCGCGGCTGCAGGATATGGAAGAGGCCAAACAACATGCTGAATTGGCGGCCGATCGCAAAGCACAGGTCGGCAGCGGCGACCGCAGCGAAAAAATCCGAACCTACAATTATCCCCAATCAAGGGTGACCGACCACCGCATCGGCCTGTCCGTCCATCATTTGCCGGCGGTCATGGATGGCGATCTGGATGCTTTTATTGATGCCCTAGTTGTTGCCGACGAGGCGGAAAAGCTGGCCGCAGCGGAATTAAGTTAATAAGCGGGAAATCATAAATGATGACGGATACAATATACGAACCGCGGGGACGTTATTTTGAACAATTTGCAGTTGGAGCCGGCCTGGTGACCGCGGCACGTACCATTACGGAAGCGGACATTGTGCGTTTTGCCGGCTTGACCGGTGACTTCAATCAGATCCACACCGATGCCGTGTATGCCTCAAACGGTCCTTTTGGCCGGCGAGTAGCTCACGGGCTGCTGGTGCAGTCAATTGCCGTAGGCCTTGCTGTGCAGACCGGGTTCATTGAAGGTACCGTATTGGCTTTTCGTGAACTGAGCTGCAAATTCAGCTTGCCCGTGTTTATTGATGACACGATTCATGTTAAACTTGAAGTTGTTGAAAAGAAATCGTTGCCGCGCCTGGGAGGAGGGCAGGCGGTGATGAAATACCAGGTGTTGAATCAGGAACAAAAAGTGGTTCAGCGGGGTGATTGGGTGATGCTGGTTAAAAGCATGGAATAAGTGCTCATGTCAGGCTGCCCGGGTTAAGCGGCCGCTTGTGGAACCTTTTCCCCCATTTTGTCGTCTCCAGATCCATGAGTGATCGTCAAGAAAAAGATTTATCTCCTGAAGAAAAAGAAAGCGCGCAGGCGGCTGAACAGCCGCGTGTGCCACCCCCTGCTGATCCTGATAAAGGCAATGAAGAAGAAACCATATCCTTGCTCGATCTGATTCGGGAAACTTCCGGAACGCCTGAAACGGATGCTCCTGAAGAGGAAACGGCCGAAATTCCCATTCCCCTGGTTGTGGTTCCACCTGAGGAAGATGATCCGACGGTGACACTCTCCGGCAAACCGGCCGAAAAAACTGAAAAGGGGGATCAGCCAAGCCCACTGCCTATCGCGCGTGAAGGTTTGCAAACACCGGCCGAACAGCCCCTGGTTAATGATCCGGAAGCGACCGAGGTCCAGCCCCGGGTAGCCTTTCCCGCGCGCCAACCAACTAAGCCGGTGGAAGAGGCGCGCACAGAGGTTTTCGATCCACAACAAGTCGCGGATGCACAGCCGGCCCCAACACGACGGTCCAAAGCAGTTCAGACACCAGTAAAAGAAGCGGCTCATGTGAGTGCACCGGCTGGAAGCCGCAATTGGGGTGGCTGTGTCTTACGTTTCCTTCTTTTCACATTAATCGCCGGTGTGGTGGTGCTCATGTTGTCTTTAGCGGCAGCGACGATAGGCTACACGGCCATTGCCCGCACATTGCCACCACCCAGCGAATTAAGTTCCCGGGCCAGCTCATTTGAAACGGTGCGCATATATGACCGGACCGGCGCGCTTTTATATTCGCAAGCTGATCCCAATACGGGCAACAGGCTGTATGTGCCGCTTGAGCGAATTTCGCCCCATTTGATTGATGCGACCATCGCCACAGAAGATTCCCGTTTTTACCAAAACCCCGGCTTCGATGTATTTGGGATCGCCCGGGCGATCCTCCAGGCTGCTCAAGAGGGAGAGAGCATCGCCGGGACGAGCACGATTACCCAACAGCTTGTACGTGCCGTATTATTGGATGAAGAGGAGCGCACCGAGCGTACCTTCCGTAGAAAGGTGCGCGAGATAATCCTGGCCGCCGAAATCTCACGTACCTATGAAAAAGAAGAGATCCTGGAACTTTATCTAAATGAAATATACTTTGGTAACCTGGCCTATGGCATTGAAGCTGCCGCGGAAACTTATTTTGATAAACCGGCCTCAGAACTAAACCTGGCCGAAGCTTCCTTGCTCGCCGGATTGCCCCAGGCGCCGGCTCTTTGGGACCCCTACAGCGCGCCCGAAAAGGCGCTTGGCCGGCAAAGCGAAGTGCTCAGTTTGATGATTGCTGATGGGTATATTACCGTTGAAGAAGCACGCGCGGCGCAGGATGAAGCCAACCATTTGCTGGCCACAATAACGCCACCAACCGTATCCATTAGACATCCCCATTTCACATTAACTGTTTTGCAGCAAGCCGAAGATATCCTGGGTGCGCAGTCCATTTACAGGGGCGGGCTGGAGATTTACACAACCCTTGATCCGGAGACGCAGCGCCTGGCCGAAGCGACGATCCGCGATAGCCGCGGCAACATTAATGCTGCTGGAGCTAATAATGCAGCGATGGTTGTCCTCAAACCGGATACCGGCGACATTCTGGCCCTTGTCGGCAGCGTTGATTTTCAGAATGAGGAGATTGGTGGACAGGTTAATATGGCCCTGGCGCCTCGCCAACCCGGCTCATCTATTAAACCTTTTGTTTACCTGTCGGCGATGGAAAAAGGATGGACGCCTTCAACGTTGATTTGGGATGTGCCAACCCAATTTCCGGATGGCACGAATTCCTTTTATGAGCCAAAAAACTATGACGATCAATTTCATGGACCTTTGCGGCTGCGCCTGGCTTTAGGCAACTCTTACAACATTCCCGCAGTCAAGGCGCTGGAGTTTGTTGGGATATGTAATTTCATCAATAATAGCCAAAAACTGGGACTCACAGATTTATTGGACGATGGTTGCCAGGAAGTAGGACAGCCGCGCGATCACGGCCTTTCCCTGGCTTTGGGTGGAGGCGAAGTTTCACCGCTGCAGATGGCCGGTGGTTTTAGTGTGCTGGCCAATGAAGGGCGTTATATGCCACCATTTGCCATTAGCCGCATTGAAAACAGCCGGGGCGAGACTGTCTTTGAGTACACCCCGCCGGATGAATCGGCCGCTCAAGTCGTCAGGTCGGAGCATGCTTATCTCTTAAGCGATATTCTCTCGGAAGATGATGCGCGCCAACCGGCCTTTGGCCGGAACAGCAGTTTGCTCGTTCCCGGACATGATGTGGCTGTGAAGACGGGTACCTCAGGCACTGATCGCAATGATGTGCGAGACGCCTGGACGATTGGCTATACGCCCGATGTTGTCACGGCCGTATGGGTTGGTAATACGGATAATAACCCCATTGGTGAAGGGCAATCCGGAACGCGCGCCGCTGCTCCCATTTGGAATAGCTTTATGACCCAGTATCTAGGCGGAGGGCAAACCGCCGGCTTTAACCGTCCGGCAGGAATCGTGGAAATGGAGATTTGCGCCGATTCGGGGACCCGTCCTGGGGATGAATGTTTTAGCCGCCGGCAGGAAATTTTTGCTGCTGATCAGCCCCCCTTAGATGCCGGCCGCGATTTCATTCAGAAGCAGCCCATTGACTTATGGACGCAGTTGCGGGCGAACAATGCCTGCTCGGAATCTGTCTATGAAGCCAATTTCTTCACGATTCTCGTCTCTGGCAATGACAATGTGCTGCAGCGCGAACGAAACGGCGCCCAGATCTGGTTGGAACAGACGCCCGTCGGTCGTAATTGGGCGGCACGAAGGGATATCAGCCTGCCCTTACGCCTGCCACCGGAACGGGCATGTGATGCCACAACGCCACGGCCGCAGGCGCAGATCAGCCAACCTACAAATGGGTCAGAGGTCATCAATACGATAGCGGTTCAAGGCTCCGCTGGCGGGCCAAACTATGCCGGTTACCGGCTCGATTATGGCATTGGCTACGAGCCAGGGGGGTGGGGAAGTATCACGGGCGTACAACCATTCGCGGTAGAGAACGGATTGCTGGCCAATTGGGATACGACCCAGGTTAATAGTTCGGGACCGGTTACCTTGCGTCTTCTGGTATTTGGCCCGGATAATCCCTTTACACCGGAAAATGATCCCATTTTTATAGAAAAACGCACGCTGTTAACGCTCCTTCAACCGACAGCAACGCCGACGCCCACACCTACACAGACGCCGACGCCGACCCAAACACCAACCGCAACGGCAACAGCGACGCCTACTGTCACAGTTTTGCCCAGCGCAACGGCAACTTTTGTGTTTGTAACCGCAACGCCGACGCCCGGCCCGGCTACAATAGAGCCTCCGATCACGTTCACCCCGGAGCCTACAGCCTACCCATAGGCGTAAGGGAATAGGTTTCACTACCCCCTATTCGCTTCATCACAATTTGCGATAAGATACCAGGCACTTGCGGGCGTATTTTTCTCAAGTGCCAAGCAAAAAATAAGGTATTGAATGCCATATGAGGCAAGATAAGCAAGAACGGCCGTTGAAAGCAATATTTTTTGATTGGGATCGCACGCTGGCCTATCATGGAAACCCTGATAATACATTAGGCGACCGGTTAGCTATGATGTTCCGCAGTGTGCACTTACCCTACTCCCAAACTGAGATTGAAGCCGCATTGCAACGGTTTGAGCGCGATGTTGCAGCCGGCAAAGTTGAGCCGTTAAACAATCCCCAGACGAGACGAGAAATAAGTGGCCTGTATCGCTATCTGCTAAATGTTCTGGATCATGAATGGGACTGGCAGCTCCTTATGCGACTATATGGCAGCTATGCTCTCCTGCCCACAACCCTGTATGAAAATTGCCGCAAGACAATTCAGGCCGTTGCTGAACAAGGGTTTCTCACCGGTATCATCTCTAACCATTCACGCTCTGCAAGGCCGGTGATTGAGGATATGGTCGGTGACCTCATTCCTTCCCGGCACATCATCTTAAGTGAAGAGGAGGGGGTCCACAAACCGGCAAAAACGATCTTCCTGCGCGCGGCCGGTCGTCTGGGCGTCTCCCCACAGCAATGTTTATTAGTCGGCGATAATCTTCAAGTTGATGCCATTGGCGCCGTAAAAAATGGTAATTATGCCCGTGGTGTCTGGCTTGATCGCCATGAGACTTGTACCGAACAATCGCTTCCCCCCCGTGTTTATTGCATTTCATCATTAAAAGAACTGCTAAATATCCTATCCTGACACAGCAAAATATAATTCTGTTTTGCCCTATATTAATCCTTCCTGAATTGGGGAAGATTTTCCCTGGCCAGATCATCAAATGAGGGAAGCGATTATTTTGCCTGTCCACGTAATAGGAGAAGAAATAATGAACCGACGGTATATATGGCTTATTTTTGGACTGATTATTTTGTTGATAGGGGCTGGATTTGTTTTTGTGAATAATTTTATTCTTCCTTCGCAATCGTCTGAGCCGGAGGTGATTGAAGAAGCGGCGGAGCCGGAAACGGCCGCTGAACCTGTTGAGGACACGCCATCCCCTGAGGATAGCGTCACTGACCTTACCGAAGAACCCCCCGCAGAAGGAGACGAAGTTGAGGAAAATGTGCAAGAAGAAATTCAACAAGGACCGGAAATTCTCACTGAGGATGACCGGCCGGACCGGCTACGGTTGTTGACCCAAACTTGGGAAACAAATTGGGAGAGACGAACCATCGAATATGATGAAATATTATCAGGCGGGCCGCCGCGAGATGGCATTCCTTCCATAGATGATCCCCAGTTTGTCGAGCCGGATGAGGCGGCCGAATGGCTGGTAGATAATGAACCGGTTATCGCTTTAGAGATTAATGGTGATGCGCGCGCTTATCCGCTGCAGATAGTGACCTGGCATGAAATCGTCAATGACACGGTCGGGGATGTCCCGGTAATCGTTACGTTTTGTCCTTTATGCAACTCCGCGCTCGTATTCGATCGCCGGTTTGAGGACCAAATTTTCGAGTTTGGCGTATCCGGTTTGCTGCGTAACTCCGATTTGATCATGTATGATCGCACGACGGAGACACTGTGGCAGCAGTTTACAGGAGAGGGGATCGTTGGCGATTTAGCCGGAGAGCAATTAACCTTCCTGGCCTCCTCATTGATCAGCTTCAAGGATTTTCGCGAGGCGTACCCGGAGGGTGTCGTATTGTCCCAGGATACAGGTTTTGATCGTAACTACGGCCGCAATCCCTATGTTGGCTATGACACCATCGGCCGCGACCCTTTCTTGTTCAATGGACCAACAGACGACCAGTTGGATGCCGTGGAACGCGTGGTGACCGTTTCTCTGCCTGAAGAGGGAATTGATGTCGCTTATCCATTAAGCATCCTTTCCGAAGTCGGGGCGATCAACGACAGGCAGGGCGAACAAGATTTGGTGGTCTTCCACACCGATGGTACGAGCAGCGCCTTGGGAGCCGCCGAAATTGCTGAAGGGGAAGATGTTGGTGCCACCGGCGTATTTGATCCCAATCTCAATGGCCAAAAACTGACCTTTGTTGAAGAAGAGGGCCAGATTGTGGATGAGCAAACTGGAAGTACCTGGAATATTGTTGGCCAGGCTATTGATGGGCCGCTAGCCGGAGAAGAACTCAACCAACTTGTCAACGGGGATCATTTCTGGTTCTCCTGGGCAGCATTCAAGCCGGATACGATCATCTACAGTGGTGATTCCTAATAGTTCAAGAGCGCCACGCTGGTTCATCATCTTCCTTGTTTATTGACAAGGGCCTGGCTTCATGTTATAATGCAACCGGTTGCATTAATGGATTATTTCATGGAAAAACCTTTGACCTTAGCGGACATCGCCGAAATTGCCGGCGTTTCAAAATCCACCGCATCCCGCGCATTGCAAGACAGCTCGCTGATCAGTGAGCCAACGAAGCAGCGCGTTCAGGAAATTGCACGTCGGCATAATTACCATCCCAATCTTGTGGCACGTAGCTTAACCAAGAAGCAAAGTTGCACTGTCGCCTTTGTGCTGCCGTTCTTGCAGAACCGGGAGCATTTGATGGACCCGTTTTTATCAAAGTTTATTTCTCATATTGGGGTGGCATTGCGCGAGCATGATTATGATTTGTTGATATCACAAGGGTCGATGGATGACACGAATATGGGATCGCGCTATTTAAATTCTGGCCGTGCTGATGGCATCATTTTCATTGGTCGAACGACGGCCGATGAGCATTTAGTAGCACAAATGGCGACTGATGCGCCGATAGTTGTTTGGGGACCGCAGTTGTCAAAACAAACGTATTGTTCAGTAGGCATTGACAACCGGTATTGGTCAAAAAAAGCAGTCGACCATTTGCTCGGACAAGGCCGGCGAAACATCGCCTTTCTGGGCGATGATGCAAGGTGTATTGAAGTCATCCATCGTTTTGAAGGATATAAGGCAGCTTTGCAGCAGGCGGATCTGCCGGTTGATGCAGATTTAGTAAAATATATGTCGGCCGCTGATCACGCAGGAAAAATGGCGATGCAGCAATTGTTATTGCAGGCACCAGATATTGATGGGGTGTTTGTCAATGGTGACGAAGCAGCGATCGCAGCCATGCAAGTGCTTCAGGAAAATGGTCGTTCCGTTCCAAACGATGTAGCTGTCGTCGGCTTCGACAACATCCCCATCGGTAACTATACGACCCCGGCATTGACCACGATAAGCCAAAACCTGACGGAAGGTGCCCCTATTTTGATTCATAAGCTGCTGCAATTGATGAATGGGAAAGCGGCAGAATCTGTCACCATTCCCGGCCGGCTAGTGATACGCCAATCATGTGGAGCAGTATTTTCTAACTGAGTAAGTTGAGCGAAAATTTTTTTACCGGTGATGCAACCGGTTGCACCAGGGAGGTATTAAATGAATCCTACATTGTTAAAGCAAAAGGCAATTGACCGTTTTGAAGGGTTACGGCGGCAGGCAGTAATCTATCAATGGTGGTACCGGCTGCGGCGACGACCACAAACTTTGCTGCCTCTGGCACCGATTCGTGACCAACTGGCGCAGTTGCAGGCGCTCCCAAAAGGCAAACAAACGGTGCCAGTGCGCCAGATAGTTGGCAGCGTGTACCGTGCGCATGATTATGACCGCCAGCTCCGGCCACTAAATAACAACCTGCGTGATCGCTGGGTTGGAGTAAATATATTAAACGAGACAACCGGCTGGGCACCTGTTGAACTGGTTCAGGTGGGTAACTTATATTTCATATTAGATGGTCACCATCGTATCTCGGTAGCGCGAGATTCAGGGATGGCAGCCTTGGAAGCTAATGTGACAGCATATTCCTTGCCTGTCGATTTTGATGCAGAAGATTCACTGGAGTGTGTGCTGGAGCAACTACGGGTATATAATTATGAAAGGCGTGAGCAGCAGTTTGTTGAGCGTCCATGTAACCTGCCGCGGTGTTCCTAGCCTGAAGCTCAGAGTAATGAAGAACGCCCATGCTTCATAAATTGTTTCAACATTTTGATACCTATAAGGAGATTTAATATGCACATTGGATTACAAATTCCCTCTTTCAAGTATCCCGGCGGCCCGGCCGCCATTCGGCCCAAACTGCAAGAAATCGTGACAACAGCAGAAGAATCAGATTTTTACAGTCTCTGGGTGATGGATCATTACTATCAAATCAAGGGGTTATTTGGAGAAGAGTATACAGACCCGATGATGGAGAGCTATACAACGCTTGGATATTTTGCAGGATTAACTGAAAAAGCATATCTAGGTGTGCTGGTAACGGGCGTTATTTATCGCCATCCTTCTGTTCTAATGAAGATGGTTAACACACTCGATATCCTCTCCGGTGGCCGAGCTTATCTCGGCATTGGTGCGGCATGGTATGAAGAAGAAGCAAAAGGCTTTGGCATCCCGTACCCATCAACATCAGAACGCTTCGAGCATCTGGAGGACAACCTTCAACTGGCCAAGGCCCTGTGGGACAGCGATGAGACATCTTTTGCGGGTAAGCATGTGTCCGCCCCGGCAATTACCAATAATCCCCGCCCGCTCTCCAGCCCACATCCACGCATCATGGTTGGCGGCACAGGTCCGAAGAAGACACTGCGCATGGTTGCTCAATATGCGGATGCCTGCAATATCTTTGAAGGGGTGGGACCGGAAAACATGCAAAAAGCCCTTGATACCCTCAGGGCACATTGTGATACGCTAGGACGGGATTATAACACCATCGAGAAAACATCTCTTTCTACAGCACATCTTTCCGGCGATGATACTGTTGATAGCGTCATCAATCGTCTCAAGGATCTTTCTGAAATGGGTTTCACGCATGCCATATTCAATATGCCGGATGTTTACGAAATCACGCCGTTAGAAACATTCGCAAAGGAAATCATCCCGATCGCAGCAGATTTCTAAAAAAATAACTCGGCAGATGCTGTTGTTTGAAAGACTTCAATGTCTGGGATTCATGGGAATCAATCGGCCGCGACCTGGTCCGCTTCCTTAACCTAACCCTCAATATATTCCAAACTTTGGTGGCCAGAAGCCAGGTATTGAAGTATGTAATATGGATAATTTCGGGTCCCACTGTGGATTTCAGTTTGTCACTGAACGGCCGTTTCTTTCATACGGCGTATGAGGCGGGAGACGGAAACTTTGCGGTATCTTTTACATAACGCAAACATTAAGTCTTCATAAATCTTATCTATCCATTTTGCCAAATACATCGCATGGTCGGATTTCCTTGGTAATATCTCCATCGTGGAAACGAGTGACCTGAATTCTCAACCATCTCCGGCTGAACGGCTGGCTACGCAAGATCAAACATCGAACATAGTCGTTGGTCAATCCTCCAAGACCGCCACAAAGATCATTCGTCTCATCACAGGCATCATTGTCCTATTCATGCTCGTTGGCATTCTGCCCGGTTTTTCTCTGGACTTCCTGGGCGATAAGCTGCAAATCTTCACCACTATCTTTTTAGGCATCTTCATTGAGGCCGTTCCCTTTTTATTGGCTGGTTCATTAGTGTCCGGAATCATTGCCGTTTTTGTAGACCACGACATGATCGCCCGTTATGTGCCTCGCCGGGCTGTGCCGGCTGCTTTTACAGGGGCACTCTTGGGATTTGCTTTTCCTGTTTGTGAATGTGGCGTCGTTCCTGTCACCAGACGTCTGTATCAAAAAGGATTGCCGCTTCCTGTCGGGATCGCTTTTTTACTCAGCGCACCGGTCATCAATCCAATCGTATTAGCCGGCACTTATGTCGCTTTTGGGTTTGGCCCGATACTCATCGGCCGTTATGTGTTGACCTTTCTCATTGCTTTTTGCATTGGGATTATTTTTCACTTTGCAAAAGCGGAAGAAGTATTACGGCCGGCTGAGGAAACAGGAATTGGTTTAACCAAAAACTATACTAACATGTCTGCTTTGGAGGAGGGACAAGGCCAACACCGTGGTTTGCTGGCAGTAATCACTGCTGCAGATGACTTCTTGGATATGTCTCGCTACCTGATTGTGGGTTCTTTACTGGCAGCAGGCATGCAAACGTTTGTCGCTCAAGGGGTTTTACTAGAGTTTGGCAGCGATAGCGTCTTATCGGTGGTGGCCATGATGATATTGGCCTTTGTTCTGTCCATCTGTTCCACTGTGGATGCCTTTTTGGCGCTTTCTTTTGCCAATGTTTTTACGACGGGGTCAGTTCTTAGTTTTTTGGTTTTCGGTCCGATGGTAGATATTAAAAGTGCGCTGATGTTCTTGGGCGTTTTTCGCCGCCGGATTGTCGTGTACCTTATCTTACTGCCACTGCTTTTTACTCTGCTGGCTGCTATTTTTATCAATTTGAACCTGGGGTTATGATGAATACAAAAACCATTGCCAAAGTCCTTGTTTTTGTTAGTTTAGGCTTGTTTCTCTTCAGCCGTTTGTTCAATGGTACGCTGAATTTCTATATCCACCCCCGTTTCAACAGTTTGACAGCCTTGACAGCCGGTGGATTAATCTTGGTAGGAATCGCCTATGCTCGTCGAAACCAACAGGCAGCTTCACACGACGATTCTCACCATCATGGCCACCTAAATCATTCTCATGATCTTTCCTGGTGGGGATTGGCTATTTTGCTCCTGCCGGTACTGTTAGGAGTGTTGGTACAACCCAAACCATTGGGAGCCGATGCTCTGGCAAACCGGGAGCTCAATGTTGACTCGATCACATCAGCTCGGGCACCTGATAGCAGCCAACTGACGGTCGTGGCTAATGCTGGTGAACGCAATATCCTCGATTGGCTGTATTTATTTCAGCGCAGTTCTGATCTGTCCCAGTTTAATGGTGAAGAAGTGCAAGTTATTGGCTTTGTATACCAGGATGAGCAATTTGATTCTGATCAGTTTATGGTCAGCCGGTTCACGGTTAGTTGCTGTGTCGCTGATGCTGCCCCCATTGGCCTGATCGTCCAATGGCCTGAAACGGCCGAATTGAACACCGACGTATGGGTAGAGGTAGAAGGTACCCTGCAAATGGGAGAGTTTAATGATTTGGAAATACCTTTACTCATTGCTGACAAGGTGACACCGATGGAGCCACCCACCCAACCCTATTTATACCAATGACAATTTCACGATTTGATGCCATTATTTGGTCAATCGCTGCGCTGCTGGCAAGTATCACCTTGCTGGTTATTTTGTTAGGCAACCAGGTAGGGTTGGATGTGCTGCAAGCAGCGCCAGGTTTTGATGCCGCAACGGTCTCTACAAAAATCAATATCCAGGTAACCTTTTCCGACGATCTGGCGATGATTCCGAATTCAGCCATCACCTTCTCCCCCCCTGTCTCCGGTACAACTTCGATTGATGGCAATACGCTCACGTTCCAACCCCTTTCTGCATTGCAGCCCAATGCAGATTACCAGGTCATCCTCAGTGAAAGGATCACCGGAGAAAACGGCCGTCGCCTCAAAGAAAACATGACCTGGCAGTTTCGTACCACCCAGCCGCAAATCTTGTTCATCAAACCAGACGAAAATGATCCTGATCAGATATTTGTGGCCGATCCATCAGGAACCGCAGAAGCAAAACAGCTAAGTCAATCTCCATCCCCGATCACTGCTTTTGCTGTTTCTCCCGATAGTTCCCGAATCGCCTATTCGGCATCTACACATGAATTTGGTCAGGAAGGTACATCGGATATCTGGCTGATGAATAGTGACGGTTCAGATGCACGGATGCTGTTGGACTGCAGCGATGCCGTCTGTGGCAACCTGATATGGATGCCGGACAGCCGTCGTTTGATTTATGAGAGACGCCAGATTCCTTCGCCTGGTGCCGCACCTGGCAACCCGCGCTTATTTTGGCTGGATGTTCTGACAGAAGAAACAGTGCCTCTGTTTGCAGATAACCAGATTTTGGGTTTATATCCAGCCATTTCTCCAGATGGTGAATGGCTAAGTTTTGTCTCCCCTTTAGATAACGGCATCCAGCTCTACAGTTTTGAAGACGGCAGCACAATATTAATCCCCAACCGGATGGGCTCGGCTGTGAATTGGAGTCCAGACAGCCAAACCGTAGCCCTGGCTGATGTTAATACTGAGGATCAGGATTGGGGCATCAACCTTTCACTTTTTAATGTCGATACAGAAACGGTCGTGAACCTTGGTGAAAGTGTGCAAACGGATGAAGGCGGGCCAGTCTGGTCACCCGATGGCCGGCAAATTGTCTTCGGCAGCAAAATGGCGCGAACAGGGATGGGACGCCAAATCTGGCTGATGGGCGCTGACAGTACGGATCGAATGCCGCTTACGAATGAACCAGATTTTCAACATACCGATTTTGCCTGGTCCCCCGATGGTCAATCTATTATCTACCAGCGATATGATCAGAAAGAGCTCTACGCCACACCCAGCGTCTGGATCCTTGATATCCAATCAGGTCAAACAGAAGAAATAGCCACGCCTGCGACCCAACCCGCCTGGTTACCATAGAAACGTTATCTGAATAGGTCAGCAGCGCATCACTGTTTTTCCAGCAATACCTGATTGCTGGAAAAACGATCCGTATTAGCATTTATTGATTGTGGTATTTTCCTGCTAAAGATTAGTGGGGCGTTATTCTCAATGGCTCCCGCTATCTCAAGATTGCAAACAATGTCTTAATTAAGGACAGAAACTGGACCATGGTCGTCGCAGTGATCACCATGCTTGTGGTGCAAACGACCATCTACCAGAAAGTCAACGTGGTCACCATGTGGTACGAGTTCGTGCCCGCAGCCGATGTGATCACACTTGCAATCTATGGCTTTACAATCAGCAGGATTGGTGTCGCTGACCTCAATGACATGTTCGTCGTAGTGATCGCCATGGCTGTGATGCAGATGCCCATCATGCAAGTAATCGATGTGATCACCATGTTGGATGCGAGTGTGACCGCAGAATTCACTGTGTGTATGTATGTGAGAGGTATGGATTTTATGTGACATTGATATTCTCCTTGTATGGGTTATCGATTTTGATGATTGATGTGTTCAAGCCCACAATCGAAAATCGTGTGGACATGTTCATCATCCAAATTGTAAATTACATGTTTTCCTTCTTTGCGATAGGTTACGAGCCCAACACTACGCAATACCCGGAGCTGATGCGAGACCGCAGACTGTGACACATCCAGCAACTGCGTAATTTCGTGGACACACAACTCACCGGCAGAGAGTGCGGCAATGATTTTGATCCTGGTTGGATCACCCAATGCTTTATACAGATCAGATAGTCGTGAAATCAGGCGATCAGACAGTAATCGTTCTTTAATTTGAGATGCTGAAGTCTCATCCAGTGTGTGTTTGTAATCTTTTTTGTTCATCGCAAACATATGAATAATTATTCATATGTTTGTAGTATACTGCAAACTATTGGAAGAAGCAAGAAAAAGCACCAGCAAAAAGGGACTTTGTGACTCAGGGAAATTTTTGTTTGATCAGGTCAACCCTTCCCAGTTATAGTCAACGGTTTCTTTACAAAGACCCAATTTGATTCGTCCAGAAAAATCTACGTCGTCAAGTGATATGGAATGCAAATTAAAAAGTTTGACCGATAAGATTGCGACGCTATACTTACTACAAATATTTATGATACAAAGTATCAACAAGAGGTAGGATTAGAATGATAAGCACAGGAAACAAAAAGAAGCTGTTTGTATATATCGTGGCTCTCATTACCCTAGCACTGATCGTTGTAGGTTGTACTGCAGGATCAGGCGAGCAAGAGGCTGCACCGTCAGAGGTTTCTTCAACGGAAGCTGAAGTACCGGCTGCTGCTGATGAGAGCGAAGAAGAAGGGGATGAGCATCAGGACGATGAAGAAGGGGAAGAGAGCGCCGATGATCATGAACATGATGAAGAGGGGGAAGAAAGCGCCGACGATCATGAACATGATGAAGAGAGCACCGATGAGCATGAGCATGATGAAGAAGGCGAAGAGCATGAGCATGATGAAGAAGGCGAAGAGCACGATCATGATCATGAACATGATGAAGAAGCGGAAATGCTCACATTGCCCGAACTGGACGCTGCCGAGTTGGATGGTGAGCCGCTGCGTGTGGTCGCCACGACCAGCATCATTGGTGATGTGGTGTCGCAGGTGGGTGGCGATGCGATTGACCTGACCGTGTTGATGGGACCGGGTCAAGACCCGCACAGCTATGAACCAGCCGCGCAGGATTTAACGGCCGTTGCTGACGCCCACATTATCTTTATCAACGGTTGGAACCTGGAAGAGGGTTTGGTTGATGATTTGGAAAACATTGGGGAAGATGCTCTGGTTGTGCCGATTTCCGCTAATATTGCCCCTCTGACCTTTGGAGAAGATGAAGACCACTCGCCCGAAGCCCATTCCCGAGAAGTTTGTGAACAACTACATGGTAAAACTGCCGAGGAAGAAATCCAGTCGGGTGCAGAAGCTACCGCTGCGGTGGAGTTTCATGATGAAGATGAGCATGCTCACGGACGCGAAATCATCACCGTAAAGTTGAACGCCCAGGCCGATGGAACCTACGCGGGCTACCTGTTGTTCCACTCAGAGGAGGAACAGGGCTATGCCTTCACTTCCGCAGCGGGAACGATTGCCATCAGCGATGCCGCGGGGGTGTTGCTGGAAGCAGGACAGGTTTTGAGCATAGAGTGTGAAGGCATGGCAGTGGGCAGCTTGTATAAGCTCCCCGTAGGTGAATACGTAGTCGCCATTACCGGTGCAAACGCGGAAACCATCGCTTTTAGCGCTGCGCCTATGCATCCACATGAAGGTGAAGAACACCACGATGAGCACGAAGGTGAAGAGCATCATGATGAGCACGAAGGTGAAGAACACCACGATGAGCATGGCCATCATCACCACAGTGGTGCAGATCCGCACGTCTGGTTCAACATCCACAACGTCGAGCAGTGGGTAGAAAACGTTGAACATGCACTGAGCGACCTCGATCCGGCCAATGCCGAGGTGTATGAAGCCAATACCACCGCTTATGTGGCTGAGTTGGAGGCCCTGGAGGATTACGCTGCAGAACAGTTGAGCCAAATACCGGAAGAGAATCGCTTCCTGGTCACCAACCATGACGCCTTTGGCTACTTTGCTGATGAATACGACATGACCGTATTGGGAACTATTATTCCCAGCATGAGCACCCTGGCTGAACCATCCGCCAGCGATCTGGCCGAGCTGATCACGGAAATGGAAGAACACAATGTTTGCACCATCTTTACCGAAACCACTGTCAGCGATGCATTGGCCCAAACGGTTGCGGCCGAGCTGTCCGGCTGCGACGAAGTGCAAGTTCTGAAGCTGTTTACCGGAGCCGTGGGGTCGGAAGGCAGCGGCGCGGAAAGCTTCATTGGCATGTTCCGAGCGAATGTGGATGCGATTGTCTCTGGATTAAGTTGATGATGTGAGTAAGAGCTTGGGAAAACTCTATTAGATAGTTGACTGTTCTCGATTCCCAAAATAAGAGAACTGTTTCCAAACTTCGATGAACTCAGGTTACTGTAAAGCAGTAACCTGAGTTCTAGTAACCCGACACTTTTACAAAGAGAAGATTTATGGGACGCTGATTTACGCTGATGACGCTGAACTATTTATTTTATATCCGTGAAAATCCGCTCTTGTCCGTGTCCTATTTCTAAACTGTCGAGTAGCTAGACCTGAGTTCAATTAATCGCTGGGCAACGTTGAGATAATGAAACAAAAGTTAACTTACCGAGGGACGCCTCACCAACCAAATGCACCGACCCTGGACATGCAAGAGGTGTCTGTGGCCTACGCTGCTTCAAACAATACGCTGACAAAGCGAGAATCGGCCGTCTACGCGTTGGAAAAGATCACCTTTCAGGCTGAACCGGGTGAGCAAATCGCCATTATTGGCCCAAACGGCGCCGGCAAAAGTACCCTTTTAAAGGTTGCCGCCGGCTTACTCGAACCTGAAAGTGGTTCGGTTAAGATGTTTGGCTACACGCCCGATCGTCATATCTGTATCGCTTATGTTCCCCAGCGCAGCGAGATCGATTGGCAGTTTCCCGTGACGGTCGCCGATGTGGTTTTGATGGGTCGCACCCGGCAAATTGGCCTTTTTCGGCGGCCTGGAAAACGAGACCATGAGATTGTGCATGCCAGTCTGGAGCGGGTGCAGATGGCGCATATGGCCCATAAGCAGATTGGAGAACTTTCCGGTGGTCAGCAGCAGCGGGTCTTTATTGCCCGGGCGCTGGCCTTGGAGGCCAATCTACTGCTGATGGATGAGCCGATGGCCGGGTTGGATATACCCAGCCAAGAGGCGACATTGGACATCCTGGATAGTTTGCGCCCGGATCAGGTGACGGTTTTGTTGGCGACGCATGATTTAGGGGTAGCCGCTGAACGGTTTGATCGGGTGATGCTGCTGCACAAACATCTTGTTGCTTTGGGGCCGGCAGCGGCTGTTCTGACAACGGCCAATCTTGCGGCTGCCTATGGTGCGCATATGCCCACCCACAATAACGGTTCTGCGCAACCTGTGGCTGCAGGAGGGTGAAACAGTGATGGATTGGCTGCTTGATCCCTTACAGTTTGGTTTCATCACTCGGGCCATGATTGCGGCCGTGCTGGTTGGTATCATTTGCCCTATATTGGGCACCTATGTGATCCTGCGCGGCATGGCCTTTTTTGGCGATGCCTTGGCCCATACGATCTTACCCGGCGTCGTAATTGCTTTTCTGCTGGGCTGGCCACTGGCAATCGGGGCCTTGATTGTGGGCATTTTGACCGCTCTTGGGATTGGGGTCTTGACGGATAAAGGGGAGTTAAAAGAGGATACGGCGATTGGCATCATCTTTGTGGGCATGTTCGCCCTGGGCATCGCCCTGCTGTCCGCCACCGGCAACTACACCATTGATTTGGCTCACTTTCTCTTTGGCAACTTGTTAGGTGTATCACCGACGGATTTATGGGTGATGCTGGGATTGGGAACGGTCGTTTTGCTAACCGTTTTCATTTTCTATAAAGAATTTTTGCTGATCACATTTGACCCAATATTAGCAACAACCTTACGCTTGCCGACAACCTTTTTTCGCTACCTGCTGCTGGTTCTTATTGCTATCACTATCGTTACTGCCCTGCAGGTTGTCGGGATCGCATTGGCCTTGGCTATGTTTATTACGCCAGCGGCAGCCGCTTCGCTGTTAACCCGGCGCCTGCCCTCCATGATGGGAATCGCTGCGGGGATTGGTGCCTTTTCGGGCATAGCGGGGCTTTACATTTCCTTCTACTTGAATATCGCTTCCGGGGCGGCGGTTGTCCTTGTGGCCACGCTGATATTTTTGATCATCTTTACGCTCGCGCCCAGTCGTGGTTTGGTTTGGCGCTACGTTTAACAGGGAGATTGTATGGACGCTGAAGCAGAGAGAATCCTTAATATTGTTGAGCAAAGTGGGTACCGGCGAACGGCTGCACGCCTGGCAATTATCGACGGGTTGGTAAACAGCGCAGGACATATTACGGCCGATGATCTGGCTGATAAAGTGCGTCAGCAAGCGCCTCATGTCGGCCGGATGACAGTTTACCGCACCCTGGATCTGCTGTGTGAATTGGGCCTGGTGCGCCCCATTTACCAGGGTACCGGTGCGGCCCACTACATTCTCATGGCCAAGGGCAGCCACCATCACCTGATATGCAACCGCTGCCATGATGTGATTGAATTTGACGAGTGTTCGGCGGCCCCGCTTATGGAGCAAGTGGCCAAGCAGTTTAACTTTCATGTTTCCAGTCATCTACTGGAACTGCATGGCCTGTGTAAAGATTGTTATGAATGAGGTGATAGGAATGGGATCAAACAGCAGCCAAGAGCACAAAGCACAAGCTGATCAAGCTGGGCCGGTCGCATTAGCCATTGTCACTGTCAGCGACAGCCGCACGCTTGATACAGACGTTAATGCCCATTTTTTGCAAGAGCAGATTGCGGCGCTGGGACACCATGTGGTGGGTTATCAAATTGTACCGGATGAACCAGAGCGAGTTACGGCCGTACTTAACCAACTTTGCGAAACTGATGCGCGGCTTATCCTGTTTAATGGCGGTACCGGCATTGCCCCGCGCGATACCACCTTCGATGCGCTGGATGGGCTGCTGGAAAAACGGCTGCCCGGCTTTGGTGAACTGTTCCGCATGTTGAGTTGGGAAGAAGTGGGGGCCGCGGCGATGCTGTCGCGGGCGACGGCTGGCGTTTTCCGTAACCGGGTGATTATCTCCACCCCCGGTTCGCCCAACGCTGTCAGACTGGCCTGGGAAAAGCTCATCGCGCCAGAGCTATCTCACCTGGCCTGGGAAGTGGTGCGGTAGACGCTCTTTTTTTGCCGACATCAATGATATTTAATATCAATAACAGGAGAGATAATGCCTACTTACGTTTATAAATGCCCGGATTGTGAGGTGGAAGTGGAAGAGCGGCGCAAAATGAGCCAGGCGGATGACCCGCTGGATTGCCCGCTTTGCGGCACACTGCTGGTGCGCGGCATTACCACATTTATGTTTAACAGCGGACGATCAGCGCCACCAACAGAAATGCCCACAGCACCTATTGCCCGGCACAGCAATGGCTGCCTCTGTTGCTACCCGGCACCAAGGAGAACAAGATGACTCAAAAAAATGAGATTAACCGCATTCCTGTAACCATTCTGACTGGCTTTTTAGGTGCAGGTAAGACGACTTTGCTCAATCACATACTACACGGCGATCATGGCTTGCGTGTTGCTGTTTTGGTCAATGATTTTGGGGCAGTCAACATTGATGCGCAATTGATCGTGGGCGTGGATGGGGAGGATAGTGTTAATCTTTCCAATGGTTGCATCTGTTGCACCATTCGTGACGATCTCAAACAGGCTGTATTGCAAATTTGCCGGCGGCCGGATCCACCAGAGTATATTTTGGTAGAAACCAGCGGCGTTTCTGATCCAGTGGCTGTGGCCCAAACCTTTGTCTACACCAGTGTGAGTCAGCATGCGTATGTGGAAGCGATTTTGACGGTGGTTGACGCCGAACAGTATGACGCGATTCCTCCTGAAAACCAGGTGTTGGCGCTGGATCAAATTGGCACGGCCGATATTGTGGTGCTAAACAAAGTCGATCTTGTAACATTAACCGAGCGGATCGCAATCGAGGAACGAATTCGTAGAATATCGCCAAAGGCACGTATTTTAGCAACACGGTTTAGCCAGGTTCCGGTGCAATTGGTGCTGGGAACGGGTCTGAATGAAGCGGGTGTGCAAAGTTACGGCCGTTCTGCCCATGATGTACATGTTCACGCCGCGCCCAATGGAGACGAGCATGCGCACGACCATGATCACGATCACGACCATGATGACCATACAATGTTGTTCCACACCTGGCATTATGAAGAGAAACGGCGGTTTCGTTTCAAATCGGTGCAAAAAGTGGTCAACAACCTGCCATTGTCTATCTATCGCGCCAAGGGGTTTCTCTACCTCAACGAGGCGCCAGACCGGAAATGTACGCTGCAAGTGGTGGGCAAACGAGCCAGACTGGTGGTTGGCGAACCATGGGGTGACACAGAACCGCACACCAGCTTGGTGTTTATTGGTGTGGCCGATGGCGTGCCGGCTCAGGAGTTAGCTGATCAATTTGATGCCTGCCTGCTTGAAAACCAGCCGCCTGCTCCGCCACTGCAATCAGCCATCAACTGGATTCGCGACGCATGGCAACTGGCTTTTAACTCGTAGGTACTTTTTTTTGCCTATATTATTGATATTAAATATCAATTTCCGTTGAAAATGAGATTTGAGATTTTTTGTTAGAGCTATCAATTATGAAGACAAATTATTGGTTAAGCTACCCGGCTGATTACAAGAAGCAACTCAAACCGCTCCTGCACCAACAGATGTGGCTCTTTGGGCAGGATATTCTCTGCCCTGAAGGGAACTTGCTGTACCGCTACCAGTTCACCCACAAAAAAGGTGAGAAGCGCGGTGGGTCAATGTATACCCGTTGGGAAAAAAACAGGCAGATTGTATTGTGGGGGTGGGGTATCTGGTTTGGTCAAACGGACATGGGATCGATTTTTGTAAACCGATACAAGGCCAAACCAAGGTATACGGCCCTTCCCCGTCTCAACCAGACCATTCACGGACAGGCGAGACTGCCCCATCTGGTCTACCGCGTAGGCAGTGAGGTGGAAGTTGAAACAATGCGCCGACTATGGTGCGACCTGCTTTTCTGGTTGGCCGAATATGAAGCGTGGGTGCTGGAGGCATGCGGCTGCTCCTGGCGACAGTCTGCACTGAAACCATTTAGCCACACCATTACCAAATTGACTGAGGTTGAACAGCTAGCCATAAACTGGGAGGCCTTGGCAGAGCAAAGCCAAACATTGCCAATTAAATCATACACGTATACTTGAAAATCTTGCATATTGGGGCGCAACATGATGGCAGATTATCTACCCTCTTTTGCACCTCAGCATTCATGCATCAAAAAGGGAAAAAATAATGAGTAAGAATCAAACAGGCAAAAAGCAACTGCCCGTCACCGTGCTTTCAGGCTTTCTGGGTGCCGGCAAAACGACTCTGCTAAACCACGTACTCAACAATCGCGAAGGGATGCGCGTGGCCGTCATTGTCAATGATATGAGCGAGGTCAACATCGATTCTCAGCTTGTGAGCAACGGGGATGCACAGCTTAACCGCACCGAGGAAAAGCTGGTGGAGATGAGCAACGGCTGCATCTGCTGCACCTTACGTGAAGATTTGTTGATTGAGATTGGCAAGCTGTCCTATGAAGGCCGCTTCGATTATCTACTCATTGAATCAACAGGTATTTCTGAACCAATGGCTGTGGCGGCGACCTTTGATTTTCCGCTGGATGAAAACGGCCGTACCCTCTCCGACATTGCCTGTTTGGACACGATGCTCACTGTTGTCGATGCGGAAACCTGGCTGGATGAGTATACCAACCAGCAAACTTTGCTGGAGCGGGGCATGGCTGTGGCCGATGATGATGGCCGTACGTTGGCTGATTTGCTGGTGGAACAAGTGGAGTTTGCCAATGTCATCCTGATCAACAAAACTGATCTGGTGAGCCCCGATGAACTGGCGCAGTTAAAAAGCTATCTGCATCGCTTTAATCCAGAGGCAGTGGTGTTAGAAAGCACCTACAGCCACATTCCGCTTGACCGCGTATTGCATACCGGTTTGTTTAATTTGGAAGCCGCTGCCGAGTCGCCCCGTTGGGCTGAAGAGCTGCAAGGTCATCACATACCGGAAACGGATGAGTATGGCATCAGCAGTTTTGTGTATCAAGCAAGACGGCCGTTTCATCCCCAGCGGCTGCTCGATTTTGTGGAGGGTGGTGGCTTCAAGCAACTGCTGCGTTCCAAAGGATTTCTCTGGCTGGCCAGTGATCATGATATGGCTTTCTACTGGTCACAGGTGGCGCGGCAGGGCTATTTTCAACTGGCGGGGCGCTGGTGGGCAGCCGAACCACGGGAAAATTGGCCAGACGATGCAGAAGTCCAGCTGGAGATCAACAATGCCTGGGCTGAACCATATGGTGACCGGCGGCAGGAGATTGCCTGCATCGGCCAAAAGCTCAGCAAAGAGCAGCTTGTGGTGCAGCTGGATGGCTGCTTGCTGACAAACAACGAGATGTCGCTTTGGCAGAGCGGCGCTCTCTCTATAAACAACCCGTTCATGGCCCAGACTGAGGAGGCAGACTATGCGTAAGTATAGATCGAGACGTAGACCAGCTCGCAGTGAGGTGGTCTTGGATTACAAACAGCCAGAAATCTTGAAGCGGTATCTAAACGATTTTGGCCGCATCCGCCCCCGGCGACAAACGCTGCTCAGCGCGACAGACCAGCGCAAATTGGCGCGTGAAGTCAAGCGGGCGCGTCATCTTGCGTTGCTCCCATTTGTGTCGCACTGATGAGATTCAATCATGGATGAACTAAAACGGCGGCTTGAACAGGCGAAATACCTAGACCAAATCCGGGCTGGATTGGCGACAAAGGTTCGCATTTTGGTGGCAGGCGATTGCTGTCCAGTGTGTCAGCACTTTGAAGGCGTCTATGCGCTTGATGATGTGCCTGAGCTGCCCTTGGAAGGCTGTTCGCGGACAGGCGGCTGTAATGCTGCCTACGCGCCTGTGCTAGACCACTTTGGTCCTTAATACGTGAGTATGGTTGATTGGGCTGGCTAACAAACCCACCAATTGAAGGAGATTTATCATGGCAAAGTGTAAATTAAGCGGCCGCAAACCAATGAGCGGCCACAACGTCTCGTTTTCGCAGAAGAAGACGAAGCGCGTTTTCAAACCTAATGTGCAAAGCAAAAAAATCTATGTCCCCGAATTGGGGCGCAGCGTGCGCATCAAAATGTCTGTCCGCGCCATGCGCACGGTGGACAAAATTGGACTGATGCCTTATTTGAAGAAGCAAGGTATGAGGCTGAAGGACGTTTTATAAGAGCAAGCGCTATCCACCAAAGGAGAAAACCATGGCTAAGAAAAAAGGACCGCGCCAGCTCATTAAGCTGCACAGCACGGAGAGCAGTTACATTTATTACAGTGAAAAGAACCGACGCAACACGGCCGCTCGTTTGGAGCTGCGCAAGTACGATCCGATTGTAAGGCGACATGTCATATTTCGCGAAAGCCGATAGCAAGCGGCGAGTCCCGGACAGGTGAATGACTTATGTTGAAAACAAGCGAAGAAAAAATTCCTATCACCATTTTGACCGGCTTCTTGGGTGCGGGCAAAACGACGCTGTTGAACCACATCCTACACGCCGACCACGGTCTGCGCATGGCGGTACTGGTCAATGATTTTGGCGAAGTGAACATTGACGCGCAACTGGTCGTCGGTGTGGAGGGGGAGACGATCAGCCTGGCCAACGGCTGTATTTGCTGCAGCATTCGGGGTGATTTAGAAACGGCCGTTCTGGACTTGATCAATGCGCCCGACCCGCCCGAATACATCCTCATCGAAACCAGCGGCGTCAGCGACCCCGGCGCAGTAGCGCTCACCTTTGTGCTGTCGCCTGAACTGCGTGCCCGCACCAAAGTTGACACGATTCTGGCACTGATCGATACCGAACAATTATTGCAGCTAAACGGCCGTTCCGCCATGCTGGCGCGCCGCCAGATTGCGATTGCCGATCTGCTTATCCTCAACAAAGTAGATTTAGTGCCGCCAGAAACGGTCCTCCTGGTCAAAGAGATGATAGGCGACCTGGTGCCGGGTGTCCGAATATTGGAAACCACATACGGTCGTATCCCTTTGGAACTGATATTGAGCGTTGGGCGGCACACGTTGGACACGGTGCAGTCAGACACAACGCTTGATGTTCATGTGCACCCGGAAAAATCAGCCATGGCAGATGGGCATCACGACCATGACCATGAACACGAGCATGACCATGAGCACGATGATCATACACTGGTGTTTAGCACCTGGCGCTATCGCAATGAACGGCCGTTTGACTACCGCGCTCTGCACAAAGCGATCAAAACGCTGCCGCCAACCATTTATCGGGCCAAAGGAATACTTTACCTGACTACCAACCCAGAAAGAAAGCGGGTGCTGCAGGTGGCTGGTTCTCGTGTTCACTTAACCCACGAAGGCGATTGGGGCAAACAAACACCCTACAGTGAACTGGTTTTCATTGGCGAAGCGGGCAGCATCAATGCGCCACAGCTTCAGGTCACGTTTGACCGCTGTCTGGCTGAAAATGCCCCACCCGCACCTGATCCGCATCAAGAAGCGCTGGCCTGGGTGCGAGAAACGTTTGGCCCGCAGTTGGCAGCGGTCGATTCGGAGGTGAAAGAATGAGTGCTCAAACCTTTCGCAATGGACTGCCGATCAACTGGGCAACGCACTGGCTGTATGATTATCTGGTATGGCAGAAACAACCGGAGGGACAATGAGACAAGAACACTATGATGTTGCCATTGTTGGTGGTGGCCCTGCTGGATTGCAAGCAGCACTGATCCTGGCGCGCACCCACAAGCGGCTGATTATCTTTGACGCGTCTGGGCCGCCACGCAACGGGGCATCACACGGTGTGCATAACTTTGTCGGGTTGGATGGCTTACTACCGGCAGAGATTCGACAGCAGGCATGGGAACAGATCGCGGTATACAAGAGCGCTGAACTGTGGACAGAACGAGTGGTCGATGTACAAGCGCATGAAGCTGGCTTTGCTGTGATTGGTGAGGC
>JANQGC010000233.1 GCA_028277515.1 Anaerolineae bacterium
GGACCTAATGACAATCGATCTGCCGTGTCCTTTTCACCCTATTATGCCTCACCTTTTAGATACTAATGACAATTTGAAACGGTTTGTTTCTAAGCAGCAGATGACTGGCGATTTTCTTGCCGATTCAATGGAGAAAAAATAAATGATGAAACAGCCATTTCCACTGCTGGAGTATGATCCTGCTCGTAAAGCCATCTTAGAACCAGGCGAACTGTTAGCACAAATTGATATTGCAGAATACTGTGTTCTTTGTTTTTTTCAGGATGTAATTTCCGGCTTAAAACAAGAAGGATCGTTACAGCAAATATATGAGCTTGGATCAGAAATCGGCAAAAACCGCGTATATGAAATGGAGATTAACGGTCGCCGGCTGGCAGTGGCTCACGCTGGGGTAGGGGCTCCGTTATCGGCCGCTTTCATGGAGGAACTAATTGCCTTAGGCTGTCGCAAGTTTGTGGCCTGTGGGGGATGTGGCGTGTTAGATGGTCGGGTCGGATTAGGACAAGCGATCATACCTGTATCGGCCGTGCGCGATGAAGGCACATCTTACCATTACCTGCCTCCCGGACGAGAAGTAGACGCTTCGCCGGAGGCCGTTGAAGCGATTAAAATGACCCTCGACCATCATCGTGTAAGCTACATATTGGGCAAGACCTGGACGACAGATGGGGTTTACCGTGAGACGCCGCAAAAAGTTGCTTTGCGCCGTGCCGAGGGTTGTCTAACCGTAGAGATGGAGACGGCCGCCTTTTGTGCGGTAGCTCAATTCCGTGGGGTGATATTTGGCCAAATTCTGTATGGCGGTGATGATCTAACAGGTGAGGTTTGGGACCGGCGCGATTGGCACAAACTCAGCTCAACGCGCGAAAAAATGTTTTGGTTAGCTGCTGAAGCGTGCTTAAGGCTTTAAAAGGAATTATCTTGCGCACAATTCGTCGAATTAATGAAGAAGAATTAGATACATTTGTCACCATTTCGGCCAACGCTTATCCAGGAATGGATGTATTCGCCCAGGCCGAGCGCCGGCGCTTTCGTGGTCGCCTGGCGCAGGCTGCTGAGAACCCACACATTAGCCTGTTTGCCTTGTTTGATGATAAGCACATGCAGGGTGTCATGCGACTGTACGATTTCACCATGAATTTTCTTTCGACCAATACGCTTGTGGGTGGTGTTGGCGGCGTAGCGGTCGATCTGCTGCATAAAAAAGAAAAAGTTGCAGCGGATATGATGCGCTATTTTCTCCAACATTATCGCCATAAAGGGGCTTGCCTGGCTGCTTTGTATCCTTTCCGTCCCGATTTTTATCATCGTATGGGTTTTGGTTTTGGCACAAAAATGAATTCGTATCGTTTCTCGCCGGATAGTTTGCCCAAAGGATTGTCCAAGCGGCATGTCGTTTTTCTAACGGAAAAAGATAGAGATGCGATCTGCGCTTGTTACGACCGTTTTTTTGCAGGCAAACATGGTGTTATGATGCGCTGGCAAGATGTTTGGGATGCCATGTTGAACAGCCCTGCCATTCACGCGATTGGTGTAAAAAAGGGTAGTCAGCTCAGCGGTTACATGGTGTACAAATTCGACAAAGGAAGCCATGATAATTTTCTAAGCAATAACATCTTGATTCATGAGTTGGTCTATGAAAATCCTGATGCCCTGCGGGAATTATTGGCTTATTTGCAAAGCCAGGCCGATCAAATCGAGCAAATCATTTTGAACATCCAGGATGAAGATTGGCATCATTTGCTGCAAGATCCACGATATGGGTCGAATGAGATGATTCAAGATGTCATTGCTCATGAGAGCAATGTGCAGGGCGTTGGAATTATGTACCGGGTCATTGATTTGCCTCGATTGTTTGAGATTTTGCACGAGCATAACTTCGGTGGGGTAACTTGCCGGTTAAAGATCGAATTATCAGACAGTTTCCTGCCGCAAAATGAAGGTGGTTGGGTGGTTAATTTTGTTGATGGGAAGGCAAAGTTGGTGAGTGATGAGGCGTTTGACCTGGCTATCCGGCTAGATGTATCCGAATTTTCTTCCTTGGTTGTGGGGGCTGTAGGGTTCGCAAAACTGATTGAATACGGCCTGGCCTCCATCTCTGATTCTAATTCTGTGCCCCTTGTTGATCGCCTTTTTGCTGCCCCAAAACCTATCTGCCTGACTCGCTTCTAAGCAAATACTTTATCGCGGTAGCCACAAGGAAACAGTATCTACCCGGTAAGTCTGGGGAACCATATCGATGGGCTGTACTTCCATCAATCCATATCCCGCCTTAACCAGCGCCTTTGCATCGCGAGCCATAGTAGCCACATCAGAACTGATGTAAATGAACCGTTGGGGGGAAGTCGATTTCAAGCTACGGATGACGGCCGAATTTAGCCCTTCCCATCCCGGATTGGCAACCATAACTTTGGGTTTGACGTCGAGCGCGGGAATAATTTCTTCAACAAGGCCATGATATAGGGTGACGTTATCGGTATGATCCAGATTAACAAGAAAATCGGCCGTGGCATCATCATTGAACTCAATCGCGATTACCTCTCCTGCCTTTTCAGATAAAAAAGCAGTCAAAAGACCCACACCGCTGTACGCTTCTAATACCATTTCCGATCCTTGCAAATCAGCGTAAGCGAGCATCGTATCAATGATCAGTTCAGCCCCTGCCACACTGGGATGGAAAAAACAGCCAGGAGAGACCCGGAAGCGACGCCCTTTCACCTCTTGCAGCAAATAGGGGTCGCCAATCAGGGAGGCCGCATTTCTGTCCGGTAAGATGATGGCCACTGAAACCGGAAAATCAACTGCCAGTTCAGGCGGCTCGACCCCTTCGACCTCCAGGCCGGCCAGCACTTCACCATCCGCTCCCAGGCGCAGCGTCAGCTTGCGCAAACCTGGTAAATTCAACTCGATATCCTGAAAAAGGGTCAAAAGCTGCGGCTTTAAGATGGGGCAGGTGTCTATTGGAATGACCTGCTGCTCTTTGGCCGACCAATATCCAAGTTTTCCCTGAGAAGTGCGGCTCAAATTGGTCTCAATGGCATAAGAATAAGGTTCAGGGTTGGCCAGCGTAGGCTTAACCCGCGTTTTTTTTAGCTTCCCAATACGCTGCAATTGATCTTGCACGATCTCCCGTTTGGCCTGCAATTGTAGAGAATATTCCATATGCTGATAATGACAGCCGCTGCAAATCTGGAAATGGGGACAGTGCGCTTGGACACGATGCTTTGAGGCGTGTGTAACACTCAATAATTCCGCGTGGATATAACGCCCCTTATCCTGATTGGTGGAAACGCGCACCTTTTCACCGGGAATCGTTCCCTGAACAAAGACGGGGCGCCCCTTCTTGTCACGACCCAGGCCCGCACCACCATAGGCAAAATCCGTAATTTTGAGTGGGAATTCGGTCATGAATTTGTAGTCGTGCGCTAAATACGACCCGTAGCGATTAACATGGTGAATGATGCGATAAACCAATGGATCAGCCAGGGATAAACGAATGATTGCGTTTGCCAGGCAACAAAACCAAATGCTGCTCCGCCAAATATGGTACTCAATGTTTCAATTTCAGGTTTGCCCAGGTGCATGAAGGCAAAGGGTACCGCCTGTAAGAGAATCGCCGGCCCCGGTCCGAAGTACTGGGCAAAAATGAAGAGGACAAATCCGCGCCACATGAACTCCCAGGCGAAAAGCTCAACCCCATTGAGGAAGAGAAGACGGCCGACCGTAGATGGCGCACGCTCTTCATAAAAGGCTTGCATGGCCGGCGTCCGGCTGACAAACCAGAGGATGATCGCCATGCCGACGCAGCCGATGACAACCCACATCAGACCGGCCCGCCAATCGCCAAGCTGAAAACCTAAATCTCGCGGAGACTCGCGAAACAGGAACAGGATAATGAACATGGGAATAATAAAGTAGAAAATAAAACGGTCATAAGCCTTCGTGCCCGTCAATTGATGATTGTAATAATCAAGCATTGGCACGACTGTGCTATAAATGATCAAAAAGGATAACTTTAAATCGAATTCGACGCCGCCAATGGTGATCATATTTACTCTCAAGGAGATGGGGCTATGCCCACTAAAAGCGTCAGACGCGAGCCGGAAGGGTTCGTAACACCATGGATCATACCTGCCGGCGCCCACACAACTTCACCGGCGGATGCCTCAACCTCTTCTTCGCCGAGCACAAATCGGCCGGTTCCCTCAAAAACGAAATAAAACTTATCTTGATCGGTATGCTCATGCGCTTTTTGAATTTGGCCGGGTTCAAGACAGTTTAAGCCCAACAAGAGGACATCACTTTGAAAAAGTGTCGTTTTGTAAAATTTGTTATCACGTTTTCCAATATTGTCTTCGATTCGCTTTATTAATTCCATCAGTCATCCATTGTTATTACATCTGCAAAACCTGATTTCTACAATTACCTCAGAGCAGAAAAATTAAAGAAACACACCTGACAATCGAGTATACCTTCATTAATAGTTTAAGCCCCAATGGTGTGCAAGTCACAAAGTTAAACATTGGTAGTCTATTTCTATATGACCCTGCTCACCGCCCTACCGTTCACTGCTCACTGCCCTACTGCCCGCTCCCCCATGATACATTTCATCCTTAAACAAACTCCATAAAACCGATTGACACTGCAAGAGTCTTCGGCTAATCTAAAGTAAAAAATAGTAAGGTAATCCCACCTCGCTATTCCCGTTTTTGTGATCTTTTCATGAATGGAAATTGCTTTCCATAGCTCTTCGTAAGTTTATCTTTTAAGCCGATACTAAAACTAGACAACAGTACCATATTCAAATCAAAGAAGAAACTCCGACAATGATCCCACCATCAACTTCTCTCAGCCTTGAACTGCTAAAAAAGCTTTATTCCAATTAAAGGAGATTGGAAATGAATAAGATGACGAAAGTATCCTCTAAATTACGCCGGTTAATGCCGGCTGCTCTAATCACCCTCCTAGTCCTCATTATCGCCGGTGTACCCTTGCTGGCCCGCGAAGAGGCCCCCACTGCTCCTGATCAGGATCCAGACTTCAGCCAGGTGGATGATCCGCTCAACGGCGAGCTACAGCTCTTTACTGTCGACGACTTGCTGATCGCCCGCACCAAGCCAGAGAACAGCAAGACCCAATCGCAGATAAACAACTATATCCTGGAGACGGCCAACGAGACGATCAGCAAGCAATCGCTGCGCACCGTGGCCACGCCGGATTGCTACATAGTCAAAGACAACCTGCAGCCCGGCGTTCAACTGGCCCGCCAGCCGCAGCAGACCCGAATCGGCCGTTTCTTCAACCTGCCCTATGACGTCATCGTCACCTTGCTACCCTCCGAACAGGCCTCTGGCCAGGACTGCACCGCTGGCAGCGGTGAGGACAACATGGCCCTCAATGTCCAGGACATCAAGACCAGCGACAGCATCGACGCTACCTTCTCCCTTGCCGATACCAGTACGGCCGTGGCCCTGGAAGACTTCACATTGGACGGCTTCGACGACCTCTTCATCCTCACCAACGACGAGGCCCTGGCCGCCACGGCGGTGGACATCAACGACAAGAGCAAGGGCCTCAAGTTCGGCTCCACAGTCGCGCTCGGCTCCCTGCCCGGCGCAGTTGGCAATCCCATCACTGGGGACTTCAATCATGACGGCCTGCGCGACGCAGCCTGGTACGGTGGCGGCAACGTCCACTTCGCTACGGTCTGCCCCGGCTCCGTGGAAGATACCATTTGTGAAAACAAGAACACTCTGGATGTGATTCTTAATTCGAACCCGCTGGCGCACTCAAATATGGTCGCTATCACATCCGGCAATTATAGTTCATATGAGGGGACCGGCCTGCTGGTAATCACTTCTCCCCCTTTTAATGCAGACGACCCGACCCGCTTTGACGCTTATTGGTATCAATTCGACAACAATTGGGACCCGATTGGCGGACAGGAGATTAGCAGCCTCCAATTCTTTAGTTCCTCGATAGTGGATGTTGCCGATCATGCCATGGCTGTGTCCGCGAAACTCGATTGGCTCGGCGGCACCGATCAGGCGATCGTTGCCGTTCAAGGGGAAATTTTCGGCGCCGGTGGCAATACCGATTCAGTTGTCCTCGATCTCACTGTTCTCACTTTTGACGCCGCGACCAACAAGATGACCGGACATTCCACGGGATTGTTTGACGAACATAACACCGGTTTCTTATCCCCCTCAAATCCGCCCTGGCTGAACGGTCTGGCCGTTGGCCGTTTTGCTGCTATCGGCGACAACCCCGATGATACCGACTTTAACCTCCAGATCGCCGTCTTGCGCAACGATAAGAAGATACACTTCTTCAGCGTCGACCCCTCCTCCAATGACTACAAGCCCGCGTCCCTCTCCACGGTAGCCATCGATTCCTCGCTGGGACTCAATAACATGCCCACCGTGGGCTTTCTCGGCAATCCCGAGCCTTACCCGCGCAACTGGCTCTCGGCGGGCGACCTGCAAGGGCGATCAGCGCGGCTGGGCGGCCCGACTGTCATTCGCATGTCCAGCCACTCCCAGCCCTCGGTCATCCTCGGCGCGCCACCCATGCACGTCGACTATATCTTGCCCGATCAGAGCACGGCGAGCGAGTGGCAGGTGGTTAACTTTTCGGCCGTTCCCGATACCTACAACAGCAGCTACTCCATGAGCGAAACCAGCTCCAACCAATCCTCCGACACCAGCACCACCAGCTACACCTACGCCACCACCGAGCAGGCCGGCGGCAAGTTCAAGATCAAAGTGCCTGTCGTCGGCTCCATCGGCGGTTCCATTACCAAAACGGCCGAAAACAAGAATGAAGACGTCAAATCCGACTACAGCTTCGTCCAAAACGAGTTCAAGTACGATGCCTCCACAACCACCGGCTTCGGCGACGAGATCTGGTACGACCAAAGCTCCTTCAACATCTATCTCTACCCGGTTATCGGCCAAACCATTTGCCCGGCCGACGAACCCTCATGCAGCGCCGGCGAAGAAGAGCAACTCTACATCATGTATTCCGGCCCTAACAGCAGCGGAACCGGCCCCGGGCCGGGCGCAGCCACCGAGTGGTACCAACCTATCCACGAACCGGGTAACATCTTTTCCTACCCCTGGTCAGAGACCATGCTGGCCCAACAAATAACCGGCGGGATCGATCTACTGACCAGCCCGCAGCACTTCTATACCGACGATTCGACCCAGGCCCAAAACCTAAGTTGGAGCGAATCGCAGCAGGAGGCCCAGACTGCGGGCACGACCAACACCCAATCCTACGAGACGAACTATAGCCTCACTGGCGGCAAGCAGATCGGAGAGGCCGTCGACCTCAATCTGTCGGGTAACCTCGATTACAACGAGAGCACCGCCATTTCCAATCTCAACAAATCCTCCTCTTCTATCGGCGCATCGCAAGGCGTCACCATTGAGAAGCCGGGCACCTTCCAGACCTTCGGCCTCTACCAGTATCGCGTGGAGCCATACATTTTCGGCCGTGTGCCCTCGGCGGGCCACGTGGACAAGCTCACCCATTCGGAAGACATCAGCACCGTCGGCCCCTTGCAGGCTGCCTACACCGTCGATCCGCTCGACTCCCAGGCCGGATCCTGGTGGGTGTCCGACGACAGCCCCTACCAGCAGCATATCGACGTAGCTCTCAACCACCCCATGCGCTGGCAGCTCGATGACCCCACCGGATCGCAGACAACGCTCAACTGCCTCAGCGCCGGCGGCGCCCGCGACAACTGCATGGAGATCAACCAGCCCAATGCGGCCGATCTATGGAACAGCCAATTCTACTGGATGCGCGGTCTGCTGGTCACCGTTGGCGGCGTGGACGGCCCGCAGCGCTTCCAGGCCACCGAGGGCGACGAGGTGACCCTCCAGGCTCGCGTCTACAACTACAGCTTCAAAGACATGTCCTCCGAGTCCAAGATTAAGGTGCGCTTCTACCGCCAGCAGATCAACGGCACCACACCAACGGGCGACAGCGTCCTCATCGCTGAGAAAACCATCGACTCTCTGCCCGGTTTCAACTCCCAGAATAGCCCCCAAACGGCCAACTGGACAACAGCGACGACGGACTTCGACACCTCCGGCCTGGGCGATAGCTATCACATTTTCTGGGTCGTGGTCTGGGCTGAGGATGGCTCCGGCGACTTGGTTCCCGAACTGCAAGGGCACGGCCTGAGCGCCAAGCCGGGGACACTAACGGCCGTCGGCGATGTGCCCCTGGAAATGGTGACGCTTGATGGCGAACGGATGACCTTCAGCAACAACGTGGGCTATCTGCACAGTAAATTCTACATCGCTAAGGAGTCCCCCTCGCCCAACGCGTCGGTCAGTGACCCGCAGTTGGAAATTGTAGGCGCCAAGGCCACGCCGTCGACTGTGCAGCCGGGCGAGCGGGTGATCATCTCCGCCCATATCTACAGCCAAGGCGCCGCGGCCGACGGTATTCATGTGCAGTTCTTCCCCAGTGAAGCCGAGTGGCGCGCCCATCAGGACGACCCGTTGCTGCCACCGCCGCGCCCCTTCGACGTGGAACTATTGCCCCATATCGGCAAGGGCCGGACGGACCGCCTGGAAGTGCCCTATCGGGCCATCGATTGCGGCCAGCAGGAGGTGCTCATCGTGGCCCAGGCCGGTGCGACCGGCGAGCAGGCCACGGCCACGGCTTCTTACTCTAACGGGCCCTGTCAAGCATATTCGCCGGTGGTGGCCCTGGGAACGGCCGTTAAGTAAGTATGTAAAAGTGGCAGGAACTTTAGAAGTGCCTGCCACCCAGTCAATCAAGGTTTGTTCGTTGTTGTGACTTTAGTCGGCAATCGTTAAAGATGAAGATCATGATATATAAATCCCGACCACGACAGTTGCTGATCTTACTGCTTATTGCTGGATTGTTATTTATACGAGGATCGGGTCTGTTATCCGCCTATGAACCGGCGCAAACCGATCTACAAGACGTCTGGCAGCACGTGCACCAATCAGGCGCCTACCAGTACAATGCCGAAGTCATCCAGACGAATACGCCACGGCCGTCGGTTACCAACGCCGGCCGAGAGAGCAAAAGCACGACCCTATACCTGGAGGGCGAGACAAACCTGGACACCGAAGTGCTGCAACTTCGTTTGTGGTCCGAGGGAGGCAGTGTCCTGCTGCCCGAATCGGCCTTGGAAATCAAGGTCGACGATCAGATGGCACAGGCGCGCAAGGGAAATGGGGCCTGGGAAGAAATCGAGGATTTCACCGGCCTCTTTGCTCCCGGTGGGGACTTCATGGCTTACACAAGAGCGGCCGAAAATGTCATCACTCACCCGCCAGAAGTACGCAGCACCTTACTTGGAGACATAGAAGTCATCCGCTACACCTTTGACATTAATGGCTACAAATTCGCCACCCAGATGCGCAGCCGGATGACGGAGCAAGCCAATCGCGAAGGTCTCCCGCCGGGTGTGCGGTTGGAACTACCACGCATGTACAAGGAGATGAGCGGAACCGGCGAATTGTGGGTTGGCTCTGACGGTCTGCCTTTACACCAACAGTTCACACTTAACTTTCCGCCAAATCAACATGGCGACGCCACAACGGCCGATATCATCGTCAACTTTTCTGACTTTGCCCCGCTGCCGGCGGCCTCCACAATTCAAACATCGCTGGCAGATCTAATAAACAGCTCTTGGTTATTAACCCTGCCTCTGCATGCTCTCTTGTTATTCTTTGCCTTTATACTTTTCGCCCGCAGCCATTCCAAATTGGTTTACCGTCTGACGGCCGCGACTATCATCCTTTCCATGCTGCTTGGACCGCTTTTGTCCAGCCAATTGGTCCACGCCTACGGCTCCCGGCAGCAGGAGCAGCAGCAAAAGCAAGAAAATAAGCGAGCTGAGTTGGATGCGCAGCAAGAAGCACAACGAGCGCTGCAGCAGCCCACCATCGATCCCCATACCGATCCCTTAGAAGCAGCCCGCCGGCAAAAATCCATTTCCCCGGCCATCCCCGAAATCAATGATGAGGGCCGCTATTTCGATGAATCATGTATCACCGACCCCCACGGTGATATGGATGAAGACAACCTGACCAATCTCGAAGAATGCCTGCTGGGTACACTGCCCCAGGTTGCTGACACCGATGACGATGGCGCAGAAGATGGCGTCGAAGTTCTCGGTTTTGAGATGCCCAACAGCCAGGGTCAGATGGTGACCTGGTATACCGATCCCCTGGAAATTGACACAAACAGGGATGGCATCGCCGATGGTAAAGAATGGTATTATGATGCCACCGAAGACGGCCTGCCTGACGATACGGACGGTGACGGTACGCCGGATATGTGGGATGAAGACAATGATGGCGACGGTGTGCCGGATGATCTCGATCTGTCAGCCTACGCCAATACAAAAGACGGCATTATTTTTAATGAACACAATCCCTTTGAACTGGTTGTCAACGATCTTCAGGCCGGCAAATTGATCAATGTCGAGTTTCAACTCAGCCCCACAAACCCGGATCATCTGTGGTACACAAAAAATGTGCTGGATTGGCCGAGACAAGATCGCCAGGGTCAGATCCAGGATGTTGATGGCGCGACATTTTTGGACGTCAACCCTGATTTGACGCCTATCCCCAATGAATTCGGTGATATGCGCATGGTGCCTTTACTACAGATCGATATCCCGGCCGGCCAGGCAAATCTGCCCGAACAGGATGTCCTTGACCAGTTCGGCATTTCCACGCACCAGACGGATGAAAATACACAAACTGCCTATGTACCGCTGGAACTGGTGACCGAGAGCCAGGGCGATGCCCATACCGGTTTCTATGGCCGTATGGTATACCGCGCCAACAACCAATGGGGCGCCGCGCACCGGGTGCGCTTGATTTGGGCTGTGCAGGTACTTAATGATGTATGCGGCTACCCGGAAGATCCACCGGACGGCTATCCAACCAATGCAGCCTGGCCCCCCGATCCGGATCAGCCCCCGCCTGGTTGGAGCGGCGATTGGCCCGGAAAATACAGCCTCTTTCAAGATGGTCTTTGCCAATTCTATGCGGCGTATAATGATCTTCAAATCATACAGACCTATGATGACGAATGGTTCCTGGCCGGGTTGATGCTGACCGAGAATCACAGCGCTGATATGGCTTTGATTTATGAAGACCCGGCCGCCACCGCCAATGCTGAAGCCGGCTATGATGCTCCGTTTTACATGGATACACTGTATGGTTTGCTCTATGGCCTGGATCATACCTTCCTGGCCGCCAGCGATTGTGAACCCACTGATGCCGACGATGAATGTGGAGGCGACGGCCAACGGGACGTCACCGTTGACGAAATCGTCCGGCGCTTTGACCATGCCTCCAATTCAGGTGTCAGCGCCGAGCAGCGTTGGAATTTGCCTAATGTGCTGACCGTGCGCGAGAACAGTTATGAATCCTTCGATCTTGGACTGATGGACACGGTCGTTACTCAAACGGTAGACTTGCTGGATCAAGCCTTTACCAGTGCCTGGTCCGCATCTGAACCCATCACACCAACAATTATGCTTGCTGTAGAGCAGAATCATCGCGCCCTAAACCTGGATCAGACCAATGGTGGCAGTCCCCTTTTCAATTGGAACGGCCGTGGGCTGACCCTTGACCTGCCCCAAAGTGGCAGCAATGAAGTAGAGGTAGAAACTATTGCTTCCCTGAAGTGGTCGCCCTATCGCTACGACCCTGTTGACGGTTGGACCGAAGCCAATATGGCATCTTTTTGGAATGATATGACGGAGAACTTAGGCGACAGCTTTGAGGATTTGAGCGACCCTGAGGAAGCCGAGACCTATCATACCATGACCCAACTCATGTATATGGCTGTTTTTGGCGGCATTAACAACGTGGTACAGATCGGTGACAAATTGATGGAAGCCAAATATGCTTTGCCCGATGCGCCGATTGCCTTTGGGTTGGGCAGCGGAATCGGCAAAGTGCTGATCACCGGCATGAAGCTTTATGTGAGATATTCCAAAGCTCTGGCTCTTGCGGCGCAACAGGCAAGATTCGCACTGGAATTTAGGCCATTAGTCAATAATGTGCCCAAACAGTTAGTTCTGGCTAAATTCTGGCAGCAGCAGGTCTCCTTTTATAGGAGTGGGCTTGTGGCGGCGGCCGTATTTATGCTAATTGTCGTCACCATCGTAGTACTGGCCACAGCGCTCATCTTCAACTATGTGGTCCAAGATACCAACGTGCCCTGGAATGTCATTGCTGCCGTCAGTGCCGGTGTGCTGTTGGCTATTATCACTGTTATCAATCCTATCATCACAACCGTCCGTATTGCTAAAACAGCAGCCGCCATCGGTGGGGCTATCACCTCATTTTCCAGGGAATTGTCCAACACATTGGCAGCTAGCAGCAAGACGATTGGGGCATCAAAAGCTTTAAGCGTCTTCGGATTAATTCTCACCATCGGTGTCGCCATTGGTGTATTCATCTGGGCTTTGACCAGCGACAATGGCGTGACTCCCGGCGATAATCCCGCTTTCTATACCCTGCTGGCTACGACCATTGCGTCCATTATAGTGGCCATTCTCTTATTTGTCCTCTCCCTAACAGTCGTGGGTGCCATCTTGGTTGGGATTATTGTCCTGGTTGATACAATTTTGCTTTTACTTGGGGTTGATTTCTCAATTACGGGATTTTTTACGGATGTTCTGGCTACCATCATTTATAGATACAATATTAGTATTCCTTCAGTGGACACTGGAGCGTTAGGCGCAGAATTGAGCGATCCCGATCAGGGATATGTGGCCGGTAGTGAAATTAGATATTCACTGCCCATTACGACAACATTTGGGCCAACATTCTTTATTTCAGAAAATATGCGCAAAGCCAGTTTTGTTTACCGATTGGATAAGCAGCAGCAGAATATCTCTACATCTATTGGCGCCCGGGAGGATGAGTGGATTGTAGCATATGTGGATCCGGATGATTTCACGAAGGGTGTGACAGCCGTCCTTTCGGATGATGTGATCTACAGCGATCAGCTTCAACCGGGCATCAATGTGGCTCCGAATCTTACGCTTAGCTATGCTTATGCGTTACGTGGCAGGGAGTGTTGGCTGCTTTTTATATGTAATAATCGCGATGTATCTGACAATGATAGCGATAATATTGGCCGCACCTATGTATTCGATGTTCTGCCGGCTTCCCTGGAGGATTTTGTGACTGTCAATCGTTGGGGGTTTGGTACGGGTGGTCCTGCCAGCTTCCTCGATCCTGACGGTGACGGCCTATTGGATCCCAGCCAGGGCGGACTAGACCCCAACAACAGCGATTGGGACAGTGATAATGATGGCTTATCCGATGGTTATGAACTGGAAATACGCAGCATACCGGCTTCCGAGGGGGGCGTTAACTTGAATCCGGAAGCCGGTGACAGCGACAATGACGGCGTGCCGGATGCCGTCGAACTGCGCTGGGGCACCGATCCCGGCCATCCTGACAGCGACGGCGACGGCCTCACCGATCAGCAGGAAATTAGCGGGTGGCTCTTCCCTTACCGATATATTGCCGCGGATGATTCAACCATATCAACGCGCATCTGGAGCGATCCTTTGCATGCCGATGGCGACGGAGATGGACTAAGCGACCGCTTTGAGCAGAACCAATTAGCATGCCCAACCTGCACACCGTGGGCCGATCCCGATGATCCTGAGCTTTTCAATCCCAATGTGTGGAATGAAAGTCCGGTGGCTCTTTATGTAGAAAACAATACGAACGATGATTATGTAGCCGTCGGTGAGACTTTCGTCTATACGACGACAACAACCAACAATCTCAGTGGCGGACAGCGCGTCGTCGGTGATCTGGCCCTGGATCTGCCCAATGCTTTCTCCGGTGGCCCCTTGGAAGCACAAGTGGATATCCAACAGGGTAACAGCCAATCGTTGGTGAGCCAGCTTACGGCCGAATCCTCGCAAACCGCCGCGCATGATCTGACCAGCAATATGAATGTGACCAACTTTGACCAAACACTCTGGAACTGGGATGCTCCCAACCTTACGACCGCCGATGCGGTACATGGCACCGTTGAAGATACGGCCGTTGCCCGCATTCCCGTCTCATCCGGACGCTTAGCCATGGTCACTCGAGAGGTGGATAACCAGGGCGTGGCTGCCATCGGCTACTATCAAGTCTGGAGCGATGGATCGGTAGAATCGTCCCGAAAGCTGTATGTTTCCGAGAGTAATGAGGAATCATTGACAACTCTGGATATCGACTGCAACGACAACGGCGTCTGCCTCGCTGTATGGGCAGGGAGCAGCAGTAGCCAAGCCCATATTGTTGCAAGCCGCATTGAAGTTGGATCACCGCCCAGCGAGCTAAGCATCTGGCAGTCGGAAATCGGCAGCACAGCGAAAGTAGCTGCGCCGGCAGTGGCTACTGATGGCTCACGTTTTATGGTCGCCTTTGGTGTTGCCGACCAGGATGGTACGCGCCTGCTGGCCCAGCGGGTTAATCAGGGCGGAAACCAGCCCACAGAAGCGGGAACGATTACCAGCCTGGGGGGCGATCTGGTGGGTGCAGATGTTGAATGGGATGGTGAAGCGTACCTGGCCGTCTGGGCCGATGCCGGGACATTGTATCGCGCGGCCGTCGATGTCAACGGCCAAAGCAGCACTGCTCAGACGATTGCTGCCGGGAGTGGCTGGCCGCAAGCGGACGGCACCAGCCAAGCGCCACGTCTTTCCTTTGACGATTTAAGTAAGCAAGCATTGCTTGCCTACCGCTCCGTTTTGAATGGCAACAACCGCCTGACGGCACGGCTGTTGACGGTCGCTACTGATGGTAGTGAATTTTTGATCGACGACGATATTGCCCTTAATAGCGAAGGTGTGGTGGTAGCTGCCAGTTCCGACCCGCGAAACAGTGGTTGGGTATTAGCCTGGGCTATCCCCGGCAGCGGCGAAGAGAATTTCCGAGCTATCGGGCCGGACGGCAGTTTGCGTGGGGATGTGGCCGGTGCATCGCAATCATCGGTCACGGCCGTGAGCTTGAGCTGTTTCCTACCCCAATCGCTGCTGCGCCTGCAATTTGAGGAGCCGGCCGGGGTGATGGCCTTTGCAGATTCATCCGGCAACGATTACACGGCGACTTGCTCTGCAGGCAGATGCCCCCAATCGGGCATACCTGGACGCTTCGGTAATGGTGTACGATTTACTGCTGCTGATGAAGAGCAATTATCGGTCTCTGGCGGCATTGAAAGTGCTCTGGAAAATCGATCTTTCACGGTTGCCGCCTGGGCCAAGCGTGACGGCCAAAATGCGCGTACGGCGATCCTTTCGCATGGCCAGACCACCGCTCATAAAATCTTGGTGATAGGCTTCGACTTCTTTAATCGTTTCACCTGCGATTTTGGGGGCGGCAACAGCCTGATTACCAGTGAATCTTATACCGATACAGATTGGCATCATTGGGCATGCACTTATGACAGCCGTACACGCACGCGGAGGATATACCGCGATGGTATTGCTGTTGCCCAGAATACGGCAAATGTTAATTATAGCGGCAATGGTCCACTGCTCATCGGTAACAGTAACTTTTCGGGTTATGGGTTTTTCAACGGTCTGATTGATGAGGTTAGCGTCTGGCAGCGGCCGCTTTCGGCGGAAGAGATGAGTGACATCGCCAGCCCGGTAACGGCCGTGTACAGTCTGGACGAAGTGCCCGGTGCCACCTCATTTGTTGACGGAACCGGCAATGGTTACAGTGCCAGTTGCAGCGGTAATTCCTGTCCCACATTGGGTGTGCCGGGGAAAGCTTTCTCCGCTGCCCAATTTGACGGCGTCAACGACTTCATCGTGCTGGATCCCCGCCCGGAATCGACCGGCCAGTTCTTCTATGATTTCGAATCACAAACGGCGCCCGGTTGGAGCAGCAGCGACTTTTACCTGGGTGCACGCAACGGACAATCAACCCGGTTCTTAGGCCCGTTTGACAACCAGAATATTTCCCTCGATCTGACCAACTTGCCTGAGCACGATACCATTGAGGTCTCTTTTGACCTTTTTATCGCTGGCGAATGGGCTGGCTTACGCCGCGATATCGGCCCTCACAACTGGGAATGGGGTTATGATAACCAGGCGCTCCTGGCTACAAATTTCTCCACCCAGGATGATGACACGGGAAACTATCAGCTATTCCCCGACGAATCCTGGAGCTTTGATCCGGTAAGAATGACCAACACCTTAGGTGGTTTGCCGGGCACAAAATGCCCGGGCGCAACCGCCGGCACTTACACCCAAGATACGACGGGTTTCCTGCACAGATGTGCCGATGTTACAGATAGGACAGTGGCCTTTATTTACCCTTTCAATGGCTATCAAGGGGCAGTCTGGCCAGTGGATCCCAAGCGTAATATCGATGACAATTTGCCCTTTGGGGCTTTTGCCAGATCGGTGCGCATCTGGCCGGCAGCCAATAAACCACGGCATGGCGCCGAACCCGATTTATTGGCCGTCTCCGGTTACCCACTACTTAGCAACGCAGTCTTCCATGTTAAAGCCACCATTCCCAATCATTTAGCCGATTCGATTCAGCTCTATTTCAAGGGCAACAATCTGACGCCGGGCTTTCAGGGGCAGGGTTGGGGCCTCGATAATGTGCTTATTTCTACACGCAAGGAAGGCAACACAATTCCGCTTGCCGATTCTTCGTTCACGCTTTCAGCCTGGGCTAAGCGGTCGAATACCAGCCAAAGACCTATGATCATATCCCAGGGTCGCTCTGCACAAAATCAAGGATTGCAGTTCGGTTTCCTTCCCAGTAACACGTTTACCTGTACGTTTTGGGGCAATGCCCTGAGTACCAGTGATTCTTATACCGATACGGATTGGCATCATTGGGCCTGCACTTACGACGCCACTACAAAGTTACGAACTATCTACCGCGATGGTATTGAAGTCGCCCAAGACACGGCGAGTGCAAATTACATCGGTTTCGGTCTCACAAAAATCGGTACAGGCTTATGGGATGGCACTAACTTCCCGGGCACCATCGACGAAGTGAGTATCTGGAATAGTGCGCTCACACCAGATGAGATCGAACAGCTCTACCAAAACGTCAAGGTAGACAACCAGTCGATCTTAAGCTGCCAATTACCCTCAGCCAACGACAGCAGCATATTGACGATCGGCAATTTGACCCTACGAGAAACCACAACAGAGCTGGGTGAGATCAATCAAAGTATCGTGCGTGGGATCACAATTGACAACGATCGGCCATCGGCAGAGATGACGGCAACTTATTTCAACCAGAATGGCATGGGAGGATACTTCAGCAGTGCCGGCAGCTTGATGATCGCCGGCGAAGCAGAAGATTCAACCTCCTATGTGGCTGAGGTGGAAGTAAATGCGGGCAGCGGATGGGAAGCTGCTGAGGGCAGTGAGTCCTGGGCTTACAATTGGTTGACCAGCGGTTTAAGCGATGGATCACAAACGCTGCAGCTTCGGGCAACGGATGCAGTGGGTAATGTTAGCCAGGTATCCAGTTGGACAGCTATTCTAGACACCACGCCACCCAACATCAGTTTCTCCACTACTAGTGGCATTGTACAACCATATCGTGATGCCCTGGGACGTTGGCTCATTTCCCTCAACGGGTCGGTGCAAGATCCTTTGGCCGGCAGCAGGCCGGGCAGCGGCACGACCGTCGTGGAAGTATTACTGCAGGGCGGTACCGCAGTAGCCGGTTTCGGCTGGCAGCAGGCCGTGATAGAGGATGACGGTACATGGTATATTGATTATGTACTGCCCGAGTTCGATAATGCTAATCGCAGTTTGGTCGAACCCAGCGGCGAATTTATCGTATCCGCACGGGCCGTAGATGCCGTGAACAACATAACCCAGCCCCCCGATTACCCAACCATGGACATCACCGTCGACACTGTGGGACCTGTTGTGGCTCCCAGTCTTGTTTTGTCCGACACGGAAGTCATTAATACGGCGTTTATGCTGGAAGGTTCGGTGATGGGTACACAGCCGGTAACGGCCGTTGAAGTCAACCTCACCCCCGCGCAGCAAATCGGCGCCCTGGACGGGATTTTGCTGCATCTACCTTTTGATGAGCGGCAGGCAACGGCATACTTCAGCGACCAATCCGGCGGAGCCAACCCGGCCACCTGTGGCGAAGGTGAGTGCCCGGTTATTAATCAGCCTGGACAGCGGGACAGGTCGATCACCCTCGATGGCGCGGCTGATTTCCTGACGGTTCAAGAACTGGATTTGACCGACCAGTCCTTCACATTGGCTGCATGGACAAAACGAGCCATGCTCGGCGACAATAATTTTATTTTTTCTCAAGGCCAGGAAGCCATCAATGGTGCCCTTAATTTCGGCTATTTGGAAACGGACCAGTTACGCTGTGGATTCTGGCAAAACCACGTCACGACGGTCCAACAGTTTGCCGATGGGGATTGGCATCATACAGTCTGTACATTTGATGCTGCAAGCAATACCTTCCGCATTTATCGCGATGGCGTGGAGCTGATTGCTGAAACGGTTACAGGTAGCTACGGAGGCAATGGTCCAATATATATAGGTAAACGATTTGACGACAGCCGCTTTTTTAATGGTTCATTGGATGAGCTGATCGTCTATGACCGCCAGCTTGCAGCATATGAGGTCGCCAATCTCTACGACTATGGCCTTGGTACCTGGGAAGCGGCCACGCTGGATGGTGACACTTGGCGCTACCCAATTTCCGAAGGGGACGATGGTTTAGAAGGCATTTATCAAATCAATGTGCGTGGCATCGACACTTTGGGCAATGTCACGCCACAAAGCGGGCAGCGCGTCTGGCGTGGTGAGATCGATACCCGGCCACCCGTGGTGTCTTTCCCGGTCAAAACCGAAACGATTGGCGAGGTGACGACAACAACCTACACCTGCCAGGCGACCGATTTCAGCCTGGACGGCGATTACGGCTGCCAGGTACGCGGTCCTGCACCTGATTTTCGCGAGAGTGATGAAACCTTCACCACTTACGATGCGGTTGATCCCTGGTACGCCTCGGTGACAACTGACTCATCAAGACTTTTTGGCATTGATGCCGAGCGTACGATTTCGAGCACAATTCCGAATTTAAACGATCTGTCGCTGGAGGTTTGCGACATTTTCGATCATTGCACAATGGTAGGCCCCGAACTTCTACCGGGCCCTGCACCACAAGACAATGCCGAGATATTGTCGCCCTCTGATCATGCGGTCCTCACCGCCCTTGAGTCGGTTATCATCAGTGGTTATGCCTATGACAATAACGGATTGCAGGCGTTGATCGTCATCATCAACGACGAACCGGTCCATGCCCAGGTTTGGCCTGCTGGAGAGACAACCGGCAGCTACTGGCAGTTTGAGTGGAGGCCACCTGAAAAGGGCATTTACGACTTTGAGCTACTCTTTAGTGACTGGGACAACAAAAATGTTTTCAAAAGCTATATGCCATTGGCTGCCGCGTATGGTCCAGCAAGCCGTGCATCCGCGCCAGAGTCGGTTGATATCGTAGAGGGCCGTTCGTCTAAAAGTGATGAGCTGATGGTGGAGGCCATCACCTTCCTCGAATCCACTGTCTGGCCGCAAGGCGGAGCAAGTATTAATGATGTGCACTTAGGGTCGCCGGCCACGATCTACGTAGACCTGGCACCGCCCACCGACGCCATCGACCCCCTTGTGCTGACAGAATCCCAAGAGATCGGTATAGACTCCGTGATGTTGACGGGCATGGCCGGTGATGATGTGCAGTTGCACCAGGTGGATGTGCGCGTTGATGATGGCGATTGGCAGAGGGCGGGATTAAGTGGGAACGGCAGTTGGCAGCTACCCTGGAGCTTACCTACAGAAGTCGACGGCGACACTTTTGAGGTTAGCGTACGGGCCACAGACCTGGCTGGTCGCACAACTATCAACACCCAAACAGTCCTTGTTGACATCAAGGCACCCATACCTGGCGCAATCAACCTGACCTACACCAACAGCGCCGGTCAGCAGGTTCCAGTCTTGCCTGGAGAGACAGTGACCGATGCCGTTGATCTGGCCATGAGTTGGGCGGCGTCCAGCGACGGCAGTAGTGTTGTCAGCTATGAGGTTGGGTTCAGTTCTGATAGTACACCAACACCTGGCGATCTGACAGCATATTCTGCGCCCGGTACTCATGTGCAATCCGTTGCCGGCAATCAATTCTGGTTCGCTACTGTTCAAAGTGTCGATGGTGTGGGCAACCGGCGCACGGTGACGCTGGGACCTATTTATGTGGACCTTGAACCCTAAGATTTTATCGTAATAGCGGGCAAGTTGATCGGCCAGGAAGGACATTTGCAAAAAATCGGGATTCTTTTCTTCAGAAAGTCCTGATAAAACTAAAACGTGCCTGGCTCTGTTGCCAGGCACGTTTTAAATTGATTACCTTAATCGTAGCAGTTTGCGAAATCCTCCGCTTGTTTGCTGCACCTTAACCTGAGTGGGTGCTAATGCCTATTTCAACCATATCTTCCAAGACACGTTCCAAGGCCATTGTATGGCTGCAAACATTGCGTGAGCCAAAGAAAGAGCAATCGCAATTCCAAATTCCATTCTCATAAGATACTTTGTGGACACTATCATTATCGCCGCGGAGGGTTACACGGAGTGATTCAAATTCAATTCGTTCTCTTTCTTCAGCATAAATTTTTGATTTTTCAATCTTCCCAATCATGCCATAGTCCATACATTACTCTCCTTTGACTATAAATGAAATGACCCGCTGCTGGCCATTAAGTAATAAAAAACGCACGCCAAGTGCGTGCGTCAGAGAAAAATTTTGTGTTTACAGCGGAAACTCCATCCATAAAAAGAGTATACATCAGCAATTTAACAAGTCAATCAACAAGCCTTAAAAATTGAACTTTGCTTATAATTAACGGATTATTTTAATCCCGGAAAGCTTAAGTCGATTATCAATCCAATTTCCGTCTTCGCCGATGATGTTAGTTCTCTCCCCATTTTCAGCGTCTATTAAGGCGACTTGGATATAATAAGTGCCTTCAGCCAGCGCGTCATCAAGCCACAGCAAGTGCTCGTCAGTAATTAGATCACCTTTTTTCCAGCCTGAGGTGGGAGATTGCCCATCCTGCGGGCGGCTTTCCCGATCTTCAACGATTTTGCCTTGTTCATCCAGCAAACGAAGCTGTACTTCATAATCGGCTAAATTATCACGCAGGGCTTGCCAGTATAAAGACAACGACATGACGGACCCTGCTTCAAATTCTCTCGCGCTGAAATCGAAACCTTTCAACATAATGTTATCATCGAAGTTTTGATTTTGCGGGTTTGGCAGATCCTCGGAAAGGTCTTCAGTCGGTTCGATCCCAATTTTTTGCAATTCAAAGGTATCGCCAATTAAGGAGCCTTCATTGTCTAATACTTCTAAGCGGTATCTTTCAACGGGCGCATAAAAACCAACACTTAAGGTGGCCTCCGATGGGGCATAGGCAGTTTCAGGTATGAAAATTCGTACCGAATCAACAAAACGATCCCCAACCTGCCATTGGCTGGTTGGGAAATTTCCCAGTCCAGGATGCGTATCGCGTTGACTGACCATCATGCCCAAATCATCGATCAAGTGTACAAACTGTAAATAATTTCCCGGGGGTTGGTCCGTTACCTCCCAATAAAGATCGACCTCTACTGTTCCGCCAGGTTGTGATCTGTCGCTTTTAACCTCGTAACCACGCAGTTTCACAAAGGGATCGAACTGGATATTGGTAGGGTTGGGAATGGTTGAATTTGCTGCGTAAGTTAGGGGTTGGGCATAGGCCGGCGCCAGGTAAGCGAATAATGCCAATAGGGCCAACCCTAAAAAACCGAGGCTTACGCATGCGGTGACGATGCCATTGAGTTTCCCTTCATTCAATCGTGCAACATTAAAATGGGCGAACAAAGATGCCCACCGGCTTAGTCCGTAAAAGAGGAGCAAAGCCAGGGAAGGTAATGCAGGGAAAAAGAAGCGACCCATCGGTCCGGCCGGGCTGACCAGCAAATAATTGAATATGACCGCGAAGAAAAGGGCAACGTTGAGCAGGAGTACTAAGATAAAAATGCCGTATTCGCGAAGCTCTTCTCTTTGTCGCCGCGCAAGTGGCAGTAGCAGGCCTACGGCCGAGAAAAGAGCAAACCACCACAAAATGTCATAAATGAACTGCTGCAACGGCACTTGACCGTAGCCAAAACGACCCCAGAGGCTGGTCCATAAGTAAGGAAGTTCAAAAAGGGCAACGCCGAGACTATCGGCCGGATTACGGGCGCCCCACAACTCAGTAAGGCGCTGGAAACCGGTCGGCTCACCATAGAGCATTTGGTTGCGCACAAACCACCAGCCGGCAACAAGCAAGGTGAAAAAGAGGAGCAGAAGATTGGCTTGCAGCCAGGCTGCCCATTGTTTTTTGCGCCAGGCGACCCAGGTTAAGGCCAACTCAATGGTGATGATGATGGCTATAAGGTTAAATTTGCTCAGTAAAGCCAGGCCAAAAAGCAAGCCAAATATAATGCCCCAGCGTCTGCGTAATCCTTGCTCATCCCGAAGGAGTCGAACGGCCGCCAGGGTAATGCTCGCACCGGCAAGGGCAGCAATGACGTCATTGTTTATCGCGGCCGACATGAAGAGGAACATAGGATTAAAGGCGATGATCGCCGCACCTCCAACGGCGAGTAACGACCGCTTCGGCCAAATCGTTCGTCCGATAGCCCAGGTTAACCAGACGACGGCCGCGCCGATGAGCACATTAACCATGCGCGCAAGATGGGCAGCCAGGGCATTGCCGCTCCAGGGAAAAGCTTCATCTTCACCATGCAAATACTGGTTTTTGTTATCATTACCTACTTCCCAATAGCGAAAAGCCCAAAACGGGTTTTTAGGCGGCTCATAACAAACGTCATGCCCCGCGTCTACCCACCAGGTGGCCAGGGCAGCACCGGCATAATAGAGTGGGGGATGGTGTCCCTGGGCGCTACAGCCGACGTCTCCCTGCACAGGCAGCGCCTGGCGTTGAATGATATGCTGCACAAAGCGATAATGGCGCAGTTCATCCGTCGCTTCAAACAATGGGTTGGCCACGCTGTACGCCAAACCAAGCAATATGAAGGCTGTTATGATGACTGCGATGGCCTGGCGTGACCGGTGCTCTTTTTGCTGCAATTTACTCTCCGATCTCCAATTGAATATGATCCTGTCCCGCTACAGTCAGGATGCGCTCTCCGGTATAAGGATCATAAAGTCCAAAAACGGCCGTCTGCCCATCGTCTATATCCGCCATTTCCAACCAATGCTGCTGGATAAAACGATCGCCCACTTGCAAGGTCAAGGGGTCCACCCACAAGCCATCGTCACCGGCGAGAAAGTTGCCCTCCCCATCCTGGATTTGGGCGAATACGCTTAAGCGCGGTCCTGAATAAACGCCGGGCGGCGGTGGATTGCTGATGAGTGGTATGTCAGGTAAATCTAAAGGTTCATTGACCAACCATTCAAGCGCCAACCGTTGAGTTTGCTCGTTGAAGGTAGCGGATAAAAGGCACAGACCATTGGCGAAACAAATCGGATCAGGGTATTCATGCCCGGTATCGCGATCCAAATCTTGCATGGTATAAGGCCGGTATCCACCAATGCCCTGGCTGCCGGGAACAAACTCAACCGATTCGGCAAATGGTGAAGGTACATCGGGAAAACCGCCAAACCCTTCGGAAGGCTCAAGCAGCAGCGCGCGCCGCGGATCGTACCAACGGGGATTCAAAGCGGCACGCCGTTCCTCGTCAAGATCGATGGAAAGGGCAACGCGATCCCAGGGACCGGCCAACAACCCGGTCACCCCAAAATCGTTGATTTGCGGATTATTGTTCAAGTATGCCGCCAACTCGCGGATATCAGCTCGATATAAAAAGCGGGTCATACCTCGTTGGGGCCACTCCACGAAATAGGCCGGCCAGTCACGAAGGGCTGCCGTAAAAATTAAAATGAGGGCGAGAGTGATTGGAACGATCTTTCGTTCACGGAACCAATGGCCGGCCAGCCACCAGGTAGGAAGTGCGGCCAGAATAAACACGGCCGGTTGGGCTAGAATTGTGTGCCCAAGACTTGCCGGAGGAACGCTGATAAAGCCCGGTGAAATGCCGGCCGTCCACCAGAGCAGGAGAAAGGCGGATGCAAGAGGGGCGTGGGAAGGATCCCTATCTTTGCCGGCGGATCTCTTGAAAAGTATCTGTACTAAAGGTGACAATGCATATCCCAAAGCAACGAAGACACCGGCCCAAAAAAATAGGGCAGCAAAAGGTCCAAAAACAGGCCGGTGGGGAATGTTATAAAGCCATTCGTCATCGCCAGCGGCATGAAACATGCTCAGCGTGGTGATGATATGGTGGTTTAATGGTTCAAAGTTTCCTGCGCGTGCCTCAACCAACGGCACGGCCAGTTCCGCCACACGCGCTTCGGACTCCGGTTGGTTGGCGAGGGTGATCAGCAGAGGAACAGCCATGATTAATCCCAGGCTGAACATAATCAACAAACCCGGCCAATGCTTCTTGATGATCGGCCGTGCGAACAACAGCAAATAAATACAAAAGGCGATTAATATGAGCGGAACCCCCCGGCCGGCAAAGTAGGTGTAAAAACCAAGACCCATGAAAAACCCTGCTATAGTGAAATCAGCCAACCGTGATTGGTCTCCTTTGCCAGAAACCCTCCCAATACTGATACCTCTCAGGAAAAAATAAAATGTCGCTAACATTAACACCGGGGTCAGGATATGGCGGATGCCGACTCTTGAATACATGAGCGACCAAAAGCTGACCGCTAAAAGGGCCGCAGCGATCAAACCGGTTAGCGAGCCAAATAACCGTTTTGCCACAAGATAAGTCAAGGGAATACTTATCGTGCCCAGGATGGCTGAGAGCCAGCGAATACCAGGCACACCAGGACCGAAGATACCCAGCATCACGCCGTTTAAGGCATGATATAGCGCTTC
>JANQGC010000001.1 GCA_028277515.1 Anaerolineae bacterium
AATCATGATTGGCAATCCCACGGCCTCGCCCGCCCGCACAAAGGCAGAATTTCGGGCAATTTCTTCCGCTTCCAGATTCGCATCATCACCACCAAGCCATAAGTAGGTCATAATGGCATCAGCCCCGGCAGCAACCGCATGTTCTGCGGTGGCCATGACGGCCGATTTGCCTAAACTTGGGAAACTGCCACGCCTTGCCCGGCCGACATTCTGCCAATCGGCCTGGATGATTAAGCCGGGCCGGTCCCGGCCTACATAATGCCCGCTTAATTGGTCGACCATTCCTGGTGAAAGCATGACGGCATCTGCCTGCTGAAAGTCGCTCATTCTCTGGTCCATTTGCTCGAATGTTAGATAACCCTTTCCGGGTCCGAGCAAAACACCGTGTGAGAATGCGATAGTGACGCTTCGTTGATCGGCCGGTTGAAAAACCCGGCCCATTCTAATTTCTTTTCCACTTCTAGCATCCATTTTCAAATAATTCCTTTTTAGCTAAATGATTTGGACACCGGTTGCGGCCGCCCATGAGCGTAAATTGGGTGTGGCGCTTGAGTCAACGATCAGCCCGTCAAACTCGTCCAAATCACATATTTTACCGACTGCAACACGGTCAAACTTGGATGAATCCGCCACCAGGTAATTGTGCATACAAACCTCAAATAGCTGGCGATGCGTAGCTACCAATTCCAGGCTTGAGTCGGTGAACCCCGCTTCGATATCAACCGCCTGTGCTCCAAAAAATCCTTTATCAATTCGTAGACCGGATAAAAAATTAACGGCATTTAGGCCAACAAACGCCTGTGACGTAGGATGTAAGGTCCCGCCAGGCATAATCAATTGAACATACGCATGCTGGGCAGCCACACAAGCCACGTTAAGCCCAAGCGCAACAACCGTCAGAGATTTGAAATTAGGTGGCAGATACTTGGCGATCAGCTCAACAGTCGATCCGGAACTGAAAGCCACGATGTCGCCATCGTTTATTAAACTTACGGCCTTCTTAGCGATTTCTGTTTTCGCCTCAATGTTGGTGACGCGCTTGGCGTCAAGATCGTAATTTACGGTGATCGGCCGAATGGGTTCGGCCAGGACGGCCCCACCATGCACAAGACGAACTTCGTCCATGGCGGCCATATCCCGCAAATCTCGCCGAACGGTAACTGGATTAACTTCCATTTGGGCAGCAAGTGCTGTTGTACGAACACTTCCATGTTCAAGAAGCAGCCGGTGAATGATTTTCCGCCGCTCTTCGGGCAGTAAATCCTGATTTACACCTTCATCAAGGTTTTCCATTTCCGCCATAACAATACTCCTTCTGTGTCTGTTTGTGTCGGTATGACTGTCACCTTTTGTGTATTTTAACGCTATAATCCGCGGATTATGGCCAATATTCGGCAAATACTTGACAAATTATACGCTAGATGTATATAATTTGCAACATATTAATACAAAAAGCGACATTGCGCTATTTTTGGTATGAAGAATATCTTTTCATGGAGAAGATAAATCGGATCTGAATATTTGTAAGTCCATTCGCCTCGATCCGGGGATCTTTACTTTTAAAGCCATTGCCATGATGAGTGTTCTACAAATTCTTAATTGAAAAAAGAAAACGGGTTTATGGTCGTTAATTGTGCCAGTAGGCCATATATAGGGTCAACACCTGGCTAATTATAAACCCGATTTCTAGAAACTTTTTATAGTTTACTTGTCAATCCAAAGGAGCAGGAAAGATGAAATTTAAATTATCATTGTTGTTGATCGTAATAGTTTTGTTTGTTGTTGCCTGTGGCGGCCAGGATGTTGAACCGGATGCCTCCCAGGATGACGCGGCAACTGCAAGTTCAGAGGATGCTTCGCAAGATGATTCAGAAGCTCCTACTGAAGATGCCAGTTCTGATTCTGAGGATGCAGAAGCAATGGCAGATGAGCTAACAATTGGCGCGTTATGGTTGGACGCCAGCGAGTTTTATACAGGTGTGAAGAATGGTATTGAAGAAGGGGCAGCCAATGCCGACATTGAGATCAATCTGCTAGGGAATAACAGCCAGGGTGATGCGGCCATCGAGGCCGAGCAGTTACAAACATTGATC
>JANQGC010000094.1 GCA_028277515.1 Anaerolineae bacterium
TTCGGCGCCCATTTCAGCGCCTTATGGATCCTGATGGCTAATTCCTGGATGCAAACTCCGGCCGGTTATACGCTGGCCGTCACCGACCAGGGCACCCGCGCGGTCATGACCAGTTTCAGCGAAGTCATCTTCACACCTTCCTTTACGAGCCGCCTGGGACATACCCTGGTGGCCTCCTGGCTGGTGGGAACATCCCTGGTGCTCAGCGTCAGCGCCTGGTACCTGCTGCGGGACCGGCACATCGCTATGGCCAAAGCCGGGATACGCCTGACCACGCCCATCTTTTTCGTCCTGGCCATTGTACAATTGTTCTTCCTCGGTTCGGCCAGCGCGGAAGTGGTCGCCACCAACCAACCGGCCAAACTGGCGGCGATGGAAGGGGTGTGGGAGACACAAAGCTGCGCCCCGATGATGATATTCGGCTGGGTGGACGAAGCGACACAACAAACGATTGGCCTGGGGATTCCCTGTTTACTGAGCATCCTTGCTTTCGGTGATCCATCAGGCGAGGTGATTGGCTTACAAGACATCCCGCCTAATCTCTGGCCCCCGGTCAATATTGTCTTTCAAGCCTATCACGCCATGCTATATCTCGGCGGGATATTCATCCTGATTGGCCTGTTAGGGACGGTTTTTCTTTACTGGGGGAAGCGCATCTTTGAGATGCGTTGGCTGCTCTGGCTGCTGGTCCTGAGCGTATTCATGACCGAGTTGTCGACAGCTCTGGGCTGGGTGACTGCAGAGGTCGGCCGCCAGCCCTGGATCGTCCACAACCTCTTGCTCACCGCCGATGGTGTATCACCAAATCTTGCCGGGTGGGAGGTACTGGCTTCACTGCTAATGTTTATTGTTCTATACACCATCTTGTTTATCTTATTCATTTATTTGCTCAATCAGAAAATCCAGCATGGACCGGCCCCTTTGGAAGAAGACCAGCCGATCTCATCGCTGCCTGATACATTTCGTGAGGTTTTCCGACGGCCGTCGCGAACATCGTAACGCAAATTGTTTTACAAAAGGTGACCCTATGTGGCTTAATTTCATCTGGTACGTTCTCTTCGTCCTCATCATTTCCGGCTATTTAATCCTCGACGGCTTTGACCTTGGCGTGGGCATCCTACACCCGTTACTGGCTAAAAACGATAAAGAACGGCGCATCATGCTCAACAGCATCGGCCCTATCTGGGACGGCAATGAAGTGTGGCTGGTCGTTGGCGGTGGCGTTTTATTTGCCGCATTCCCCCTGGTATACGCCTCCTTATTTTCCGGGTTTTACCTGGCTATGATGCTTGTCCTGCTGGTCTTAATCCTGCGCACTGTGGCCATCGAGTTCCGCAGCAAGCGCCCTGAGCCAACCTGGCGATCCATTTGGGATGTCGTCTTTTTCCTCTCATCTCTGATGATCACCTTTTTGTTTGGTGTTACTTTCGGAAACATCAAAAGTGGCGTCCCTCTTGACGCTCAAGGCAATATCCAAACCACATTAATTGAGCTGCTAAACCCATTCGCCATATTGGTGGGCGTAACGGCCGTCGCCATGATGGCGATGCACGGCGCCATTTTCTTGACCATGAAAACCGAAGGGGCATTACTTGAGCGGGTCAAACAATGGCTGCCCCGCCTGTTTCTGATTTTTTTCCTGCTTAACACCACGGTCGTCTTCTTCGTTCTCTTTGAGATTCCCGCAGCCACGACAAATTACTTTTCATTTTTGACCCTGGGAATTATCCCAGCCATCGCCCTGGCTTCCCTGGTAGCCGCCTGGATATTTGTCCGGCGCGAAAACTTTTTCGCTGCATTTATCGGATCAAGCGCCATGATCGCCCTCCTATTAATATCCGGCGCAATCAGCCTCTATCCCAATTTGCTTGTCTCCACCATCGACCCGGCTTACAACCTGACCATCTATAACGCCGCAGCAGCCCCAAATTCTCTCATCGTCATGCTGGTGATGGCCATCATCGGCATGCCCTTTGTCCTGGCCTACACGGCCGGGGTTTATTACATATTCAGAGGCAAGGTGGAGCTGACTGCAGAAAGTTATTAAAATGTAGTGCATGCTTTCTAGCTTGCGGCTGTAACGCAAAAAAGCCTTTTTTGCGTAGATGAACAAATTAGGCAATTTGTTCTACATTCGGCCCTCTAAATTCATGAGATCCTTTGAATTTCGCCTCTTACGTGCTCATCAAGGGGCTACTAACTTCCTAATCCTGGCTATTATCGCCGGTGCAGTAGCCGCCGGGTTGTTCATCGCCCAGGCCCTGCTCTTATCCGAAATCATCAACCGTGTTTTCCTGCTCGATCAATCCTTGACGGCCGTCATTCCCCTGCTGCTCATTGCCTTCCACCTTTTACTGTGGCGCTCCGGTATGATCTGGCTGCAAGAAATTTGGGCGCAAAAGAGCGCCGGCCGTCTGAAATTAGCCTGGCGTCAAGCCCTATTAACGAAAATAGCCAACCTCGGACCGGCCTACACCCAACGGGAAAGCAGCGGCGACCTGGTCCATACATTGGGAGAAGGAATTGAGTCATTTGACGAGGCGTTGACGTGCTACGTTCCGGCCAAGTTTCTGGCAATCATCGCACCGGCCATGGTCTTCATTACAGTCTTGATTCTTGATCCCTGGACAACCTTGGTGTTTATCTTTGCCGGACCCATGCTGCTTCTTTTAATGACCTTCATTGGCAGCCAAACGAAAGAAATGCAGGAAAAGAGGTTTGCCGAGATGCGCTGGATGAGTTCCTTTTTCCTGGACATGTTGCAAGGCCTGCCCACATTGAAGATGTTCGGCCGCAGCCGTGAACAGGCGGAGAACATCCAGGACATCAGCCGGGAGTATGGCAGCACAACCATGGAAGTGCTGCGCACTGCCTTCCAAACCTCCCTGGTTATGGAATGGTCAGCCACAGCAGCAACTGCTATGGTCGCCCTGGAAGTTAGCCTGCGCTTAATGAACGGTCATTTGCCTTTCAGCACCGCCCTGGCTGTGCTCCTGCTTACCCCCGAATTTTTTATCCCTCTGCGCCAGTATGCCCTCAATTATCACGCCGGCGCGCAGGGCAAAGCCGCGGCCGATCATCTCTTTGCTATTATGGACATACCGCAAACGGCCGAAAACAAGTCACCAATCTCACAATCAGGAAATGGCCCCCAACCCAATCAAATAGCCACCGGAAACATCCAATTTAAAAACGTTAGCTACGCCTATGAAGGAGAAACCAGGCCAGCCCTGAGCAACTTCTCCATGTCTCTGCCGCAGGGTCAATCCGTTGCCCTGGTGGGATCAACCGGAGCGGGTAAAAGCACCGCCGCCCGTCTGCTCCTGCGTTTTATCTCTCCCGCAAGTGGCGCAATAATTGTTGGTAATACCTCGCTACACGAAGTTTCCGTGGAGCAATGGCGTAAGCAGGTCGCCTGGGTTCCCCAACATCCTTACCTGTTCGATGGAACTATCTCCCATAATATCCGTCTGGCCCGGCCGCAAGCCGGCCAGACAGAAATCGTCGCTGCCGCCAAAGCCGCCCAGGCCCATGAATTTATATGCGCGCTGCCCGGTGGATATGAGACTCACATCGGTGAAAAAGGGCTGCGCCTGAGCGGTGGCCAGCGGCAGCGCATTGCCATCGCCCGCGCCTTCCTCAAAGATGCGCC
>JANQGC010000124.1 GCA_028277515.1 Anaerolineae bacterium
ATCCTTTCCTTCTATGGCCATCTCGACCCGCCTTCCATCACGTTAAACCCTGGGCTATGCGTCTCCCGCGGAGAAAAAATCGGGGAAATCGGCCAACCGCGGACCAGCTCCCATTTACACTTTGAAATCCGCACCCACCAGCCCTATCAGCCCCTGACCGGCTACTGGGAAGAAGATCCCCTGCCCCAGGGCTGGCTGCCTCCTTCGCAGACCATCTGGCAGAAGCGCGTGCAATCATCACCCATTGTCCAATGGGTGAAAAGCATCCCTGGCACCCCCTTGGAATTCCTGGGCATAGACCAAAACCAGGCGATCCTCATCCATTCCAGAGACCAGGTTATCGCCGCCGATCCGGGGACAGGAAACACACTCTGGCAATCGACACTTCCCGAAAACGGTGCAACCTTACTGCTCGATTCGGAGAAACCCATTTTGTACTCGGCCGAACAATCCGGCCAGATCAATGCTTTTGAACTGCCTCTGATCTCCGCAGACGAACCCCAGGCAAACCTGGCAATTGAAGATTATCAGACCTGGTCTCTGGATCTGGATGCAGCCGGCACTCCCTATCTAATGCCGCTGCCGGGTGGTGGGTTGGCTGCTATCTATAGTGACGAGGTTCATGCTATATCGGCCGACGGCCGTCTCTTATGGTCCGAATCAAATGTCGGCCTTCCCCTGGACTGGCTGATTCATGAGGATCGGCTCATCTTAACCGGCCAGAGCGACCGCCGGCCTATCGCTGCCATTGACGCACAAGGACTTCAGGCCAGTTTCAATACCACGGGCGGTCTGCTGCAACCGGCTGGTGAGCAAATCCTGCTTTACAATACCGAAGGGCTTTTTACCCTCGATCCGGGCAGCTTAACGGCCGAACGCCTGCACCCTCTGCCAGGCATCCGTCCCGAATTAGCCGGCTTTCAGCGCCTGCCGGACGGCCGGATCATCCTCACCCATCTCGACCGCCACGACCGCCGCCTGATCATACTTGACGGGGAAGGCAATCAGCTATGGCAGCGTTCCATTAAAGTGTTAGGCGTGGGAAAAACAGAAATTGTGCAGATGAATGGCGAGTTGTTCCTGATTATACAGGAAGAAGAAAGTAACCAGGTGGCAGTGAATATCTACGAAATAAACAGCGGCAATGGCGATTTAGAATTAATCTTCAATGGTGGTTCGCGTTCGGCCGTCAGCCCTGATTTCGACGTTCTCCCCCTCAATGATCAGACTCTTCTCCTCAACATCGCCGGCCAATTGGTTACGGCCGTCACCCCGTAAAAAAATATTTGTGACAATAGCATAGATTAGGCAGGTGATGCATAACTTAGATCCTTTTAATCGTCACGGCCAGCGCTCTGATTTTTCCTTAATCCAACTTCACGCGCCGCAGCCGCAACGAATTAGTCACCACGCTCACACTGGAAAAGGCCATCGCTGCTGCCGCCAGGACCGGGTTCAACTGCCGCAGAAAATCGGGCGCCCATTCAAAGGGAGCCAGCACACCCATCGCAATCGGAATCAGCAAGATATTATAGCCAAATGCCCAGACCAAATTTTGCCGGATATTGCGCATGGTTGCTTTAGAGAGCCGGATCGCCTGGGGTACGCTGCGCAGATCGCCGCGCATCAAAATCACATCGGCCGTTTCCATAGCCACATCCGTCCCCGTGCCAATCGCCATGCCCACATCGGCCTGGGCTAATGCCGGCGCGTCATTAATGCCATCGCCGACCATGCCAACAACATGACCTTCCTCCTGCAGTTGGGCCACATAACCCGCCTTATCGGCCGGCAGCACCTCGGCAAACAAGCGATCGATATCCGCCTCCCGGCCGATCATCTCCGCCGTGGCCTGGTTGTCACCGGTCATCATAGCCACTGTTAATTCCTGGCTGTGCAGTTGGGCGACCGCTTCACGCGAACCTTCCTTGATCGTGTCGGCAACGGCGATAAGGGCGGCTGCCTGTCCATCCACAGCCAGCCAGATCGTCGTCCTGGCCTGTCCTTGCAGCGCCTCGGCCTGCGGTTCCAACCCATTAAGATGGATGTTCTTAATTTCCATCAGGCGCAAATTACCCAGTTCAACCTCACGCCCATCAACAACGGCACTGATGCCTTGGCCGGAAAGCCCGACAAACGATTCTGGCGTGCTCAAGCGCAAGCCTCGTTCTTCGGCCGCGCGCACAATCGCTTCTCCGAGCGGATGCTCCGACCCTCTTTCCGCCGACGCCGCCAGGCGCAGCAGTTCATCCTCCGTCATATGCACTTTGCTGCCGGCCACTAACTCCGTCACGACCGGCTCACCTTTAGTGATCGTCCCCGTCTTGTCCAACACAACGGTGTCCAGCTTTTGGGCCAGTTCCAACGCCGCGCTGTCCCGGAATAAGATGCCCTGGTCAGCTCCTTTGCCCATGCCGACCATGATCGAGGTCGGTGTGGCCAGACCCATCGCACAGGGGCAGGCAATGACTAATACGGCCGTCAAACGCACCAATGCGGCCACAAAATCGCCGGTCGCCAGGAACCAGGCAGCAAAGGTGGCCAGGGCAATGACGATCACGGCCGGAACAAAATAAGCGGCCACGCGGTCCACCACGTGTTGGATCGGCGCTTTACTGCCTTGCGCCGCTTCAACCAGCTTGATGATTTGGGCCAGGGCTGTATCTTTGCCCACCTTGGTCGCCTCAAATATGAGCATCCCT
>JANQGC010000137.1 GCA_028277515.1 Anaerolineae bacterium
CCGGTTCAAAATCCTTATCCAAGGCAACCACCCAAAATTCCCACAGTCCGGCATGCGGAACCATGAACTTGTGTGAGGTTTCAAATCCATCTTTAGCAACCGTGGCTACATGCCACTCCTCATTATCCTCTCCGGAAGCGAAAACCATAAACGCGCTGGTTTCCGTTGAGCCGTTCCAACTGAAGAATAGTTCAACTTCCTTGCCAACCGCCTGGGCGACGGCCGCCGGAGGCCAGTTTGGGAACCCTTGCCAGGGAAAACGAAAAACCCGGTAGCTGCCCATTCGTTGAATCGCATCAAACTGTAAAACCCGGTTGCCCTGCTCGTCAAATTCAGTGAAGACCGGGGCGCTAGACCGGCCCCAACCGATAACCGTATTGCCGCCTGGCAGGCGCTGCATATTGCCCATCGCCCCGGCATATGCATCCGGCGTGTTACGAAATTCGCGCACCATGTTCACAGTCTTGTTCACCTCATCTACTTCCACTTCCACGCCGCGCGAATAGGGTGGTTCGTGAAAGACCCCATTGTCATAATAGGTCAAACGGCCGTTGGACAGACGGCGCGCGTCATGCTGGCGAAAAAACTCTCCGCCATTGGTGAAGGTAAACTCATTTTTCTTCCCGCCCATGCGCCAGATAATGGCACCGCTTTGGCGATTGATTTTCGTGATCTCATCCAGGTTGCGGCTGGACAACAGAAGATGGCCATCCTGATCGACTTCAATGGAATTACAGTTCATGTAATTGATGCGGCCGGCGGTGAAATCACGGGTGGAATCAAGGATATCAATATGATCGAGGCTGTGCCATTCAAATATAACATCGCCCTGGGCATCCACTTCCTGGATCACACAACTAACGACCTCGGCGTCAGGTTGCCCACCTGCAACAAGCTGGCTCATATCAACTACCTGCTCGTCGTAGATTAAAAAAATGACATGGCCATCCGGTAAAATTAGAATATCGTGTAAATCGGCCGTGTATCCATTGGGGACATATGTCCGGGCGACTTCATATTGGCTGTTGAGCGCTATGTGCCGTTCTTGCCCCCGGTCGTAATAAGTCAAATACCCATTGTCATGCAACTTGAAATCCATGGCTAGAGGCGATCCCTGCATGCGCTGGTAAAAAATAGGCTCCCCGTCGTTATCCAGAATTAGTAAATATGGAGACACGCCCAACGTTCGCGTAAAATCAAACGGGCTAAGGAAAATAAACCCTTCACCGGGCGCTCCAACCCCTTTAGATACGACAAAACGAGGCAAATCGCCTGGGGCTGTACGGAACAGATCAACCGCCTGTTCATCTTGGGCGGACACAACAAGGCCAGTCGAATTAGATCTGTTGGCCAGAAAAACGACGAACAGGAACATCAAGGCAAGCACAATGAATGATACGCGCCTTCCGATTTTGACATTTAGATTCATTTGACCCTCGCACTTAACCAAATATATTCATGAAGTCTAAAGCGATGTGTCGTTTTAATCAAGAACGAGCATTAAAGCAACCGCGAAATCCTTTTCGCGCTCCACATGGCGCATATCTGCGCGACTGCTGCTAAGAAACAAACTTTCTCAAACCGTCATTCCAGCCTGCCCTGAGCTAGCCGAAGGGAACAGCGTGAGGAATCTTGCACCGATAGGAAGTGCAAGATCCTTCACTCCGCAAGCTGCGTTCAGGATGACAATCTGATGTTTCTGTACTCATAGAACAGAGCCCGCGATGTGGGGTTTTTCGAAATCGCGGTTACAAAGAATAGGTTCTGTTATAATCTCTCTTATTTTTATGAGGCAAGGAAAAATTCGTGAGTGACAGTAAAGAAAAGCAATTTGAATCCCTGATTGAGCAACTAACACTGGAAGAAAAAGCAAGCCTGTTAGCCGCGGCCGATATGTGGCACACCGTAGCCATCCCACGGCTGGGCATCCCTTCCATTCAGGTTACCGACGGCCCCAACGGCGTGCGCGGCCATGATGACAATATCGGCAAAACTTCCGTCTGCTTCCCTGTAGGAACGGCTATGGGAGCGACCTGGAACCCAACCCTTGTGCAGCAGGTTGGGGCCGCTTTGGCCGCCCAGGTCAAGGTTAAAAATGCCCAGGTGCTGCTGGCTCCGACGGTCAATATCCACCGCACACCAAACGCCGGTCGAAACTTTGAATGTTATTCCGAAGACCCGCTGCTCAGCGGCAGGATGGCCGCTGCTTTCATAAACGGCTTACAGGAAAACGGCGTCGCTGCCTGCATCAAGCATTTTGTCTGCAATGACCAGGAGTTTGAGCGTTTT
>JANQGC010000232.1 GCA_028277515.1 Anaerolineae bacterium
TGTCCTGGTGACGGATGGTTGGGAAGAGGCATACTACGGAGCTTTCACGGCCGCCTCCGACGGCGACCGTCCGATCGTTGTCAGTTATGCCAGCAGCCCTCCCGTTGAGGTCTATTTCGCAGAAGTGGAATTAGATGAGGCTCCTACGGCGGCCGTGGTTGGAGATGGCAGCTGCTTTCGCCAAATTGAATTTGTGGGAATTTTAAGAGGGACAGAATATACGGAGGAAGCGCAACAACTCGTCGATTTCATGTTAGGCCAAACATTTCAGGAAGATATTCCACTGCATATGTTTGTCTATCCGGCAAATGAAACGGCCGAGCTGCCAGATATTTTTGTTCGTTTCAGTGTTACCCCGGAGCAACCGGCGACGCTGCCACCAGATGTAATCGCCAATAATCGAGAAACCTGGGTTGAGTCCTGGACGGATGTTGTCCTGCGATAACAAGCACAGCATTGCAAAACCTTAAACTGTAGAGTTCCGGTTTTTAGCTAAAATGGTTCAAATAGCAATCAAATGGGGGCAGCGATTTTGGCCAGCGCTTTATTTGCTGCCTATCTTGTTTTTTGTTCTGTTTTATTTTTATCCATTAGGCGCTATCTTTGTCCAAAGTTTAGCGCCTAACGGTCAACTGGCTCTGGAACCGCTGAGTAAACTTCTTCAGCGATCTTATTTCATCCAGGTTTTATGGTTTACCATTTGGCAGGCCGTTATTTCCACACTTCTGGTGTTGGTTTTAGCAGTTCCTGGCGCTTATGTCTTTGCTCGGTATCGCTTTCCAGGAAAGCAAAGTATTCGTGCATTGAGTTTACTGCCATTTGTTCTGCCAACAGTTGTTGTTGCCAATGCTTTCCTGGCCCTTTTGGGACCGCGGGGTTTGTTCAATACCTGGTTGATCAATGGCTTGAATCTGGCAGAACCGCCCATCCAATTAGAATATTCGATCTGGATGATTCTGCTGGCCCATGTTTTTTATAATTATAGTGTGGCCATGCGAATCATTAGTGGAGCCTGGCAAAATCTTGCTTCCGATTTGGGGGACGCGGCCCAAATGTTGGGCGCCTCCTCCTGGAAAGTGTTTTGGCAGATAACATTTCCCCTATTGTGGCCGGCGATTAGTGCAGCGGCCGTGCTTGTTTTCATCTTTTGTTTCACCAGCTTTGGCGTCATCTTAATTTTAGGTGGACCGCGATTTGCGACATTGGAAGTTGAAATCTATCGACAAGCCGTAAATTTGTTTAATTTACCAGTAGCCGCGGCTTTATCCATCGTTCAAATAATCTTCACGTTTTCCTTTATGTGGTTTTACACACGGACACAAGCCGATAGACGCGTCAGGCTCAATTTAGTGGCCGGCCAACAAGTGGAAAAACCCGTGCGAACGCTGAAAGATCGACTCCTTGTTTATGGTAATTTGGCCATCATTTTAATTCTTATTGGACTACCATTAATTGCCCTCATCAGTCGATCTTTTCTGGGAGTTGATGGCGTTACCTTGCGGTTTTATCGTGAATTATTCATCAATCGCCAAAACTCCCTTTTTTTTGTCCCTCCTGGCGAAGCTATTGTCAACTCCCTCGGATTCGCAATCTTTACCCTGGTTTTCGCTGTGGGTTTGGGTCTAATTAGCACACGACTCTTAGGCGGAGAAAATCGACGGTATGACCGGCTGCCGTCGCCAACTAATAGGGTGCAAAGGATCGCGAAACGTATATTGGACCCGTTATTTATGCTGCCCTTAGCCACTTCGGCCGTCACATTAGGTTTCGGCTATATTGTCGCCTTGAATAAACCCCCTTTAAACTTGCGTCAATCATTACTATTGGTTCCCATTGCCCACACCCTGGTGGCCGTCCCATTTGTTATTCGTAGTTTGCTGCCCGCCGTGCGCCGCATAAATCCACGGCTGCAAGAGGCGGCATCCTTACTCGGTGCAGCGGACCATCAAGTGTGGCTCCATGTTGATTGGCCGTTAATTCGCAGAGCATTATTAATAGGGGCAGTTTTTGCTTTCACCATTAGCATGGGAGAGTTTGGCGCCACCGTTTTTATTGCTCGCCCGCAAACGCCAACCATGCCGGTGGCAATTTTTCGCTTTTTGGGGCAACCAGGCGCGTTAAATTATGGCCAGGCTCTAGCCATGAGCACTTTGCTCATGCTGGTCTGCGCTTTAGGGTTTGTTGTCATAGAAAGATTTCGACTGGGTGATGAGGGAGAATTCTAGAATATCAACTAATCCCTCTGAAATAAAAGGCCTTTTTGAATTAAATTCAAAAAAGCCTCAGATTTCTTTATCTTTGATTTTCGACAGCACAGGCTAAACTGAATTGCGGACGAGGTCTACAAATGTGGATTTCAAAGATGCGCCGCCAACAAGTGCACCATCAATGTCGGGATGGGCCATAATTTCGGCCGCATTTTCCGGATTGACACTGCCACCATATTGAATTCTTACCTTTTGCGCGACCTCTTCCCCAAACATATCAGCGATTGTCCCGCGCACGGTGACGCCGATAATTTGACCGGCCTGGGCTGGCGTTGCTGTTTTTCCTGTGCCAATTGCCCAAATGGGTTCATAGGCGATGACGCATTTAACCATGTCATCGGCGCCAAGGTCATTAAACGCGGCTTTAACCTGGCCGCTGACAAAATCGTGGGTTTCTCCTGCCTCATTTTGTTCCAGACTTTCGCCGACACAAACAATCGGGGTTAAATCATGTTTGAGAGCAGCTTTGATCTTCTTGTTGACACCTTCATCAGTTTCTCCAAAATAAGCGCGTCTTTCAGAATGTCCAAGAATCACATATTGGCAAAATGGAACAAGCATATTGGGGGCCAGTTCACCCGTGTATGCTCCACTTTCTTCAAAATACATATTTTGCGCTCCCAGCCTAACTTTTGTGCCCTTTAATACATCAGCGAGGGCGGGAATAGCGATTGCAGGTGGGCAAAATGCAATATCAACGCCATCAATTTCGTTAAGCGGGTGGCGAATTTCACGGGCAAAAGCAACGGCTTCATCGGCCGTTTTATTCATTTTCCAATTTCCGGCAATAAATGGGGTACGCATGATTTCTCCTAAATCTTGGGGGTGATTATTAAAGGTCTCACCCCTACCTATAATTACTGATTAGCTCATTCAAATTATAACACTGATCGGCCGTAAAAACGGATATTTCCAAGGGCTGAATGGAACTAAAAGAAGCGATCATACGGCCGGTTGCAGCCTTATAATTTTGTTAAGCGTATTCCTGGCGGATATATTCCTCAGGTCGAATGGAAATCACCTGGCTGGCGCTGTCTGGCAGCATACTCACACCGTAGATCGTTTGTGCAACCTGGACTGTCCCACGATTATGAGTGATCAAGATAATTTGCGTTTTTAGGCTCAACTCGCGCAAGATTTCTCGGAAACGATTGATATTTGCTTCATCAAGGGCTGCATCAACCTCATCCAGGACACAGAATGGAGTTGGGGATACTTTCAGAAGGGAGAAAATGAGGGCTGATGCTGTCAAGGAACGCTCGCCGCCAGAAAGCAATCCCAGCCCTTGTTCTCTACGGTTGGGTAAGCGAGCGATTATATCAACGCCACTCACCGTCAGATCATCCGGATCGGTTAGTATCAGCCGAGCCGAACCACCACCAAACAATTGGGTAAATGTATCACCAAAAATACCGTCTACTTTTTCTACTGTCTCGGCAAATGCGCGAGAGGTCAATTCATCAAGTTCGCTAATCACTTGCCTTAGCTGCTCTTCAGTCTGTTGAAGATCCGCTATCTGCTGGGTCATGAACTCGAAACGGGACAAGGTTTCTTCATATTCAGCAGGTGCATCCGGATTGATGCCACCGATGCGCTGCAATTGCCCTCTATATTGTTGAATGGTTTGTTCAGTATCTTCCGGTAATTCTTCTACATTGGGTAATTGATCAAAAACATCGGTAATGGGCAAGGGAACCGGACCAGTCTGGTCTTCATCCAGGCGTAAAGCTACCAGTCCTAAATCGGCGTGAATTCTTTCTCTTAGCCCTTCAATTTGACTTTGTTTTTGAGTTAACTTGACTTGTGTTTGTGTGTAAACCGTTTCAACCTCATGAGCGTGTTTTTGTAGATGGGCTGTTTTATTTTGCAGGTCGAACAATTCTTCTCTTTGAGTGTTCAGCCTGATGCGGATCGGTTCAATTTCATCATCAATTTTTTGCTGCTGTATTTGCAGCCTTTCTTGCTCCTGGTTTAGATCATCGTTTGATAATTGATCCAGTTGGCGAATATAGGATTCATGTCTTTGTTTCAAGCGATTGATTTGACTCTCAACTTGTTTTAATGTTGTACGGCGGCTGTCGACAACGGCCAGCCTTCCGGCAACAATCGTTTTGGCAGAATTGATTGTCTGCTCTAAGTTTTCTTGTTGTTGCCGGCCTTTCGCTACTGGTAAAGATTTTAGTTTTTCTTGAGCATCAGCTAATGATTTCCGCAGCCGCCCAAGAATAGCTTTATCTTTTTCGATTTGTTCTTGAAATTCTTGATGACGATTTTGAAGTTTATTTATTTCTTGTTTTCTGCCTTCTTCCTGGCGAGCTAAATAAGTGCGCTGTTGTTCATTTTGGTCAACTTTTCTACGGATAGCTGAAAGGTGTTGAACGCTCTCATTTTCTTTCAGGCCAAACTCGTGCTCTTGCTTTTGCAGGGATTCTAGCTTGCTTTGCCTTTTCTGGATTTCTTCGTTTAGATTTTCTATATTTGATGCGCGGGTTTGATAATCTTGCCTGCTTTTTGCTAATTCTGCTTTTGTATCCTTCCAGGCCTCTTCTCGCGCCAATGCGCTCTCACCATTTGATAGATTGCCGGACTGGACCAAGCCACCTGCATGAACGAGAAAGCCATCAGGCGAGACGGCCGATGTGCCATTGGGTAAAGAACGAGAAACTTCATAAGCAACCTCATTGTTTTCCACAAGTAAAATGGATCCCAGAAGTAACTGAACTATGTTTTTATATTTGTCTTTGTAGAAAACCTGCTCACTTGCCCATCCAATTACTCCTTTCATTATTGGTGGAGGATCTATTCTCAAAGAGTGGACATCATTCAGGGCGGCTACAGATATTTTTTGATTTTTTGATTGATCAAGCAATTTCCATAAGTTAGGCGCATCGGAAACTATCAGAGTGGACAATCTTTCAGACAAAGCGGATTCAATGGCAATTTTATGGGTTTCCGGGATTGTTAATAAACTGGCGAGGGTCCCGATAAGGGATACGTTTCCGTCGAGATCGATTTCTTTATGCCTCAACTGGTCCAATAAATCGGCTCTCGTTTCTAAACGGGCTGCTCTCTCCCTTTCTTGGTTAAGTTCTTTTTGTTTCTTGCTGAGTTCCTGGCGCAGTTTCTGCATCTCGGAAATGAGTTTGCGCGAATTATTTTGCAGACTTTGTCGGTTCTTGCGAATTTCCTCTAAAGTGATGCTGGCCTGGGATAAAAGATCGGCTTGTCTTTTCCTTTCGTTTTCTAATATTTCCAGCTCATTTGGATTAAATTGATCGATTTCTTCTTTTTTATCTTGCAAGCGTTCTTTAATTTGGCTGAGCTGCCCTTGTGTTTGAGCTAGCTTTGTTTGGATCTTATTTAGCTGATTTTCGGAATGTTCAGCTTTCCCCTGCCATTCATTTATTTCTCTTTGTTTTTGGCTAAAAGATTGTTGGAATTGCTCTGACCTTAAGTTGCTTTCTGCCAGTTGCTTTTGGGCAGCATTTAGATCGGCCGTGGCCTCACTCAGGTGTTTCTCAGCGTTTGCTTTTTGCTCCTCGATTGCAGGCAATTCACTCTCAATCTCGGACAATTGCTTTTGAATGACATCCCGACGTTCGTTTTGAATGGCAAACTGGCGTCGTGCTCCTTCCAAACGATCGCGAATGTCTTCCCGTTGTTCCAGCAACCCGGCATTCCGCTTTTGGCCTTGCATAATATCCCTTTGCAAAGCATCAATCCTTTGCTGTTGTTTGAGGATTTTTCTACGGCTATCATGCCAGTTCTGCTCAGCTCCTTCAGCGGATTTTTTAGCCAGGCGCATTTCCTTTCGCGCCTGATCCCACTTGTAGCCATACCAAATTCGTAGCAAATGACGTAAATCCTGGTTGATTTGCTCGAAATTTTTGGCCCGCGTCGCCTGTCGTTTAAGGGAATTCAGACGCGGTTTAATTTCAGCAAGGATATCTTGAACCCGTTCCAAATTGTGTTGGGTATCATTCAATCGCCTGAGGGTTTCCGCTCGACGGGCTTTATAGTGATTTATGCCTGCTGCTTCCTCAAATAAGGCTCGTCTTTCATCTGCTCTAAGGGATAGAGCCTGGTCAATTAAACCCTGTCCAATGATGGTGTAGGTCCGTTCAGACAATCCACTCCTGGCCAGCAGTTCCATAATGTCGCGCAGGCGAACTTTTTGACCATTGAGAATATATTCATTTTCACCAGATCGAAAGGCGCGCCGGCCAATCTCCACTTCCGAATAATCAATTGGCAACCAGCCTTCTGTGTTGTCCAGAGTGAGTGTTGCCTGAGCCATTCCAGACCGTGCGCGCGTTTGGCTGCCGGCAAAAATCATATCGACTGTGCGCTTACCACGAAGTGTACTGTAGCTTTGCTCCCCTAGCACCCAGCGTAAGGCGTCTGCAATATTGCTTTTTCCACTCCCATTCGGGCCAACAACTGCGGTAATCCCTTCGTCGAAGATGAATTCTGTTTTTGTAGGAAAAGTTTTATACCCTTGAAGCGTTAACTGCTTTAATTTCATACCTATACTTGGGGTTTTTACGATTTCAATAAATGCTGATCAATCCCCGGTTATTGGCAGTAGAAAATGCCGGAGGCAGTATAATAAGAAGAAGGGGATAAGGCAAATCAGAACTTATAATTGATACATCACTTGTTACATTGAATCGATAATATCGTGTAAAATCTTACCTGGTATTATGACGGATTACGCCGTTACAAAAATCAATTGTAGAGAAATTTGACAACTTTTCACTTGAATCTTGGCCAAAACCATTTAATTAAAAGTTGTCAAATTTTAGGTAACACAATTCAAATTTCATATATCAAAAATAGTGGTAGGAGGTTAACATGGCATTTAATTTACGCCATCGAAGTTTTGTAAAATTGCTGGATTTTTCTCCCAGAGAAATTGAATTTTTATTGGACCTATCCAAACAATTGAAGGCTGCCAAATATAGCGGATTCGAGCAGCAGAGATTGAAGGGTAAAAATATTGCCCTTATATTTGAAAAATCTTCAACGCGCACGCGCACGGCATTTGAAGTTGCTGCTTATGACCAGGGTGCTCATGTTACCTATCTTGGACCCAGCGGCAGCCATATTGGTTACAAGGAAACGATGAAAGATACAGCACGTGTTTTAGGGCGGATGTATGATGGAATTGAATATCGTGGTTTTGCTCAAGATACGGTTGAGATTTTAGCTCAAAATGCCGGCGTTCCTGTTTGGAATGGTTTAACCAATGAATATCATCCCACACAAATTTTGGCTGACTTCCTCACGATGGATGAACACAGTAAAAAACACCTCAGTGACATCTCTTTCTGTTATTTGGGTGACGCTTCTAATAATGTCGGTAATTCGCTGCTAGTGGGGGCCGCAAAAATGGGGATGGATGTTCGTCTGTGTGGTCCCAACCATTTATGGCCAAATGTGGAGCTTGTTGCTTTGAGCCGATCTATTGCCGGCCAGACCGGTGCATCTATCAACCTGACGGAATCTGTCAGCGAGGGTGTCAAAGGCGTAGATTTTCTCTACACGGATGTTTGGGTTTCTATGGGTGAACCGGATTCTGTTTGGTCTGAGCGCATCGAGTTATTGAAACCTTACCAGGTTAACAGCCAGGCGATAGAATTGACAGGGAATCCAAACGTTAAATTCTTGCATTGTCTACCTGCTTTTCATAACCGGGATACGGCCGTTGGCGAAGAGATTTTTCAAAAATATGGAATTGAAAGCATGGAAGTGACGGAAGAGATTTTTGAATCTGAGCGTTCCATTGTATTTGATGAATCGGAAAACCGGATGCATACAATTAAAGCTGTTATGGTTGCAACTTTGGGGGATTAATTCATTTTTTTCACACGATATGTGGTTTGTACTCCAATAGGAGCATGATATAATCCGGTAGCTCTTTTCAGCGTAAATAGAGGCGAACCTAGCGTTCGCCTTTATTATTTTTGAGTACATTGGTCGGAGGAGCAAAAGTAAAAAAATTAATCCAAAAATTTCCGGATTCATGGACGAATTGAAAATATTGTTGCGATAGCAAAGGAGTATTGAGTGAATCTTCACGAATATCAGGCTAAACGATTATTTGCTGAACATGGCGTCCCAATCCCAGATGGAATTGTTGCACATAGCCCTGCAGAAGTGAGAGAAGCCGCCCGGGAGTTAGGCGGACGTGTTGTCGTAAAAGCACAGGTACATACAGGAGGACGCGGCAAGGCAGGGGGCGTCAAATTGGTGAACTCTCCTGATGAAGCCGAAACTGCTGCCGCTGAAATCCTGGGCATGGATATCAAGGGGTTTACTGTTTATAAAGTATTGGTGGATGAACTCGCACCGGTGATTCAACAGGAAATTTATCTTGCCGTCCTTATCGATCGCGAACGCCGGCTGCCGATGATCATGGCTTCCGCCTCTGGTGGAATGGATATTGAAGAGGTGGCCGAAAAAACTCCCGAAAAAATTTTTAAAGTCCATGTGAATCCAAACCTTGGCGTTCGAGGCTATCAAACCACCTATATTGCAGATGGTATGGATTTGCCCAAAGCGTTGTGGCGAGATTTTCATAAATTAGTGGCCAATTTATATGAATGCTTCATGGCCAATGATGCTTCATTAACCGAAGTGAACCCCTTGGTGCTCACTGGGGAAGGAAAGCTATTGGCTGTCGATGGCAAAATGACGGTGGATGATAATGCTCTCACTCGGCACTCCAGCATAGAGGAAATGCGAGATATTGAGGAGGAGCCGGAGTCGGAAAGAGAAGCTCGAATGGCCGGCATCAATTTTATTCAATTGGATGGTAATATTGGTTGCATGGTCAACGGCGCCGGCCTGGCGATGGCTACTATGGACATCATCAAACTATTTGGCGGCGAACCGGCGAACTTTTTAGACATTGGTGGCGGGGCTAAAGCCGAACAGGTGACGACGGCATTACGATTAATCCTTTCAGATCCGAAGGTGAAAGCGGTATTGTTTAATATCTTTGGCGGTATTACCAGAGGGGATGAAGTGGCTCGCGGTATTATTGAGGCGCTAGATCAAATTGACACTGATGTTCCCATGGTGGTTCGACTGGCGGGAACAAATGCTGAAGAAGGGAAGGAAATTCTGGCGGCTGCCAATATGGCTACAGCAACAACATTGTCAGAAGCAGCTCGGAAAGCCGTCGCTGCGGCCGGTGGTGAGGAGGCATAAAAAAATGAGCATCTTAGTTAATAATGCCACACGATTACTTGTACAGGGTATAACGGGAAGGGAAGGTACTTTCCATACCAATCATATGATCGCTTACGGCACAAATGTTGTCGCTGGGGTTACACCCGGAAAAGGGGGGCAAGTTTTTGAGGGTGAAGGGGCGAAAGTTCCTGTTTTTAACACGGTTCAAAAGGCTGTTGAAGAAACAGGAGCAAACGCGACAGTTATCTTTGTTCCAGCACGTTTCGCAGTTGATGCTATTTATGAAGCGGCCGATGCTGGAATCGAATTAATTGTTTGTTTAACCGAGTATATTCCCGTTTTGGATATGATTAAGGCGCGAAGTTATCTTGACACCTTGAATGTACGCCTTATCGGTCCCAACTGTCCCGGACTCATTACGCCGGGGCAGGCGAAAGTTGGTATTATTCCCGGCTCAATTGTCATGCCGGGAAACGTGGGCGTTGTGTCCAAGAGCGGAACTTTGACCTATGAAGTCATTTTTGCCCTTTCAGAACGAGGCATTGGGCAGTCTACATGTGTAGGTATCGGCGGCGATCCGATTAAAGGCATGAATTTCATTGATGTCCTCCAATTATTTGAACAGGACCCCGATACGGAGCAGGTGATCATGATCGGTGAAATTGGTGGCAATGCGGAAGAAAAAGCGGCGAAATATATTCAACATAACATGAGTAAGCCGGTTACTTCTTTTATTGCCGGACGCACGGCTCCTCCTGGACGACGAATGGGACATGCCGGGGCTATTATCGAAGGCAAGAGCGGAACAGCAGAAGGAAACACGGCCGCACTGCGCGAAGCCGGAGTACCTGTGGCCGAACACCCGGATCAAATAGTTGAACTGATCCAACATTAAAGCGTGGTATAAACAACGATTTAACATCGCAATATAATCAAACTTAAGGCGTGAAACGTGATAGGCTTGTCGCGGTTCACGCTTTTTGTGTGGTTAAGAAATGACTTTAGGAAAATGGCGACAAAGAGTTAAAAGAATAGATCCTGGATTTGCTGTCGTATTAGCCATCACCTTTATCGCGATCTGGCCATTCCTCAGCCGTACCAGCTTGCCTGAAGGAACAGATGCCGAGTTGCACATTTTTCGCCTGGCTGAACTGAGTTATTTGCTCCGAGGTGGGGAATTATATCCCCGCTGGGCACCTAATTTCTATCATGGGTATGGTTATCCTATTTTCAATTATTATGCGCCACTGACGTATTATTTGGGGTTTTTAGCCGAAATTACACCCTGGTTTGATGCTGTAGCTGCGGTCAAGTTCATTTTTATTCTGGGTATGCTTTTTGCCGGATTGGGAATTTATGGATTTGTTCGAGATAACTGGGGTCGCCTTGCCGGTTACGTGGCGACTGCCGTTTTTCTTTATGCGCCATATGTGCAGTATATTGATCCGCACGCGCGAGGTGTGCTGCCGGAATCATTTAGTTTTGGTGTATTTGCCCTGGCTTTATGGGCTTTGGATCGTCTGCATCGATCAGGACAGCGATGGCCCTGGATAGCCTCAGTTTTTCTGATTGCCGGCGCCATCCTCAGTCATAATTTAATGGGTTTGCTCTTTTATGGGATATTATTTGCTTATGCATTTTGGCTTACGTTGCTTATCGACCGGCACGGAGTTAATCGCAGGAAGTCAGGTAAAATCCTCTTTTCGGTGTTGTTTCTTGGGCTAGGAGTGGCAGCGTTCTTTTGGTTGCCCGTCGTATTGGAAAGGGATGCTGTTAATTTGAACACACTTATCGGCCGGCAAGATAATTACGATTTTCACACTCACTTTCTTTCCCTAAAAGAATTAGTTTCTCCGTCACTCCTTTTAGATTGGGGGGCTTCCGAACCGAAATTCAGATTTAACTTGGGCATTGCCCAATGGCTGCTCGGCGGTCTAGGATTGGTCGTGTTAATTTTTGGCAAGATCGAGAGAAAACGTGTCTTGTTATTCTTCGCATTGATGCTGGCCTGTCTTCTATTTTTGATGCTCCCCTGGTCAACATTTATATGGGAAACTATTCCATTTTTGCCTTATTTTCAGTTTCCCTGGCGATTATTAGGCGCTGTGGCGGCCATGCTGGCGATTTTAGCGGGTGCGGGCCTTGCTGGGTTTAACCGGTTTTTGAGCGTTCGGCTGGAGGGTCATTCAAGTAAAGACAGGATAGCCATTTGGTCAACTTCAATTTTCGTGGCTCTTCCCATTATTTTCGGATTCCCCCTCAGCCAACCCACGCCGTGGCCGGATTTTGGCGAGGTCAACCATTTGAGAATGACCCTAATTGAAAATACGGGGCGTTGGTTAGGTACCACATCGACGGCCGATTATGTACCAAGCAGCGTCGATGTGATTCCTAAGCGGGAGAGTTCTGTTGTTCAGCCGATCGCGGAAGGATTGCCCCCTGATAGAATCAATTATGCCAATCTGCCGGACGGCACGTCTATTAATACGGAAGTCGTCAGCCCATTGACAACTCGTTATTATATCAATACACCTAGAGCTACCCTTTTACGCTTGTTCCAATTTGATTTCCCAGGATGGCAGGCAAGAGTTAATGGGCAAATTGTTGCCACGGAATTGGGGCGACCTGAAGGATTGATAGTAGTCCCTGTACCTGAGGGGAAACATGTCGTTGAGGTTTCTTTTGACAGCACCCCTGCCAGAAACCTGGCCTCCTTCTTAAGCTTAATCTCTTTTGCTGCTACTTTATTGATCGCTTGGAAGCTGCCACCTGGAAGAAAAAATATTGCTCAACACTCATTTCAAGATTGGGGAGTATTAATAATTGTTTTTTCCATAAATTTACTGTTTGTTTTTTTTCTTGAACCATTTGGGATTTTACGCCAGCACTCCTCAGGACAGATTGTCGAACCGGCCCAAAACGGTATATACGCTGATTTTGGAGAACAAATTGCCTTATTGGGTTATGATATATCTCCGAACGCTAGGCCTGGAGAAACGCTCGATTTCACCTTGTATTGGAAGGCGCAAGATGAACTGCCTATTAACTATCAAGTTTTTGTACACTTGCTTGGTCCACAAGGGTTATATGCTCAATCGGATAAATTGAATCCAGGTGATTTCCCTACCAAGCGTTGGCCTTTAGATAAATATGTTCGAGATGAACACCAGGTAATGCTGCCCGCTGATTTGCCTTCCGGCACTTATGAGATTGCTGTAGGCGTTTGGGTGCAATCCGATGGCTGGCGTTTACCATTATTAGATAGCAGGGGCAATCAAATAGGTGATCGATTCCCCGTTTATCAATTTATGATCGATTAGATTTTTTTATTTCAAAAGTCAAGTTAATGGCGAAAAGATGAGAGTTATCAGCGGCAAAGCTAAAGGAAGGAAGCTCAAAAAAGTTCCCGGGTGCGGCACGCGCCCGATCATGGATCGGGTTAAGGAAAATCTTTTTAATATTTTGGGTGAATTTGTCATTGGTTCCCGCTGGTTGGATTTGTTTGCCGGAACAGGCCAGGTAGGGATCGAGGCGTTAAGCAGGGGGGCTGCTGAAGTCATATTCGTGGACAACAATCGGGCAGCGATTCAAACGACCCAGGAGAATTTACGCCTAGCAAGATTGACAAAGGATGCAACGACGATTCGTATAGACGCTTACCGTTTCCTGGATTCGCCAAGAGGTGCCCCATTTGATGTCATTTATATTGCTCCCCCTCAGTACCATAAAATGTGGGAAAAAGTGCTTGGGATAATTGATAAACGACCGGCCGAGTTTCTACAAAATAATGGGATTGTCATTGTGCAAATCGATCCTAAAGAGTATCGTGAACTGGCGCTGGAAAACCTGACTTTATACGATCGAAGACGATATGGCTCCACCTTCTTATGCTTTTATGAGCCATTGACCAATGTGACTTGAATAACACACTGGCCGGTTATGTTGCCTCCTACATCCACAGTTGTTAACCGAATAAGGTAAGGTCCCGGTTGCCATGAAGTTAAATTACTATTCCCAAGGAAACCATCCCTAGCCGGTTGGTCAATATCCCTGCCAAGCAAAGAAGCCCATTGCCCATTTGTCTGAGGTCCATTGGTTTCAAGCAGATAATATTGAAAGTTTTCTGTGTCGGCCGTGCCGAAAAAAGATAGGTCTCCGGAAACGGCCGCCCCGTCTGGCGGATCACTAATATTCAAATCACTTGTGCAGTCCACGAAGGGGGTTGGTGGAATAAAAGGTGTAGCGGTCGGCGTCACCTGAATGTCTTCAATATCACCTTCTGGTACTCCGGGATTGCCGGCCAATGTAACAGTTGGAGCTAAATTTGGAGTGACAGCTCCTTGTTCAATTGGAGTAGGCAGGGGGGAGGGAGGGACCAGTGGAGTCGAAAAAATGTCCGGTGTTGGAGTTGGAGGCTTTAAGAGTTCCTCAGGCAGCGTAGGAGCTATGCGGTTATTGACAAAAAAGACAATTGCAATGACGCTTGCAAACAGCGTTGAAAATATCAAGGCGTTGTTGCGCATCCTTGTCGCACGTTCTCGCTCTAATCCAAAAACTGCACGGCTCAATTGACCATTGGCGCGCCACAATTCGGTGATGTACCAGAATAAGCCCAGTACGCAAATGATATAGATCCAGACATCATTTCGGATCAGGAAAAGAACTAGCCTATCCATGGCTCCATTTTCGCTATAACAGATTTTTCTTGATCAATATGAGAAGAATTGTTTATGGTAAACCGCCCACAACCCCTCTAATTAAAGCAGAAAGTCTAGGGATAACCAATCGCCCGGTCTCCAGGACTTCTTCATGATTCTGATGTGTGTCCGGGCTGGGATCTGGCAGTGCCATATTGGTGATTGTTGAAACACCCAAAACGGGAATCCCTGCATGCCGGGCAACAATTACCGATGGGACAGTCGACATGCCCACCGCATCCCCACCAATCATTTGCAGAAATCTGATTTCGGCCGGCGTTTCAAAACTTGGTCCGGCGACGTAGGTATAAACACCTTCCTGGAGTTGGAAGTTATTCTTTTTGGCGATGCTATGGGCCAGTTTCCGCAAATCAG
>JANQGC010000029.1 GCA_028277515.1 Anaerolineae bacterium
GGTTGGGCGGTGGAGTGGCAGAACGAGCCGACGCTCTGGCATTGGGATTTGATCAATGCCCCGGCCGGGCAGACGGTGGCCAAGACCTATGAAATCGACTTGCCGGACCCCGACCCGGCCGCTGCCGGCAACCAGGTCACGGTTGAATTGACCACCAAGCTGAATCCCTTCATCGTCCGTGCCCCAAATTATTATGCCAAAACGTCGCTCAATGGCTCGACCACCTTCGGAGAAGCCTCCTGGTCGAGGCGAGAAAATTTCAACATCACGCAAGCATTTCCGGCGGCCGATTTCAAGCAATCGGCCGACCCTGGCTATCCCACCAATGAAGTCCAGATCGAATTTTCCAGCGACAGCAGCGGATCGGCTTTCGTTCAGCTAACCAGCATCACCGTCCAATACACGCGAACATTAAAAGCGGTCAATGACCAGATTATCTTCACCAATGACCAGGTGGGCACACATGAATTTCAGGTTTCCGGCTTCAGCCAGGATAATCCGGCCAATCTGCTGGCCTGGGACATTTCCGATCCGCGTCTACCCAGCCAAATCAGCATTGAGGCCCAACACCTATCGGGAACTAGTGGCGATTTTACGCTGGCGCTTGGCCGATCACATGATGAAAACGGCCGTTTCATCACCACATCCACTGCCAATATACAAACCGTGAAAGAGATTTCCCATTACCAGCCCAATTCCATCCAACCGCCGTCCGGGGAAGCGCAATGGCTGGCCATCACTGACAGTTCGCTAAGGTCGGCGGCCGACGCGCTGGCCGTTCACCGCCAGCCGGAATTCAGCACATTTGTGGTTGACATCAAAGATGTGGTCAACCAGGTCGGCTACGGCTTCCATACCCCGCAAACCATCCGCGATTACCTCAGCCAGGCCCTTGACCAATGGACCATCCCTCCCCAATATGTCGTGCTATTTGGCGATGCCACGCGCAACCCCTTGGGCCAGGAATGCCCGCTGTGCAGCAGTTGGGATAAGGATGCACCGAATTTGATCGTCACTGATTTCACCTTCGTTGACCGCTGGAACGGCATGATCCCTTCGGACTTCACGATGACCCTGCTGGTCGGCGATGACAATATTGCGGATATGAATATCGGCCGCTTTCCGGCCAACACACTGCAAGAAGCGCAAAATATGGTCGATAAAGTGATCCAGTTTGAGACCTCCCGGCAGGGCGATTTAGAAGATTTCCAAGAGCATTTCGTTTTCCTTGCCGACAATACTGATGCTGCGGGTAATTTTTGCGTGGAAAACGCTCACATCGGAACCCTGATTCCTGGCGCCCCCTACCTGCAAACCCATCTATGCCTGCCCGACAACACTCCCGAAAATACCGACGCCTTACGGGACACGCTGGATGAGCAGATCAACGATGTTGGTGCGGCCGTTCTCAATTATCGTGGCCACGGCTCTACAACAGCCTGGGCCAGCGGACCATCAATACTAAGAGCGGTAGACACGGATTTCTGGCAAAACGAGGATCAATCCCTTTTCATTCTCAGTGCCGACTGCCTGGACGGCTACTTTATCAATACCCATAACGACGGCTTAGGTGAGAGTTTCATCCGCCTGGACAACCGCGGATCGGCCGCCCATTGGTCATCCTCCGGATTGGGATTTTCATCAGAACACACCGTTCTCCATTCCGGGTTTTATGAAGCGCTTTTCCAATACCGTCTCTATCGCCTGGGTGATGCTATCCAATATGCGAAGGTGGTGTATGACCAAACGGGACGTTACTTCTCCGAACTTTTCAGCTTTATCTTGCTGGGCGATCCAGCTATGTTCCTCTTCCAACCCCCATCTGACCGGCAAGAAATTGAGCTTAGCGCCGGTTGGAACATGATTTCAGCCCATGTGCAGCCCGACAAACCGCAGTTGGAGAATGTCCTGTTTCCTATTTTAGACCAGGTAGAACTGGCTAAAAACGGCAATGGTCAGGTCTTTTGGCCAGATTTTTCTCTGGATCAGATTGACAATTGGTATAGCGAAGATGGCTATCAATTATATATTCACCAGACGGAATCATTATTGATTGCCGGAAACCAGGTAGACCCAGGCAATACGCCCATTAATCTTGAATCCGGCTTTAATTTGGTAAGCTATCTGAGGGATACGTCTATGCCGGCCGAACAGGCATTTGCTTCTATTAGCTCCGAGTTGGTGGTCGCCAAAGATGGGGGCGGCGCGATATACTGGCCTGCTCTAGGTATTAACTCCCTCGGCAATCTCCAGCCAGGGATGGGCTATTATGTCTATGTCAATAATCCGGTCGCTCTTACCTATCCGGCCAACGATTAAATTGTGACAAACTACCCGGCCGTTTAGAAAAAGGACGCGGACAAGAGCGGCTGTTCGCAGAGAAAAAAATCAGCGTCATCCGCGTGAATCAGCGTCCAATTAATCTTCTCTTTGTAAAAGTGCCGGGTTATGCGTTATCGGCGAAATCTGTGGATAAATCCTACCCAATGATGAAAACACGCTTGCTGCTAATTATCCTCGTTATCTTGATCGTCCTGCTGATTGCCCTTACTTTATGGACGCGGCCGTCGCCGACCCACCCGTTTTTTAACCAGTTCACTCCTGACCAATATCCGTTGGTCATCGCCCATGCAGATGATACCGGCCAGGGACTTTGGCCGGGCAGCACGATGCTCTTTCTGGAGGAATCGGCCGCCTTGGAGGTCGATGTCCTTGAACTGGACGTGCATTCAACCCAGGATGGCCATCTTGTGGTGATGCATGACGAAACGGTCGACCGCACCACTGACGGCTCAGGCCAAATCAGCGAAATGACCCTGGAAGCGATCAAATCATTGGAGGTCGGCGGCAATTGGACCCAGGACGATGGCCAGACCTATCCCTATCGCGGAGCCGGTTTGCAGGTTCCTACCCTGGAAGAGGTTTTTCAACAGTTCCCTGATTACCCGATGAATATTGAAATCAAGCAGGAAACACCGAGCATCGCCCAACCGCTGTGTGATTTGCTGCGTAAATATGGGATGGAGGAAAAAGTGATCGTACCCTCCTTCAGCGATTCAGCCCTGGCAGAGTTTCGCGAGACCTGCCCGGAAGTGGCCACGGCCGCTTCCAGCAGTGAAGTCCGAAATTTCGTACTGCTCAACTTCATCCTACTGTCTAATTTACTATCACCACAGTATGAGGCATTTCAAGTCCCGCAGAGCAGTTCCAATATCCCCGTGGTCATTCCCTCCTTTGTCAACACCGCTCATGACCGGAATTTGCAGGTTCATGTTTGGACTGTCAACGCTCCGGATGACATGCAACGTCTGGCCGACATGGGTGTTGACGGCATAATGACCGACCGGCCGGACCTGTTAATGCAGCAGTTGGGTCGTTAGGTAAGGGCTGGGCCGGCGGGATGGGATGCAAAGGAAGCGTCTGCCGGCGAAACCCGCCGGCCTAACCCAACAACGAAAACGGCCGAAATAGGGCGAGGCCGCGCGGATACAACATGATGGGGCATCTGCAAATCAGTACCGCGCGACCCCTTCCCTACCGTAGAAAATGAAAACGGCCGAATGAACCAATTTAATTCATTTTTATGCTATAATCATCCTGAATAGTGTGTTCGCTAAAATTTGACAACTTTATTCAATGGTTTTTACCCTTATATAAAGTGAAAAGTTGTCAAATTTCTGTACAAATGTCTTTTATAACAGTGTACTGAATTGAAGAAAGCAGGATTATTTGTGGGAGCTGGAGGCAATTATGGCGCAGGAAGAAATCAGTGAAAATGTTGGTCAATCAGGCAATGGGCAAACCCCCGAACAGGAAATAGAAGTAGAAAAGAAAGATAAACGGTTCAAGAAAAATGGGAAATTGAAGACCAAATATTACGAAGAAGAGCTTTCCCGGCTGCAAGAGGAGATGGTCAAACTTCAATATTGGGTCAGAGAAAAAAATCTGCGGGTGGTCATTGTCTTTGAAGGGCGCGATGCTGCCGGAAAAGGGGGCGTGATCAAGCGCATTGTGGAAAGGACCAATCCCCGCGTTGTGCGTGTCGTCGCTCTGGGCATCCCTACTGATCGCGAAAAAAATGAATGGTATTTTCAGCGTTGGGTGGCCCATCTTCCTGCCGGAGGGGAAATCGCTCTATTCGATCGCAGTTGGTATACGCGGGCGATCACTGAATGGGTGATGGGATTCTGTAACGAACAACAATATCGCGAATTTTTACGCTCCTGCCCGCAGTTTGAACGGATGCTGGTGCGCTCCGGTACCATACTGCTCAAATACTGGTTCTCGGTCAGCGATGAAGAACAGGAGCGCCGCTTCCAAAAACGATCCAAAGATCCGCGCCGTCGCTGGAAACTAAGCCCAATGGATATTCAATCACGCGGCAAATGGGTGGAATATTCCAAGGCCAAAGACCGTATGTTTGATTATACGGATATTAAACAAGCGCCCTGGTTCGTGGTCAACGCTGAGGATAAAAAGAAGGCTCGCCTGAACTGTATGAACCATATTCTCAGTATGATTCCTTATGAAAATATTCTGCCCGGACCCATTGAACTGCCGCCATTGGTCAAGGATGATTCCTATATCCGGCCGCCCTATGATGAGCAGACCTTTGTGACGGATCTTTATAAACCCGCCGAGTAACTGCGAAATCTCTTTCGCGCAGAGAGACGAAAAAAGAATTTTCGGTTACGTGACGGCAGTAACCGCGAAATCCTTTTCGCGCCCTTCAAAGGTATGAATTGATGTCCTTAGAAAAAGAAAAAATGGCCAATGTGGACACCGCCTGGTGGCACATGGAAGAGCCGACCAACTTGATGATGATCACTGCTATTATGGTCATCGAAGGCCAATTAGATTATCCGCGCTTATTGAAAACAGTTGAACAGCGTCTGCTCAAGTTTGACCGCTTCCGGCAGCGGGTCGCCGCAAATCAGCCCGCTTTTGGCCCTGTCAACTGGGAACTGGACCCCCATTTTGACCTGGAAGCGCACATGCACCGTATCGGCCTGCCGGCTCCGGGTGGGAAAAAAGAGTTGCAAGACCTGGTCAGCGATTTGATGAGCACACCGCTGGATTACAACAAGCCGCTGTGGCAGTATCATATTGTGGAAGGATATCAAGATGGGTATGTTATCATTGGCCGTCTGCATCATTGTATCGCCGACGGCATTGCCCTGATGCACTTGCTGCTCTCCATGACCGATGAAGCACCCGATCCCGTTGAGGTGGAAATTGAAGAAAGCAACCATCGCGGCCGAAAAGGACCTATCCGCCGTATGTTCGGACCCGCCCTGGGTGTCGCCAATTTTACCGGGAAAGCGGTGTCCGAAGGATTTAAAACGGTCCGCCACCCAGGCCGTATATTGGATGCTGCCCGGTATGGGGCAAATTTCACTGGCCGGCTGGGCAAGGTAACTTTACGCCTGCCCGACCCGCCGACCTTGTTCAAAGGTGAGTTAGGGGTATTGAAAAAAGCGGCCTGGTCCGATCCGATCAGCCTGTCAGATGTGAAGGCCATCGGCCGTGTCACCGGCGGAACAGTGAACGATGTCATGGCGACAGCCGTTTGCGGCGCATTGCGGCGCTATTTGGAGGATCACGGCGTGCAGACCGCCGGCCTCAACTTCCGCGCCTACATTCCCTTCAATTTAAGACCCCAGGACCAGCCGATTGATTTGGGCAATAAATTTGGTCTCGTTTTCTTGCAGCTGCCCATCGGCACGGTGGATCAGTTAGAGCGCCTGCAGATCATCAAACAACGCATGGATGAACTGAAAAGCTCCACCGAGCCGGAAGTGGCGATCACCCTGCTCTCCACGGTCGGCATGCTGCCCAAAGAAATTGAATCGACCCTGTTCAAGGTTTTCCACGCCAAGGCCACGGCCGTCATGACCAACGTGCCCGGCCCTCAGAAACCGCTATATCTGGCCGGTTCGCGCCTGCGCCACATCCTGGGCTGGGTTCCCCAGGCGGGCAACCTGGCCCTGGGCATCAGCATCCTCAGCTTTGACGGTGAAATCCTGGTGGGCATCAACACCGATGCCGGGTTGGTTCCCGACCCGGAACGGATCATCGAACATTTCGATTGTGAGTATGCGGAATTGCTGGATTTGCTGCGCACGGCCGAGGCGTACGAGTAGAGCAATCCGTAGCACGAATTGCCTAAGGGTGCGTTTCATTTGAGTAGGTATGTAGCGCGATTTGGCAAATCGCGCCAACCGATTTACCAAATCGGTCTACATTAAAGTTTCTTTTTACCAATTTGAAGCACACCTATTGCCGAATTTGTGCCTGTGTGCAATTTAGGCAATACTCAGAGGGCACGCTGATTGCTCTACAATTCAATCACCGCCTTCACCAGTTCATCCTCCCGGCCAAAAGTAAAACCGAGCTTCCGACACACGGCGATCATTCCTTTATTGGCCGCCAGCATATAGGCTTCCACCTGTTCTATCCCCTCATCACGGCCGAATTTGAGCAGCCGCTTTAAAATCACCGTACCCAGTCCCTGTCGCTGAAAATCATCCCGCACCAACATGGCAAACTCCGCCTCCTTTGGATTGGGCAGCCGGGTTAAATGGCCATGTGCTACGATCTCATCCTCTCCCGTTGCAGGATTATGCCACTCGACCACCAGGGCGATGGTGCGATCATAATCAACATGCGCCATGCGCACCATGCGCTCATGTTCAATGCGGCTGCTCAAATTCAAAGCCCGAAAATAGCGCAGGTAAATGCTTTTCTCCGAAATTTGGGAATGGAAATGAACAAGCGCCGGCTCATCTTCCGGGCGAATCGGCCGGATGACAAATTCCACCCCCTTCTTGTTTGTAAATTCCTGGACATACTGGTCGGGATAAGGGCGAATTGCTAAAGGTGGTAAATCCTCGGCAGCAACATCCAGATCATAGAGCACAATTCGTGCATCCAGGGCCACAAGCCCGGCGACCGACCACAACAAAGGATTGATCTCTACCGCTTTGATCCATTGCTGTTCCACAACAAGCTGGCTGAACAGCACTAGCAAATCCTCCAACTGGCTTAAATATTTTTCCCCGGCCGCATCTTGCCTTAATAATGCCTGGTAAATCCGCGTCCGCTCCATCATACGCCGGGCCAAAGTCGTATTCAATGGCGGCAGTTCCAGCGTTGTATCCGCAAAAATGTCCACCCAGGAACCACCCTGGCCGAAAAGCAGCACCGGACCGAATTGAGAATCCGGGCTGCTGCCGACAATCAATTCAAAACCGCCATCCTGGTCAACCATCGGCTGAACCGTCACCCCCTCAAAAAGCACATCCTCCTCCCGCTGTTCTACCGCCTGCTGCAACGCCTGAAAAGCCGCTCTGACCTCTTGTCCATCCTTTAAATTCAGCCGAATTCCCCCGGCTTCTTTCTTGTGGGAAATTTGGGATGAATTGATCTTTAAAACGACGGGATAGCCGATGCTTCTCGCCCTGGCCTCCGCCTCATCCGGGTTTTGGGCCAATAAAGTATCAACCACCGGAATGCCGTAGGCGTTTAGGATTTGCTTCGATTCTAATTCCGTGAGTAAGGTTCGCCCCTGGCGGCGCAGGTCGGCAAAAATCTCCCCGGCAATAAATCGCTTAAATGAAGACTCATCATAACCGCGTGGCAGATGCGGCGTTTCGTACAAACTTTGCAGCCTGTGTTGGAACTTCCACATATAGTTGAAGGAGCGCGCCGCGGCATCGGGGTAAGGAAAGGTGGGGATATTGACCTGGTTTAAAATCGCTTCCCCCTCGGCGATAGAATCACCACCCATCCAACTCGCCAGCACCGGCTTGCCGTAAGGATAGCCAGCCGGCCGGTTGTGCAGCCGGGTTATCGCTGCGGCCGTTTCCGTCGGCTCAGCCATGGCCTGGGGAGTCAGAATAACCAGCAGTCCATCACTTTCCTTGTCATTCAGCACAATTTCCAGCACCTTTTCATACCGCACTGCCCCGGCGTCCCCTAAAATATCAATCGGGTTGTCCTTGCTCCAATGTTTGGGCAAAATGTCATTGAGGGCTTGCATATCTTCCGCAGAAATGGCGGCGAGCTGCCCGCCACCGGAAACCAGGGCATCCGTTGCCAGCACACCCGGACCCCCGGCATTGGTCACGATGGTCAGGCGATGGCCGGTCGTGCGCGGCTGTTTGGCTAAAATTTCTGCCATCGAGAACAGTTCGCTGATTTCATTGACACGAAGCACACCACAGCGCCGGAAGGCAGCCGAAATTACCGCATCTTGTCCAGCGAGCGCTCCCGTATGCGAGGCGGCCGCTACCGCCGCCTCCGGGGTGCGGCCCGGCTTAATCACGATAATTGGTTTAGTCAGCGCCACCTCACGCGCGGCCGAGAGGAAGGCTCGTGCCTCCCCGATCGTTTCCATATACATAATAATGCTCTTGGTGTGCGGATCGTCGCCGAAATAGGTGATCAGATCGCCCCAACCCACATCCAGCATGGAGCCAACCGAGACAAAGGCGCTGAAACCCACATTCTCTTTCACGCTCCAATCAAGGACGGCCGAACAGAGCGCCCCGCTCTGGCTGACAAAGCCCACACTCCCCGCGATCGCCGGTTGCGAAGCAAAAGTCGCATTCAACCCGTGGTCCGGGACCATCACCCCCAGGCAATTAGGACCGACAATGCGCATGCGCCCTTCACGCGCCACCTGTAAGATTTGTGCTTCCAGGGCCGCCCCTTCCGGCCCCGTCTCCTTAAAACCGGAAGATAAAATAATCGCTGCCTCCACCCCTGCCTCAACACACTGACCTATAATCGCCAAAACAGTCTCCACCGGCGTGGCGATAATCGCCAGATCCACCGCCTGCGGAACATCGGTGATTTGCGGGTATGCCTTCAAGCCCAGCACCGTTTCTCGCTTGGGATTAATAGGATAGATAGGATTGGGAAAATCGCTTTTCAGGAGATGGGTGACAACGACCCGGCCCGCACTCCCTTTACGCTCAGACGCCCCAATCACAGCAACGCTGCCTGGAGAAAAAAGAACGTCCAGTGGATGGCCGGTTAATTTAAGGGAATTTCTGCCGGCATTATTATTTAGATTTAACATTTTTCAAAGAAGCCAACGTTCAAAAATTATTAGCCTCTTTTAACTAACCGACTTTATCGCCTTATTAAACTGTTTGCGGCTGATGCGCTCATTATCATGTAAAACAGAGAGAAGATACCGCAACGTCATCACTGAATGAAGCCGGTAGCCCTCTTGGGCCAGGATTTCCTTGCCCCCCTGTTCGCGATCAATCAGCACCAATGCGTCGCTCACCTGGAGACCAACGGCTTTGATGGCAGCAATTGTTTCGATGATGCTGCCCCCGGAAGTGACCACATCGTCAATGACCAGCACTTGCTGGCCTATAGTCCACACCCCTTCTATACCTTTGCCCATACCATACGATTTCGCTGTTTTACGCGGATAAATCATCGGCCGGTCCATCTCCAGGCACAAAGCAGTGCCGATGGGCAGCCCGGCCATCGGCGGCGCGGTGATCAAATCAAAAGATACGTTGTATCGCTCCAGGAAAGTGTGGTAAATCCCTGCCACTTCTCTCAATACTTTTGGGTATGAAATCAGGACCCGTAAATCCAGGTAAACAGTGGTTTTTTTACCACTGGCCAGCTTAAATTTACCAAACTGTACAGCTCCAATCTGGTGAAGTTCTAAAGCCAAGTTCTCAAGTGGTGTTAGCGTGACCTTTTCCATACTTGAATAATGGCATAAAGGGAAAAGAATGGCAAATTAAGTGTAAGTAAATTCCTGTTATAAAAACTCTGAGGTCTCAAAGAGACCCCCACATAGCAGGTTTTGTTCTATGAGCGGATGACGTCACACAAAAATCGCCGGCACTTTGTGATACTGTAGAACAACCTTTCCAGGTTGTTTTAGCCGCGAGCTGGAAAGCTCGCGCTACAATGTCATTAGCAGAACCCCCACATCGCAAGCTCTGTTCTATAAGTAGAACAACCTTTCCAGGTTGTTTTAGCCGCAAGCTGGAAAGCTCGCGCTACAATGTCATTAGCAGCGGAGCTTGCGGAGTGAAGGATCTTTACGTCCTCAACATCATGAAACATCAGATTCCTCGGAGGACCTCGGAATGACGACTGGTGACGGTTTGTTTGTTAGCAGCAGTTGTAAAAATCATAAACATCAATCGACACCTGTTCCAAGAACGGGTTCCGGTGTAAGTGTCGGCGTGGCCGTGGGCGCAGGCGTTGGTGACGGGCCAGGAGTCGGCGTCGGCGGAATGAGGGGATCAAGGTTGGTCACGCGAATCACCGTCATGGTCATTGATATTTCATTAATAATGTCATCGGCGACCAGTTGTTGGCCAATAGCTTCCTGCAAGTCTTTGGCGGTTTGAAAACCAATATTTTGGGTGGAGCGTGCTGTCACATCAATGACTAACTGACCATCATTGAAGGAAACGATCTCCAGTTCTTGCAGATCCGCCCCGGCCATATCCCGCAATGTAAAAGTCACCACCTCTCTGATCCGCTCTTCACGCGCTCTCGACTGGCCCAAAAAATAACTGGTACCAACCAGCAATGCTGAAATCGCAAGTAAAGAAACCAGGGCAACTTGGGCACTGCGTGCCCGAACGCGACGGCGCTCTTTTTGTGATGTGCCGGGCCGGTAGCCCAATATGATGAATACCAGTGCGGTAGCTGTGCCAATGGCCACAAAGTTAGTGAAGAACAGCAATGTCGCTCCAAAGGACTCGACAAAAAATCCCGCGGTCAAAGTGATCCCAATGGTAGACAACGGTGGAACAAGGGCGGCGGCGATGGCCACACCCGGCAATGCTGCGGCAGCATTAGATCGACTGAGGGCAAAAGCAGCCGCAACTCCTGAGAATAAGGCAATAGCCAGGTCAAGCAGCGATGGTTGCGTCCGCGCCAGCAGTTCAACTGTCAAAGGTTCCCCAACCTGGAAAAAGCCAACAATCATGCCCACCAGAACGGCCAGCAACGCGCCACGTAGCACAGCCCCGACAGTCAAACGCAAAAAGCGGACATCGCCAAGGACCGTAGACAGTCCCGTGCCCACGATGGGCGACATGAGCGGCGCGACCAGCATGGCGCCGATGACCACGGCCGCGCTGTTGGCAATCAAGCCCAAACCGGCGATGATTGAGGATAATGAAATGAGGATATAGTAATCGATTGTCGGCCGTGCCGCCCGCCGGATACGCACATATGCTTCCGTGCGCTGCTCCATATTCAATCGCGGCAAATATTTTTGCAATCTCCAGGCCAGGTCAACCAACAAATGGGACACCCGGCTGTCCGATTCGCGGAACACCACGACCGTAGATTTGGAATCACGCACCACAAGGTCAGGAATATTGCCGAAGATCAGCTTATCTACTGAACTTTCGCGGCTGGCCCCAATGACCACCAGGTCATAGTTTTCAGCCACCTCGCGGATACCCTCGGCAACCGAGGAAGCCACAATCAACTCGCTCTTGACCCGTCCACGTGCATCTATGAAATCCAACGCTTGTTTCAGCCGCGAACGTCCTAAGGCGATTTCGTTCTCACCCAATTCTTCCCTGGCAATGTAAACAGCTACAATTTCAACCTCCGATGCGGCCTCCATCAACGTATTGAGAACATACATCGTATTGGGACCACCGGATGTGGGGATGGCAATAGATTTCAGGCTGTTTTGATCATTCCCACCCGGATCACCACGCAAAGCAGCCACCGCACACGGGCAGCGCTGTAAATTATGTGGGATGGGATCCGAAAAATCATCAACCAGGATATCAACATCATGTTCGGCAATAAAGTTATTGGCCTGTCGCTGATATTCATCAATGGTGACGATGAACGGAATAATTTTTACCTTGTTCCCATTTTCTTTCTGGCAAACATGCATGAACTCTCGCGCCGGCTCCATTTGCTCTTCAGTTTGGTCGGCTACGATAATTGCAAACAGTACCTGTCCCAATCCCGCTCTGGCCAGTAGCAAGGCTAACTGCCAGGATTTACCCAAACCTGCCTCTGGCGTACGGGGAAAGAGAACGCGCCACGCCTTATCTTTTTTAGGCAGCTGCCCTTCAATGATCTGCATATGCAATTGACGCCTGGATAGTATCGTGAGTTAAGAACGGGTAAGCTTGTAATATCTCTTCTGGGTTTAATCCAGCGGCAAGATTATCAAGCACAACAGATATCATAATTCTTATACCCTTAATACAAGCTTTGCCATGACAAATTTGAGGGTCAACCGCAATAAATTCCCACCAGGTCATTTTTTCTCCCACAACAAGAATCGGATGGTTTGTAGTGACCGCTGATGTAAGTGAAATTATTAATTCGGTAATAGGATTTATCCACAGATTACGCCGATGAAGCAGATTTTTCAATAGCGTAACCGCGACATCCATTTCGCGCCGACGAATGCCGACGAAAATTGGAATTTTCGGTTACGGTGTAGGGTTAA